>JAPUER010000058.1:164695-174348 GCA_027492485.1 Betaproteobacteria bacterium
CTATTCCGCCCCCCTCCTCCCGCCTTGGGGGGTGTCTGCGGGGGGGGGGGGGGGGCGCCCCCCCCCGCCGCGCCCCGCGGCGGGGGGGGGCCCCCCCCCCCCCGCTCCTACAAATGCAATATGGCCATCACCGTCCGCTCCCTCGTCCCCACCGACCGCGCTGCCTGGCAGCCGCTGTGGAAGGGCTATCTCGACTTCTACAAAACGTCGGTGCCTCCCGAGCAGTACGACCTGACCTGGGCGCGCTTTCACGATCCGGCGGAGCCGATGTTTGCGCTCGGCGCCTTCGAAGGCAACACCCTGCTCGGCATCGTGCACTACATCTTTCACCGCTCGTGCTGGACGCCCGGGCCGTACGTTTACCTGCAGGACCTGTTCACGTCGGCCGATGCCCGCGGCAAGGGTGTCGGCCGGGCGCTGATCGAGGCCGTCTACGCGGCCGCGAAGGCTGAAGGTGCCTCGCGCGTGCACTGGCTCACGCACGAGACCAATGCCCGTGCGATGGTGCTTTACAACGATGTCGCCGATCGCAGCGGTTTTTTGCAGTACCGAAAGATTTTGTGACCGTCACGGCGACCGGATCATCCGTAAGGTGGGCAACTGGTTGCCCACGCGGTCCACGCGCCGATTTGTCTGACGCGTGGGCACGGGTTGCCCACCCTACGCTGCCAGTCGTCAATCCTGCGAATGCAGGAATCCAATGTGTAATCCGCGCCGCCGGCGCATGAAAACGAACGCCATGTCTGATTTCCTCCCCCGCCATATCGGTCCCAATCGCGAAGAGCAGATGGAGATGCTCGCGCAGGTGGGCGCCACCTCACTCGAAGATCTGGTGGCGCAGGTGGTGCCATCGAACATCGTCGGTTCGCGGCGGCTTGCCCTGCCGCTGGCACAGAGCGAGGTCGAAGCGCTGGCCGAACTGCGCGCGATTGCGCAGAAGAACCAGATTTTCAGGAGCTTCATCGGACAGGGCTACGTCGGCACCGTGACGCCGCCGGTGATCCTCCGCAACATCCTCGAAAACCCCGCCTGGTACACCGCCTACACGCCGTATCAGCCGGAGATTTCGCAGGGCCGGCTGGAGGCGCTGCTGAACTATCAGACGATGATCTGCGACCTCACCGGCATGGACATCGCCAACTCGTCGCTGCTCGATGAAGGCACTGCGGCGGCGGAAGCGATGACGCTGGCCAAGCGGCAGGCGAAGTCGAACAGCAACGTCATCATCGTCGCCGGCGATTGCCACCCGCAAACCATCGAGGTGGTGAAGCAGCGCGCCGAGCCGCTTGGCATCGAAGTCAAGGTGGGCATGGCGCATCAGTTGATGATGGAGGGCGACTACTTTGCGGTGCTCGCGCAGTACCCGTCGACCAGCGGCCAGATTCACGACATGGGCCGCTACGCCGACTTCGTGCATGGCAAGGGCGCGCTGTTCATCTGCGCCGCCGATCCGCTGGCGCTCGTATTGCTGAAGGCGCCGGGCGAATGGGGCGCCGACATCGTGATCGGTTCCTCGCAGCGCTTCGGCGTGCCGATGGGCTACGGCGGCCCGCACGCTGCCTTCATGGCCGTGCGCGATGCCTACAAGCGCAACATGCCGGGTCGTCTGGTCGGCGTCACCATCGACGCGCAGGGCAAGCCGGCTTACCGCCTCACATTGCAAACCCGCGAACAGCACATCCGCCGCGAGAAGGCCACCAGCAATATCTGCACGGCGCAGGTGCTGCTCGCGGTGATGGCCAGCATGTACGCCGTGTATCACGGCCCCGAGGGTCTGCGCCGCATCGCCACGCGCGTGCACGGCCTCGCTACGCGCTTCGCGGCAGGCCTGAAGGCGATGGGCATCGCGCCCGCCGCCGGCCAGTTCTTTGATACCGTCACCTTCAAGCACGACGCCCACGACGCCATCGTCGCCACCGCCAGGAACGGCGGCATGAACCTGCGCCACTATGCCGACTGGGCGGCGGTTGGCGTCAGCTTCGACGAAACGCATACCGATGCCGATGTCGACGCCGTGCTGTTCGCGATCTCGGCCGCGACCGGCGTTCGCGCGCCGCTGGCGATCGACCCGGCGCCGTCGGCGATCCCGGATGCACTCAAACGTACCGGCGCCATCCTCACGCACCCGGTGTTCAACACCCATCACAGCGAAACCGAGATGCTGCGCTATCTGCGCCGCCTCGCTGACAAGGACCTCGCGCTCGACCGCACGATGATCCCGCTCGGCTCCTGCACGATGAAGCTCAACGCCACCACCGAGATGATCCCGGTGACCTGGCCCGAGTTCGGCAATCTGCATCCGTTCGCGCCCGCCGAGCAGGCGAAAGGCTATGCCGAGCTGACCAAAAATCTCGAAGACATGCTCTGCCGCATCACTGGCTTCGACGCCGTGACGCTGCAACCGAACAGCGGCGCGCAGGGCGAATACGCCGGTCTGCTCGCGATTCGCGCCTACCACGCCAGCCGCAACGAAGCGCATCGCAACGTCTGCCTGATTCCGTCCAGCGCACACGGCACCAACCCGGCCAGCGCGCAGATGTGCGGCATGGAGGTCGTCGTCACCAAATGCGACGCCAACGGCAACGTCGACGTTGCCGACCTGCGCGCGGCGGCCGAGAAGCATTCGGCCAACCTCGCCGCGCTGATGGTCACTTACCCGTCCACGCATGGCGTGTTCGAGGAGGCGATCAAGGAAATCTGCGCCATCGTGCATCTGCACGGCGGCCAGGTCTACATGGATGGCGCCAATCTCAACGCGCAGGTTGGCCTGACCTATCCGGCCGAGCTCGGCGCCGACGTTAGCCACATGAACCTGCACAAGACGTTTTGCATTCCGCACGGCGGCGGCGGGCCGGGCGTCGGGCCGATCGGCGTGCGCGCGCATCTGGCGCCTTTCCTGCCCGGTCGCGGCAAGGTCGGGCCGGTCAGCGCCGCACCCTACGGCAGCGCCAGCATCCTGCCGATCCCCTATGCCTACATCCGCATGATGGGCGCCGACGGCCTGCGCGAGGCGACGGCGGTGGCGATCCTCAACGCCAACTACATCGCAAAAAAACTGGCGCCGCACTTCCCGATCCTCTACACCGGCCACGGCGGTTTCGTCGCGCATGAGTGCATCGTCGACGTGCGCCCGATCAAGGACGTTTGCGGCATCAGCAACATGGACGTCGCCAAGCGCCTGATGGACTATGGCTTCCACGCACCGACGGTGAGCTTCCCGGTGGCCGGCACGCTGATGATCGAGCCGACCGAGAGCGAACCGAAGGTCGAGCTGGACCGTTTCATCGACGCCATGATCGCGATCCGCGAGGAAATCCGCGCCGTCGAAACCGGCGTCTGGCCGAAAGACGACAACCCACTGGTCAACGCGCCGCACACCGCCGAAGTGCTGCTCACCGAGACGTGGAACCACGCCTACACGCGCGAGCAGGCGGCGTACCCGCTGCCCGGTCTGCGCCAGAACAAATACTGGCCGCCGGTCGGGCGTGTCGACGATGTCTACGGCGACCGCAACATCATGTGCACCTGCCCGCCGCTGGAGAGCTACGCCAGCGCGTGATTGTGACGCTTTCGCTTAGACCGTGAACAGATTCTTAGATGATCTTCACCGCCCGTCCGATGAACAGGATCGGGCCGGTGGGGCGGTCGAGCGGTGAGCCGTTGTAGGGCTCCAGCGTAATCTCGAAGAGTTGGTTCGGTTCGAGCGGCGGCAGCTTGTCGAGCGACACCTCCTTCGATTCACCGGGGCGCACCAGACCGAGCGAGACCGGGCCTTTCCAGTCGTTACCCTTGGTCCAGAATTGCAGCGATCTGTCGGCGGGCACGTCGACCTTGCCGAGCGGAATCAACCTTGCCTGTTGCGAGTTGGTGCCGGTCTGAACGACCCAGCCCGGCGACTTGTCCTGCGGACCCACCAGCACCACCATGTAGCCAGGTCCGGGCGGCTGCGCGAGTTTGCCGATCACCACAATGCTCATGAAGGTCGCGGCGGCGAAGCCCATGGCGGCGAGACCGCGCCACAGTCGCAGGTTGTTCCACCAGGAGTTTGTTGCCGACGATGGCGGAGGCGTCGCAGTGCGTGTCACTTTGCCCGTTTCCATCTGTGTCGCCACAGAAGATTCGATGCGCGACCAAAGCGCCGGCGAAGGTTCGACGGGCTCTGCCAGCGCCGCAAGCGGCGCCAGCTTCAGTTGCCACTGCTCGACGGCGGTGCGCAGTGCTGCATCGTTTGCCATCTGCGTCTCGACCTCGGCGCGTCGCGCGGCGGCCAGCGTACCGAGCACGTATTCGCCGGCAAGCACATGCAGGTCGTCGGCGCTCATGCCATGCACTCCCGCAGCGAGAGCAGTCCGCGTCGTACCCAAGCCTTCACGCTGCCGAGCGGCGCGTTCAACCGCTCCGCGATTTCGCCATGTGTACAGCCGTCGACATAGGCGAGCAGGATGCTGTTGCGCTTGGGTGTGTCGAGCAGTTCGAGACACTCGTCGAGACGACCAAGATCGGCGTTGATTTCGAAGACCTCGGTCATCGGCGCGGTAGTATCGAGCGAAGCCGATTCGATCGCTTCCAGCGCCTCTTCATCGGCCGGCACTTCGCGACCACTGTTGCGCACCGCCGAGAGCGCCTGATTGCGCACGATAGAGTGAATCCAGCCGCGTCCGGAACCGCGCATAGCGTCGAAACTCGATGCTTTGGTCCAGATGTTCATGAAGGCGTCGTGCAGCACGTCCTCGGCTCGCGAGCGCTCGCGCACGATGCGCAGCGCCACGCCGAGCAGGCGGCGGCTTTCGTGTTGATAGATGCGGTGGAGCGCGTTGCGATCGCCCTGTGCGCAGGCGGTTAGCGCGGTCTCGAAGTCGAAATCTTGCGGGGTGGCAGACAAGGCGGGCGAGATCCAGAAAATGGGTTGCTACGGTGATCGGGACCGAAGGCAGAACAGGCAGAGGGAGAGACTGCAAGCCCGCCAGCGCCACCGACGATGATAACCACAGTTTTCTGGAACACGCACCGCTGAGCCTGCCTTTTGTGACGTCGCGACGATGGTGTGAGGAGACATGTCGTCGCGACATCGCGCTCAACCGTTCCGGATTGAACTCGGCCAGACGGCGCGATCGCTTACATCGGCTTACATCGCCTTGTAAATGATGTAGTCGGCTTGATATTTGACGACTTCTTTCCTGCCCTTGCCGGCTGCGTCGCAGGCCATCGCCGGGGCAACACCGCCCCTGGTGGCGACGCGCTGGATGAAGGTCACGCCGGTCATCGCGCCATTGCCCGTGCTCGGGTTGGCCTTCACCAGTTGCAGCGGAATGTTGCCGGTCCCGGCCGGCGCCACCGCGACCTGCGTAGCGGTGACTTTGGAGCCATCGACACTCTCCCAGGTGGCGGGCGGACCGAAGTACTTGCCAATCTGTTTGCCGCCACGCTCGTTCAGGGCCGCATCGGGGCCGACAAATACCCATTCGAACTGGCCGGCCGCGTCCTTCTTGTCGCGGCACTCGTAAGTGATCTCGCCGACGCCGACGGTCTCCATCGCCACCTTGTTACCGGCAGGCACTTTGACCGCGTCCGGCAGGGCGGACTGGTCGAACGCGGCTTGCGCCATCACGACGGTTGCGCCAGTGGCGAGCAGCACGGCGGTGGCGATGGGCGCGCAGAAAGGAACGGCAGATGAATTCCGGGGCATGGCAAGACTCCTTGTGTCGGTATGTCAGTGAATCGCAGGGGTGGGCCGATGCCTCAACGCAAAGGCTCCTGTCTTCACTACGTCCGACAGCGGCAAACGGATGCAGCAGCTCCAGAAGAATTTACTGGTTATCAACTTTTGATCAAAAGCCCTATTGCAATTGGGTTTGCGCATGAAACTCGACTAAGTCGATATTCGTCAAAAATGCGAATCTGGCCCGATGTAGATGGGCTTTTCGCAGAAAAGCCAATGGCCGCAACGCCGCGCCGGCTGACAAAACGAAAGGCCGCGCGAGGCGGCCTTTGCTGACGATGGGGCAGACAGGCGCTGCTTACTTGCCGTCGCCCGGCACCTTGCCTTCCACGCCCTTGACGTAGAACTTGATGCCGCCCAGGAATTTGTCGTCGGCCTTGGCGTCCTTGGCGAGCACTTCCTTGCCGTCCTGGCCGACGATCGGGCCGGTCCACGGGTGGAAGCTGCCGGCCTTGAGGCCCGCCTTCACTTCGTCGAGCTTCTTCTTGGCGTCTTCCGGCACGTCGGCGGCGAGCGAGACGAAGTCGATCGCGCCTTCCTTCACGCCCCACCAGCTTTGGCCGGTTTCCCACTTGCCGTCGAGCACGTCGCGCACCGCCTTGATGTAGTACGGGCCCCAGTTGATGACTGCCGAGCCGAGATGCGCCTTGGGGCCATAGGCCGTCATGTCGCTGTCCCAGCCGAAGGCGCGCTTGCCCATCTTCTCGGCGGTTTGCAGCACGGCGGAGGAGTCGGTGTTCTGCATCAGCACGTCGGCGCCGCCGTTGATCAGCGCCGTCGCGGCTTCGGTTTCCTTCGGCGGGTTGAACCATTCGTTGACCCAGACCACCTTGGTCTTGATCTTCGGGTTCACGCTCTGCGCGCCCAGCGTGAAGCTGTTGATGTTGCGGATCACTTCCGGGATCGGGATCGAGCCGACCACGCCCAGCGTGTTGCTCTTGGTCATCTTGCCGGCGATGATGCCGGCCATGTAGGCGCCTTCATAGGTGCGGCTGTCGTAGGTGCGCATGTTCGGCGCAGTCTTGTAGCCGGTGGCGTGCTCGAACTTGACGCCGGCATTGTCGCCCGCGACCTTGAGCATCGGTTCCATGTAGCCGAAGGTGGTGCCGAAGACCAGCTTGTTGCCCTGACCGGTCATGTCGCGGAACACGCGCTCGGCGTCGGCGCTTTCCGGCACCTTCTCGACGAAGCTGGTGACGATCTTGTCGCCGAATTCCTTCTCGACCGCCTTGCGGCCGTTGTCGTGGGCGAAGGTCCAGCCACCGTCGCCGACCGGGCCGACGTAGGCAAAGGCCACCTTCAGCGGGTCGGCCTTTTTCGGCGCTTCGGCGGCCGGCTTGGCGGCCTCGGCCTTGGGTTCTTCTTTCTTGCCGCAGCCGGCAAGGGTGGCGACCAGTGCGGCCGCGACGCCGGCAGCGAGCAGGGTACGTTTGCTATTCATGGATTTTCCTCGGTTGGGTGACGTGATGGATGGAGAAATTTTAGGACGCCAGGTAAAGACGACGACTCATTTGACGCAGATTTACGCCGATTTCACGCGGATTGGCGCAGATTTGCAGCAAGTTGCTCGCATTCATAAAAAATCGGCGCTCATCTGCGTGAAATCGGCGTAAATCTGCGTCAAAAAAGCGGTTGTTCAGGAGCCCGGGTAGAAAGGCTTGCCGATCGAGGCCGGCATGTTGATGCGGATCCACGTCGGGTTACGCGAAATCAGCGCCAGCACCACGATGGTCGCCACATAGGGCGCCATCGACAGGAACTGGCTTGGCATATCCACGCCCTGGCTCTGCAGGTGGAACTGCATCATCGTCACACCGCCGAACAGGTAGGCGCCCAGCAGCACGCGGATCGGCCGCCAGGTGGCGAAGGTGGTCAGCGCCAGCGCGATCCAGCCCTTGCCGGCGACCATGCCCTCCACCCAGAGCGGCGTGTAAATCACCGCCAGATAGGCGCCGGCCAGCCCGCACATGGCGCCGCCGAAGAGCACCGCCAGCAGCCGGATGCGGCGCACCGGATAGCCCAGCGCATGCGCCGCTTCGGGGCTTTCACCGACCGAGCGCAGCACCAGTCCGGCGCGCGTGCGGTAGAGGAACCAGATGATGGCGACGGTCAGCGCGATGGCGAAATAGACCAGCGGATGCTGCTTGAACAGCGCCGTTCCGAAAAACGGAATGTCGGCGAGGCCCGGGATCGCGAAGTGCGGCCGCTCGGGCAGCTTCTCCTGCACGTACTTGACGCCCACGAAGGCCGAGAAGCCGGCACCGAACAGCGACAGCGCGAGCCCGGTAGCGTACTGGTTGGTATTGAGCCAGATCACCAGCAGGCCGAACAGCCCGGCCAGCGCCGCGCCCGCGGCCATGCCGGCGGCGAAGCCGAGCCAGTCGTTGCCAGTGTGCACTACGGTGGCGAAGCCGGCAATGGCAGCGCACAGCATCATGCCCTCGGCACCGAGATTGACGATGCCGGATTTCTCGTTGATGAGCAGCCCGAGCCCAGCGATGGCGAGCACAGTGCCGGCGTTGAGGGTGGCGGCGATGAGGAGAGCGAGTTCGTTCATGGCTTCCTCCGAATCCGGTACGCAATCAGCGTGTCGCAGGCCAGCAGCGTGAACAGCAACAAGCCCTGGAACACGCCGGTCAGCGATTTCGGCAGCCCGAGCCGCGATTGCGCCAGCTCGCCACCGATGTAGAACATGCTCATCAGGATCGCCGAGAACACGATGCCGACCGGATGCAGGCGCCCGACGAAGGCCACGATGATCGCCGCGAAGCCGTAGCCCGCCGGCACGTAGGGCGTGAGCTGCCCGATCGGCCCGGCGACCTCGATAGCGCCGGCCAGCCCGGCCATGCCGCCCGACACCAGCAACGCCGTCCACAGCGCGCGGCGCGACGAGAAGCCGGCGTACTTCGCGGCGTGCGGCGCCAGACCGCCCACCTGCAACTGGAAGCCGATGTAGGTGCGAAACATGTAAATCCACATGCCGGCGACGCCGAACAGCGCGATCAGCAGCCCGACGTTGACCCGGGTGCCGTCCATCAGGCGCGGAATCTGCGTCACCTTCTCGAAGGTTTTGGTCTGCGGAAAGTTGTAGCCGTTCGGGTCTTTCCACGGGCCGTAGACGAGATAGGCGAGCACCAGTTCGGCGACGTAGACCAGCATCAGGCTGACCAGAATTTCGCTGGCGTTGAAGCGGTCGCGCAGCAGGGCGACGACGCCTGCCCACAGCATGCCGCCGAGAATGCCGGCGAGGATCACCACCAGCACGATCCACGGCCCGGTCGTCTTCTCGGCCAGCAGCGCCACGCCACCGGCCGCGATGGCGCCGACCACGAACTGCCCCTCGGCGCCGATGTTCCAGACGTTGGCGCGATAGCAGACGGCAAGCCCCAACGCGATCAGCAGCAGCGGCGTCGCCTTCACCGCCAGCTCCGAGAGCGCATAGGCCGATTTGATCGGCTCCCAGAAGAAAACGGACAACCCCTTGACCGGGTCCTTGCCCATCAAGAGGAAGATGCCGACGCCGATAACGACGGTGATCACCAGCGCCAGCAGCGGCGAGGCAATGCCCCAGAACCGCGAGGCTTGCGGGCGGGCTTCGAGTTTCAGCACGATTGCGCTCCGCACCCAATCCGTTCGCAATGAGCACGTCGAACCATGAACGCAGCCGCCCCCTCGCCCAGCGGGAGAGGGTTGGAGTGAGGGTCGATCGCATTCCGCGCGCGGTTGCGTGTGCCACCAGCGCGCTCTGTGGCCGCGCGAGGCCAGTCACTTTTCTTGCTTCGCCAAGAAAAGTAACCAAAAGAAGGCGACCCCAGGGATTCGCTGTTTCCCTGCGGTGCTCGCAACGCGCGGGACCCGCACAAATCGCCCGAATGTTGCGCTAAGGCAACGCTGAACAAGTCCACGATCAGATGGTGAGAAGCGTTGTAGGTAG
>JAPUER010000059.1 GCA_027492485.1 Betaproteobacteria bacterium
ATCTACCTACAACGCTTCTCACCATCTGATCGTGGACTTGTTCAGCGTTGCCTTAACGTGCAGGCTTTCAACGCCACGGGCAAGGACGCGCGACGCATCTACGAGGAACTGGATGACTTTCAGTCTCGCCGTCCGATTGACGTGATTAGTGCCAATCGCCCGATCCTGATCCTGGACGAGCCGCAGAAGATGGAAGGCGGCAAGACGCTGGACTCGCTGGTGAACTTCAAGCCATTGGCCGTCATCCGCTATTCCGCTACCCACAAAACGACGCACAACAAGATACACCGTCTGGACGCACTGGACGCCTACAACCAGAAACTGGTGAAGAAGATCAACGTGCGGGGCATTTCGGTCAAAGGGCTGACCGGCACCAATGCCTATCTGTACCTGGAGAGCATCGAAATTTCAACCAGCGCGCCGATTGCGCGCGTGGAGCTGGAGACCAAGCAAAACAGCGGCATCAAGCGGGTGTTGCGCAAGCTGCAGCGTAACGACAACCTGTTTGAGTTGTCCGGCAATATGGAGCAGTACCGCGGATTTGTGGTTGCAGACATCGACGCGCGCAGCAACACCGTGAGCTTTAGCAACGGGCACGAGCTGATTGCGGGCGAGGCGACGGGCGATGTCAGCGAATCCACCCTGCGCCGCATCCAGATTCGCGAGGCGATCAAGGCGCACTTCGAGAAAGAGCAGGCGCTGTTCGGTCACGGCATCAAGGTGCTGTCCCTCTTCTTCATCGACACGGTCGCGAAGTACCGCCACTACGATGATGCGGGTGAGCAACCGGGTGAATACGCCCAGATGTTTGAGGAGGAGTACAACGCCCAGCTCAATGAAGTGCTGACGCTTGAAGATACTGCGTACAACCGCTATTTGCGAGGCATCGCTACCGGTCAAACGCACAATGGGTATTTCTCCATCGACAAGAAGACCCAACGCCTGGTGGACCCGGAAACCGGCAAAAAGTCGTCAGAGACTGACGACGTTGATGCCTATGACTTGATCCTGAAGGACAAGGAGCGGTTGCTTTCGTTTGAGGAGCCGGTGCGCTTCATCTTCTCCCACTCCGCATTGCGCGAGGGTTGGGACAATCCGAACGTGTTCGTGATCTGCACGCTGAAGCACAGCGACAACACCATCAGCCGCCGCCAGGAAGTCGGGCGCGGGCTGCGCCTGTCGGTTAACCAGAACGGTGACCGCATGGACAGCCCGGCGACTGTGCACCAAATCAATGTGCTCACCGTGGTGGCGAACGAAAGTTACAAAGACTTTGTGACGGGCCTGCAGCGTGACATCAGTGATGGGTTGTCGGAACGGCCGCGCGTAGCCAATCAGGCCTACTTCCAGGGCAAGGTGCTCCAGACTTCGGCGGGCGACGTTGTCGTGACCCCAGAGATGGCAATCGACATCGAGTTTTACTTGATCCAGAACGGTTACGTGGACAAGAAGCGGGCGATCACGCAGAAGTATCACGATGCCAAGAGGGAGGGAACGCTGACCGAGCTGCCCGAGGAACTCAAGCACCACGCGGAGCAAGTCTTCGCACTGATTGACACCGTGTTCAGCGACGCCCAGTTGCCCGCCATTGGCGACGACCGGCAGGCTAGACCGAACCCGCTCAATGCAAACTTTGAGAAAGCGGAGTTCAAAGCCCTATGGAATCACATTAACCGCAAAGCCGCCTATACGGTGAGCTTTGAGTCGAAGGAGCTAATCGACAAATGCGTCAAGGCGCTCGATACCGAGCTGCGAGTCAGCCCGATGCAATACACCGTCGTCGCGGGCGAGCAGAAAGAAGAGTCGACGTTTGACAAATTGAAGCAGGGTGATTCGTTCAAGGTAATGGAAACCGCCGTCCAGACCTATCGTGAGTCCGCGCACTCCGCCGTAAAGTACGACCTGATTGGGCGCATCGCCGAGGATACGCAGCTCACACGCCGAACCGTTGCGGCGGTATTGCAAGGAATCAATGTCGCGGTTTTCGGCCAGTACAAGACAAATCCCGAAGACTTCATGCAGAAAGCCGCAAAGCTGATCAACGAGCAGAAGGCAACCGCCATCGTTGAGCACATTGCCTACGACGTGACGGAAGATAGGCACGACCTTGACATATTCACCAGAGACAAGCCGAGAGCCGATTTCAGCAAAGCCATCAAGACCGATTTGCACATTTATGACTACGTGTTCACCGACTCGAACACGGAGCGCGAATTCGTAAAGGAACTCGATACGTGTACCTACGTGGCGGTGTACGCGAAGCTACCCAAGGGTTTCGCCATTCCCACGCCGGTCGGTGACTACAACCCGGACTGGGCGATTGCCTTCCAGGAGGGCAAGGTAAAGCACGTTTACTTTGTCGCCGAAACCAAAGGATCGATGTCATCGATGGACTTGCGAGCCATCGATAAGTCGAAGATCGACTGTGCACGCAAGTTCTTTCCGCGCATCTCTTCGCACCACGTCAAATACGATGTGGTCAATACCTTCTCTGAGCTGATGCAGTTGGTGAAGTAGCAGGCCACTACGATCTATACAGTACCGTTACCCGCGTTGCTGAAACGGAATGACTTCCGCGCCTTGTGCCAGCTTGTCGAGATAGTCCGCCCAGCGCTGCATCATGCCGCGCCGTTGCTCAATGTGACTGGTGCGGTTGTAGGCGTTGCCCAGGGCGTCGCGTACCTTGTGCGCAAGCTGCGCTTCGATCACGGCTACCGGTTCTTCCAGCACTTCGTCTAGCAGCGTGCGCGCCATCGCGCGGAAACCGTGGGCGACCATCTGGTCGCGGGCGTAGCCCATCGTGCGCAATGCCGTGGTGACGGTGTTTTCGCTGATTGGCCGGTCGTGCGAGCGCTCGCCGGGGAACACAAGGCCCCCATGCCCGGTGACGGCGTGCAGCGCCCGCAGTGCCGCGACCGCCTGAGCGGACAGGGGCACCAGATGCGGCGGGCCGTTCTCTTTGTCCTCTTTCTTGCGCTTCATCTTCGCGGCGGGGATCGTCCACAGGCCGGCGTCGAGATTGACGTCGCTCCATTCCATCGCCCGCACGTTGCCGGGACGCTGGAAGGTCAGGGCAGACACCAGCAGGGCGGTGCGCACCGCCGGCCCGCCCTGATAGTCGGCAATGGCACGCATCAAGGCGCCCACGTCGCGCGGATCAGTCAGCGCGGCCATGTGGGTGTTTTTGTTCGCCTGAATGGCACCCCGCAGCGCTGGCGTCGGGTCGTTGATCGCCCGTCCCGTGGCGACGGCGTAGCGGCAGACTTGACCGACCACCACGCGGATGCCGTGTGCCGTTTCAAGCTCGCCGCGTTCCTCCGGTTTGCGCAGCAGGGGCAACACGTCGGCGGCGGTCAGTTCGGCCACGGACTTGCGACCGATAGACGGAAACACGTGCAACTCAAGGCGCCGCATGACCTTGTGCGCGTGGGTGTCGGACCACTGCGGGGCGAATTTGCCGTGCCACTCGCGGGCGACCGCCTCGAATGAGTCAACACCAGCGGCGCGCTGCTTTTCGGCCTTGCGGGTGTCGCTCGGGTCTGTACCGGCGGCGATCAGCTCGCGGGCGGCGAGGGTATCGGCGCGGGCCTTCGCCAGCGTGACGGCGGGATACACCCCCAGGGCGAGCCGCTTTTCCTTGCCGCCGAAGCGGTACTTCATGCGCCAGTACCGGCCACCGGCGGGGGTGACTTCCAGATACAGGCCGTGGGCGTCGAACAGCCGCGCGGTCCTGGTGACGGGCTTCAGCTTGCGAAGGGCGGTATCGGTCAACATTTGGGGGCACATTTTTGGGGGCATCTGCCGTGTGCCCCCAATTGTGCCCCCATGTGCCCCCGGCTTCAAACGGACGCCTAAAGACGACTAAGGACGCCGAAACGTCCTTAAACCGTTGATTTACTTGAACAAATAGACGTTGCTGGAAGTCTTTGAACGTCTACTTGGTGCCGAGGGCGGGACTCGAACCCGCACACTATCACTAGCGGCGGATTTTGAATCCGCTGCGTCTACCAATTCCGCCACCCCGGCAAGAGTGCATCAGGCAAGCTGGAAATTATAGCCAGCGGCTTAATTCCTATAACCAGCGAGCGAGTTCGGCGACGTCCTCGTCGAGCAGTTCGCCGGCCTCGACCTGCTTCACTTTTCCGTCGCGGCCGATCACCCAGACCACCGGCAGCCCCTTGATGTCGCCGAGCACGCGTTGCCATTCCGGCGTCAGCATCGCGGCGTGAAACGTGTAGCCGTGCTGCTGCATGTATTTCGGCACTTCGGCCGCGTTCTTGTCGATCGACAGCGCAAGCACTTCGAGACCACGGGTCTGATGCGCTTTCAGCAGTTTTTCCAGTTTCGGGTTTTGCACCTTGCAGAACGGGCACCACGTCGCGAAGCGCTCCACGATCAGCACTTTGCCCTGCCAGTAGTCCGCTTTCAGCACGCGACCGTCGATCAGCGTCACCGGCGGCAAGACGACGCTGTCGCCCACCTTCGCCGCCTGTGCGGGCGGCGCACCGAGCATGGCAAGCGACGCCGCAGCGAGCGCCACGGACGGGAGGAATTGACGGCGATTCATAGGTACACCTTTGTAACGAAACGCCCTTTTGATAAGGGCTCCAGCCATAAAATAGCGGAAAGTCGACTATCGAAAAAATTGCGCGCCAAGCCCATATGAAATGCGCCTTGCGACGAAAAGCCAATGGCTGCCGGAGTGGTCACGCGATGCCCTGGTTGCCCGCAGTATTGAGGATACGCGGCGTGTTGAGTTTGCGCGCGGTGATGCGTTTTTTCGCTTTCAGCCAGCTCTCGACGGTCTCCCACACCGGCTCGGTCTTGTTGGCGATGGCGGCATCGCGTGCCGCCTCGGCCACCGGCGCCCAGCCGGCGACCTTGTAGGTCTTCGCGGCGTCGATCGGCGTGCCCTTGAGCCGCATGTCGGTGATGCGCTTGCCCTGCGCGGCGAGCGGGTCGATCGTGTATTGCAGCCCGCCGACGCGCACCATGTCGCCGCCCTGCTGGTAGTACGGATCGGGATTGAACAGGTTGTCCGCCACGTCCTCGAGCACCGTCTTGATCGTCTCGCCGGTCATCTCGGTGACGGTGGTGTAGGGGTAGGTGATCGCGGTCTGGTCCATCAGGTGCTCGCGCGTGATCGCCTGCCCCGAGAGCAGCGTGGTGCCCCAGCGGAAGCCCGGCGAAAAGCCGATCTCGGCGCCCTTCACCTCCATCAGCGCATCGAGGATCAACTGGTCGAACGAGCCGTTGAAATTGCCGCGGCGGTAGAGCATGGCGTCGGTCGTCGCCAGCTTTTCGCTGAGCTTCGCCTCGTAGGGTGCGCGAATCTTCGTGATCAATGCCTCCATCGCGGCATCGGCCGGCAGCAGGTTGGAGAACACCGGCAGCAGCTTGTAGCGGAAGTCGGCGATCCGGCCGTCCTTGACGTCGAAATCGAGCACGCCAAGGAACTTGCTGTTGCTCCCCGCATTGGTGACCAGTGTGGTGCCGCCCGCGTTCTTCACCGGGATCGCGCCGGGCACGCCGTCGTGCGTGTGGCCGCCGAGAATGGCGTCGATGCCGCGCACGCGCGAGGCGAGCTTCAAGTCCACGTCCATGCCGTTGTGCGAGAGCAGCACCACGACCTTGGCACCCTTGGCGCGCACTTCGTCGACGGTCTTCTGCATGTCGTCTTCGCGAATGCCGAAGCTCCAGTCCGGCGTCAGGTAACGCGGGTTGGCGATCGGCGTGTACGGGAAGGCCTGACCGATGATGGCGACTGGCACGCCGTTCATCTCCTTCATCGTGTAGGGCTTGAACACCAGATCTTCGAAGTCCGTGGTCTTCACGTTCTGCGCGACGAAGTCCAGCTTGCCCTTGAAGTCCTTCTCGACAATCTCCTGCACGCGTTTGGCGCCGAGCGTGAACTCCCAATGCGCCGTCATCACGTCCACACCCAGCGCGAGGCAGGCGTCCACCATGTCCTGCCCGTTGCTCCACAGCGCGGTGGCCGAGCCCTGCCAAGTGTCGCCGCCGTCGAGCAGCAGCGCGTCAGGGCGCGACGCTTTGAGCTGCTTGACCAGCGTCGCCAGATGCGCGAAGCCGCCCACCTTGCCGTAAGCCTTGGCGCCGGCCTCGAATTCGAGATAACTGAAGGCATGCGCATCGCGACCGCCGCGGCGGATGTTGAACGCCTTGAGCAGATGTTCGCCGACTAGATGCGGCGGCTGGTTCAGCGCCGTTCCGAAGCCGAGATTCACGCGCGGTTCGCGAAAGTAGATCGGTTTCAGTTGCGCGTGGCAGTCCGTCATGTGCAGCAGGTGCACATTGCCGAAGCGCGGCAGATCGTAGAACTTGTCCACCGCCGAAGGCGTGGCAGCCAGCAGGGCCTTGCTGTCGAGCGCAGCGCCGGCCGCAGCGGCGATGGCGAGGAGGTTCAGAAATTCTCTACGGTGCATGGTTGTCTTTGATCGCAAATGGACGGTAAGAGACCGTCGGCTCAATACTCCCACCTGATGACTGTTCCGTTCGCGCTGCCCCTTCGGCAAGCTCAGGACCAAAGGCGAGCCGAACCACGCACGCCGTTTGCTCCCTCTCCCAGCGGGAGAGGGCTGGGGTGAGGGTTGGTTGCATCGCGACCCCGGTTACGGACACCACCAGCGCGCTCCTCGGGGCGAATCCATAGGGATCCGTCGGCACGGGAACCCGGATGCGAGCATCCGGGCTACGCTGCTAGCGCAATGCCTTCACCAGAAAGTCGGTTGTTATCTTCACCGCCAAGTCGAGGTTGGCGGCCGAATCGGCGGTCGGATTTGGTCCGTCCCTCATTTCAAAACTGTGGCTACCGCCAACGCCAACCGCCCTCGCGCGCGGGATTTTTGCAGCGTTTGCGTACAACATAGGCAACGGACACAGCGGATCAATCTCACCGGAAACGAGCAAAAGTGGGCGATTGTTTGCGCTGATGTCGGGATAGTTCTGCGTCATGTTGTCAACCACTTCCGTTTTGGCGTTGTCGATGCAAACGGGAGTCAACAGGGCAACGGCCTTCAGCTTGGCCTGCGTCTTGAAAACGCGCCACCCAACAAGTGTCCCCAACGACTTGCCTGCCACGGCAACGCGCGCGGGATCAATCGTCGGGAGCTTTAGCGCATCAACCAACACCGCATTCATATCGTCGACTTCTGTGGACAAATCGGAGGATGGCTTGCCCGTCTTCGGGTCTTTGACGAAGTACGCCCAGTTGAAGCGAACGACGGCAATTCCCTCGCTATTTAGCGATTTGACTAGCGATTCGGGCAGCGGCAACCGTGCGTGGTAGCCCTGACCGGGTGCAACAACAACTAACGGATGCGGGCCTTTGGCTGCAGGCAGGTCCAGCAGCACTTCGACCTTGCCACCGCTGCGACTTTCGATGACACGCGTTTCGGTCGCGAAGGCACTTGTCGTAGCAAGCGCCGTGAGCATGAACGCCATCGAGAGAATGTGGTTGCCCATGCGCAGCAGATGTTTCATCTTTGTCTTTCGCAGCACTATTCATCATCCCATCGCGAAGCGATCAAATTTCGGTTCGACGGGTCCCCATGGATTCGCCCCGAGGAGCGGAGCAACGCGCGGTCGTAGACCCGC
>JAPUER010000060.1 GCA_027492485.1 Betaproteobacteria bacterium
CGCTTCGAGCGGCTCACAACCTAAAGCCCCCGGCTTTGCCGGGGGATACTTACCAATCAAGGAGAGTTGCATGAACTTCATTCATCAGGCCGCACGCGGCTTGCGGCGCCTGGCGGGCGCGGGTCTGCTGGCCGGCGCCATGGCATCGTCGTGGGGCAGCGCCCAGGCGCAAACGCTCAACGTCTATTCGATCTGGCCCGAGAACTGGGCGCGACCGATGCTGCAGGAGTTCGAAAAGCAGAGCGGCATCAAGGTCAATTTCCTGCGTTTCTCGTCCGGCGAAGCGTTGGCGCGGCTGATCGCCGAGAAGGGCAACCCGAAGGTCGACGTGCTGTTCGGCGGCCCGGTGGAAACCTTCGGCGCCGGCGTCAAGGAAGGCATCTTCGAGGCCTACAAGCCGCCGTCATTCGCCGCGCTGCCGGGGCGCTTCAAGCACGAGGGCGGCATGTGGACGGCGATTGCCGACGATCCGCTGGTGTTCATGACCAACCGCAAGTTCCTCGCCGACAACAAGCTTTCGGCGCCGACTTCGTGGAATGACTGGCTTAACCCGGCCTACGCCAACCAGTTGCAGATGGCCGACGCGCGCACCTCCGGCACGGCGGTGACGCGCATCTTCTCGCTGCTCGAGGTGTATGGCCGCGACGAAGCGAAAACCTTCGACTTCATGAAGAAGATGGCGAAGAGCATCCAGACCTACACCAAGAGCGGCGGCGGCGGCACCTTGCCGGTGGGGCTGGGCCAGGCCGGTGGCGGCATCTTCTTCATCGTCGACGCGCTCGACACCAAGGCCAAGGGCTACGACGTCGAGATCAGCTTCCCGAAAGAGGGCATCGGCGCGGCGGCGGAAGGCATCGCGCTGGTCAAGGGCGCCAAGAACCCGGAGGCCGCGAAGAAGCTGATCGACTGGGCCAGCAGCCCGGCGATGCAGTCGCTTTACGCGCCGAACAAAATCAACTTCGTGCCGGCGCATCCGCAGGTGAAGACCGAGGCCTCGCTGGCCGCGATTCTCAAGGACGCCAAGATCATCCCGATCGACGACGAATACGCCGGCAACAACCGCAAGCGAATCGTCGAGCGCTGGGTGGCCGAGGTGCTCAACGCCAAATAGGCGCGACGCAAGCGTCGAGCGGGCGGCGCGATTTGCGCCTGGAATGTGTTCAAAGTACTCTGCCCGAGTGAGAGACTAGAGCATCAGCGACGTTTTTTTTGACGCGGATTAGCGCAGATTTAATGCGGATGTACGCTGATTTTCATGGCCTGGTTGCCCGACGGTTGTGTCCGCTAACCGCGGTGATTGGTCCCTCCGCTAGACAGAGAAATCTGCGGCAATCGGCGTTAAATCTGCGCTAATCTGCGTCAAAAAGGCACCCTCGGCGCTCGATGACAAACGTCACCACAACTGCTTCCGCCCGCCAGCAGCGCGACCCGTTCATCGCGGGTATCGTGTTGGTGCTGTGGGTGCTGCTCGGCATCTTTGTGCTGTATCCGCTGGCGCGGCTGTTCGGCCGTGCCTTTTTCGACGAGGGCAAGCTCGTCGTGCAGCCGTTCATCGATATCGTCGGCAACGGCAATCATCGCCAGGCCTTCTTGAACAGCCTGTTGCTGGCGCTGGCCGTCGGCGTCGGCGGCACGGGGCTGGGCTTTCTGTTCGCCTTCACGGCCGTGCGTGCCGGCCTCGGCAAGCGGGTCATGAGCTTCATCGACACCGCGACGCTGCTGCCGCTGATCTCGCCGCCGTTCACCATCTCGGTGGCGATCCTGTTCTCGTTCGGCGCGCGGGGCCTGATCACCTACGATCTGCTCGGGGTCAAGGGCTTCGTCGTGTATGGTTTTGCCAGCACGGCGGCGGCCGAAATCATCACCTACTTCCCGATCGCCTATCTCACGCTGCGGCCGATCCTGGCCAGCATCGACCCGAACATCGAAAACGCCGCCTTCAGCATGGGTGCCACCCGCTGGCGCGTGTTCCGCACCATGACGCTGCCGCTCGCGATGCCGGGCATCGCCAACGCCTTCCTGCTGCTGTTCGCCTGCTCGCTGGCCGACTTCGCCACACCGCTGATCCTCTCCGGCAACGCCTTTCCTGTGCTGCCGACCGAGGCCTTCCTGCAGATCACCGGGCAATTCGACCTGCGCGGCGGAGCGCTGTTGTCGATCCTGCTGTTGCTGCCGGCGGCGGCGGTGTTCTTCCTGCAACGCTACTGGCTGGAAGGGCGCAGCTTCGTCACCGTCAGCGGCAAGGCGGGCTCGAAGAGCCGCGTCGAAATCCTCACCCCGGCGATGCGCTACACGCTGTTCGCGCTGTGCGGGTTGGTGGCGGTCGCGGTGGCGTATTTCTATCTGGTGCTGCTGTTCGCCTCGCTGGTCACGGCGTTCGGCGCCAACCACACGCCGACGCTCAAGCACTATCAGGTCATCTTCACCGAAGGGCTGCCGGCGATTCGCGACACGCTGATCATCGCCGTCATCGGCATGCCGCTCGGCGGGCTCTACGGCGTGCTGGTCGGCTACCTGGTGGCGCGCAAGCAGTTCATCGGGCGGCGCACGCTGGAGCTGGTGTCGATGATCAACTACGCGCTGCCCGGCACCATCGTCGGCATCGCCTATCTGCTCGCCTTCAACGACAAGCCGCTGGAGCTGACCGGCACCGCCACCATCATCATCGCCTGCTACATCTTCCGCTATAGCCCGACCGGCATTCGCGCCACCGTTGCGCTGCTGCATCAGATCGACAAGAGCCTGGAAGAAGCCTCGGAAAGCCTGGGCGCCAACAGCTTCACGACCTTCCGCCGCATCACGCTGCCGCTGATCATGCCGGCATTCTTCTCGGGGCTGGGCGTCGTCTTCATCCGCTCGATGACAGCGATCAGCGCGACGATCTTCCTTATTTCGATCAACTGGACGCTGGTTACCGTGCGCATCCTGGAGAACATGACCGAGCTGGCGCTGGGTCCGGCGGCGGCGTTTTCGGTGTTCGTGGTGGTCATCGTCTACGTCGTGCTGTGGATCATCGGCAAGCTGCTGGCCCACTTCCGGGCCGGCGACGGGGCACGCATGGAAAGCATTCTCGGAGGGTAGGGCATGAGCGATGCCGCGACAACAGTGCAGGCGGGCTCGCCGGTGCCGATCCGGCTGGATGCCGTGTCGAAGGGCTTTCATCACGCCGTGAAGGGCGAAATCTTTGCGGTGAAAGACGTCTCGCTAGCCGTGCAGCCGGGCGAACTGCTGACGCTGCTCGGCCCGTCCGGCTGTGGCAAGACGACCACGCTGCGCATGATCGCCGGCTTCGAGCAGCCGACCCGCGGCCACGTCTACATCGGCGAGCACAACGTCACCGGCCTGCGCGCCAGCGAGCGCAACATCGGCTTCGTGTTCCAGAACTACGCGATCTTTCCGCATCTCTCGGTGTTCGAGAACGTGGCCTACGGCCTGCGCGTGCAGAAGAAATCCGACGACGAGATCAAGCGTGCGGTCAACGAGGTGCTCGCGGTGGTTGGCTTGAGCGGCTACGGCCAGCAGCAGCCGCACCAACTCTCCGGCGGCGAGCAGCAGCGGGTGGCGCTGGCCCGCGCCATCGTGTTCCGGCCTCGCATCCTGCTGTTCGACGAGCCGCTGTCCAACCTCGACGCCAAGCTGCGCATCCAGATGCGCAGCGAAATCAAGGACTTGCAGAAGCGGCTCGGCATCACCACGGTGTACGTCACGCACGATCAGGAGGAGGCGATGGCGATCTCCGACCGCATCGCGGTGATGGAAAAGGGCATGCTGGTGCAGGTCGAAAGCGCGGAGGATCTGTACGACTATCCGTGCAACGATTTCGTCGCCCGCTTCATCGGACGCGCCAATCTGCTGCCGGCCGTCCTGCGCGACGGCAGCGGCGGCGCCGCCGTCGAACTGTTCGGCCACACGCTGGGCGCGCATGCGGCGCCGGTGGGGGCGCGTGCCGGCGCTGCGGTGCGGGTGATGATCCGACCCGAGCGGGTCGGCCTGGCGCACGCCGCAGCCGGCGCCGAAGGTGCGAAGGGTGGCGTCGGCGGTAAAGTGGTCAGCCGCACCTTTCTCGGCGAAAAGACCGAATACCACGTTGCCGTCGGCGACCAGCTCATCCAGGCCAGCCTGTTTGGACAGGAGCGTGGCGAGGCGTTTGCCGCCGAAGAGGCGGTGCGCGTGCTGTTCCCGTCCCACAACAATCATGTGATCGCCGCACCATGACAACATTTCCGCTCTGCCGCCCACGCCGTGGCGCCCGCCGGCTGCTATCCCTGCTTGTTGCGACACTGGCGGCCGGCCTGCTCACGGCGGGCGGCGCGATGGCGCAGGTCAATGGCAAAGGCGTTGCCCTGCATGGCGCCGATGCCGTATTCGTGACGCCCGAGATCGCCGTGCTGTGGGCCGTGCTCAAGCAGCCGATGGCGGACAAGCCGGATCGCGCTGCGGTCTGGCTGCGCATCGTCAATACGGCGCGCAAGTTCAGCCACGTCGCCATCGACGGCGTCGACCCGTTTAGCAAGCAGCGGCAGCGTGTTGAGAAAGGCGTGGCACTGGCCGCCGAAGTGCGCATTGAGGCGGATCGCGACGGTTTCGCCGATTTCACCAGCCGCGAAATCCATCTCTACGCCAGCGACGCCGACTGGCGGGCCGACAAGCCGGCGCTGACGGTGTATTACCTGGGCGTGCCCGATACCACGCCGGAATTCTCCAACCGCGAAGCGATGGATCGCTACCTGGCGACCGCGAAGCTCACGCCGCACGCACCCGGCGAATTGAAAAAATAGTCGCCCCGCGCCGCGCGCCGTGCGGCTCATTCTTGGCGCGGCAGCAGACCCAGCAAGTCGAGCGGACGGCCGATCTCGTGACGCGCGCCCCAACTGCGGGCGTGCTCAAGGTCGGGCACATAGCCGTAACTGGCCAGAATCGGCCGCATACCGGCGGCAATGCTGGCGCGCATGTCGTTTTCGCCGTCGCCGACGAACCAGCAATGCTCGACGTCAACCTCGGCATCGCGTGCCGCCAGCAGCAGCGGTGCCGGGTTCGGTTTTGGCGTCGCCGTGCTGTCGCCGCAGACCACCGCCGCCGGCGTGAAGGCGCGGTCGCGCAGCAGTTCGTGGATCATCGGCTCGGCCAGGCGCGAGTGCTTGTTGGTGACGATGCCCCAGATCAGGCCACGGCGTTCCAGCGCGATCAGCAGTTCCAGCACGCCGTCGAACAGATGCGTGCGATCCAGCTTGCGGCGGTCGTAAATGGCGAGAAAACGCTTGCGCTGGGCGTCGTAGTCGGCGTCCTCCGGCGTCAGATCGAGCCCGGCCTTGAGCAGGCTGCGGGCGCCGTAGGTGGCGTAGGGACGCAGCGTCTCGTAAGGCAGGGCCGGCAGACCGTCGGCCAGCCGCATGTCGTTGACGGCGCCGGCGAGGTCGGGCGCGCTGTCGACCAGGGTGCCGTCGAAGTCGAAGAAGATGGCGTGCGGGAGGCTCATTGCCATCGCTTGCTGCCGCTCGGGCGGGTGATGAAACGCATGGAAAAACGATCAGCTTTGGTCACAAATGGCGTCCGCTCAGGGCACAGGCCGCGAAAACGTTAATAGTCGACAATTGATAAAATTGGCCTCTGCGCCCAATTGGAATGCCGTTTTCAGCAAAAAGATGATCCCGGAAATCGTCACGCCGATAAACATCGAAGCGCCGCGATTTTGACCGAAAGCGCGTCGAACACCGCCGCGTTGCTCCACGAGCTTGCTGCCCGCTTCGCGTCGGCGAACGCCAGCCATCGCCACGCCACGTGCTCGCGCGGCGCGAGCGTCGGCGGCAGCGCGGCGGGCAGGCGCAAGGCAAAGCAACGTTCGCGGTTGTGCGTGGTGCCGGGCGGGTAGCGATGCCGCCAGCGCGGGTAGATGCAATAGACGCTTTCGTAGTCGAGGTCGATCACGCCGCCAAAGTCGGCGGCGCGAAAGCCGGTTTCTTCTTCCACCTCGCGGGCCGCGGTCGCGGCAAAGCTCTCGCCGTCTTCCTGCGAGCCGGTCACCGATTGCCAGAAGCCCGGAAAATCCGCGCGCTCGATCAGCAGCGTCTGCCCGTCGTCGGTGAATAGCACCACCAGCACCGAACGCGGAACCTTCGGCGGTTTGCCGCCGCCGGCCGCCGCCGTGGCGCTCAGGCCAGCACCACGCGGAACACGCGGTCCTTTTCGCCCCACCAGATGCAGGCTTCGTCGAGGATTTCGAGCAGCGTGTTCCAGTCGTCGCCGAAGCGCTTGTCGCCGCTCTTGCTGTCGAGCAGCAGGATGCTGATCGATGCGCTCTTGGCCCAGGTCGCATCCATCAGGCAATCGGCCAGCGCATCCCAGTTGTGGCCGAAGTACCGCGGCAGCTTGAGCCCGGCGGCAAGCGCCTCCAGCAGCGCCTTTTTCGAGCGGACGCCCTTGAGATCGACTCTGAGCACGGTCTCGGCACGGAAGTCATGAACGGCGTTTTTCATCGCGGCCCTCGCTGGTCTGCGTGTTTGTCCTGGTCCGGCTAGCGGACGATGCACTTGAACGATTGATAGTGGTCGTCGCTGTAGTAGCAGGGCTCGGTCGCCCGCTGGTCGCCGCCGCAAACGATGCGCCGCGCGCCGCGATTGCGGGCACCGGGCGTGCGCACCGTGTACTCGTGGTAGTAGCCGCGCGGCGCCTTCGGCAGTACCTTTTCGCGGTTGCCGAAAATCACCCCGTCGCGACCATGAGGAAACGGCCCGCCGCCGGCGATCAGCGCCAGCGTGTCGCGCCCCTGGCGGGGCAAATCGGTCGCGGCGATGCTCTGACCGACCGCACACACGCCACGCGCGGCCACCGGTACCGCGGCCAGCGTCGCGCAGGCGAGCAGGGCCGAAGCAAGGAACATGGATCCGGATCGCATAAAACCCCTCCGCCGCCGCGGCAACGCCGCCGCCCAAACCCGAAGCGTAACTTACCGCCGCGCCTTCCAGCCGCGATATTCGACCTTGATGCAGCGGTTCTGCACTACCGCCATCCCGGCGTCGCGGGCGATTTGCGCGGCCTGTTCGTTGCCGACGCCGATCTGCATCCAGAGCACCGACGGGCGTGGCCGCATCGCTGCGGCGGCAGTGGCGACCTCGACCATTTCCTCACTGCGGCGGAAGCAGTCGACGATGTCGACCGGTACCGCGACGTCGGCCAGCGTGGCGACGCAGGTTTCGCCAAGGATGGTCCGCCCCGCCGCCCGCGGATTGACCGGAACGATGCGAAAGCCGGCCGCCTGCATCGCCTGCGCCACCTCGAAGCTCGGGCGCTCCGGGTTCGGCGACAAACCCACCACCGCGATGGTTTTCGCGGTGGCGAACAGCGTGTCATAGCTGAGTTCGGTCATGCTGGCGCGACGCTCAGCGTACCCGGCGGAACGACGAAATGTTGTCGTTCATGCCCGGCGGCATTTCGTTGTACTGCCCCGGTCCGAGCGTCAGGCAGCGGCCCCGGTAGTTCGAATCCTCGCAGAACTGCCAGGTGCCGAGACTGATGAAGATCGACGAGGTGGCGTCGTTCAATCCGGTGGGGCCGAGGTCGCCGACGTCTCCGGTTGCGCGCACCGTGCGGCCGTTGAAATTGTTGTGCTCGTACAGCCACACCGGATGGCGGCTGCGACCGGCGCCGGCGTCCATGACCACGTAGTTGCCGCCATTGGGGACGAGACCGCTCCAGCTCGGCTCGCCGACGCGGCGCAGCGACGAAATCGAGCGATCGAGCTGCGGCGGCAGGCGGCGGTAGTCGCCGGGGCCGAACACCATGCAGGCGCCGCCGAAGTCGCGATCCTCGCAGGCTTCCCAGTTGCCACCGAACACGCGCATCGACTGGATGCGGTCGTTGAATCCGCTGTTGCGCAGATTGTCGATGTCGCCGTCGAGCGTCATGGCGGCGCCGGCGAAGTTCGGGTTGGTAAACACTTCGACGCGGACGCGATCGTTATTCATGACCGGGGCAGGCGGCGGCATCACGGGCGGCGGCGCGACTGCCACCGGCGGCATCGGTGGCGGGGGCGGCACCGGGCGCCCGGCGTCGACGACGCGCACGCTCGAAATGCGGTAGTTCAACTGTGCACCAAGGTCGTTGTACTGCCCCGGCGGCAGCGCCTGGCAGCGACCACCGAAGTTGAAATCGGTGCAGACTTCCCAAGTGCCGCCGCTGACGATGGCGGACGCCGCCGAGAAACGATTGCCGCCGGCGTCGATATCGGCAACGCTCTGCTCGTAGGTCATCGTGCGACCGCGGAAGCCGGTGCGGTCGTAAAGCTGGATGCGCGGCGGCGCATAGCCAACGCCGCTCTGCGCGTAGGTGACGTCGCGCAGCGACTGCACGGCGTCGCCGGAGCGCCCGCCCAGCTCGCGATAGTCGCCGGGCGACAGGCGACGGCACTCGCCGGTGAAGTTGGCGCCGGTGCAGGCCTCCCAGACGCCGGTTGCCACGCGCAGCGAACGCGCCGCGCCGATCGGCAGATTCGCCTCCGAGCGCGAGATGCGGGCAACGGCGCCGGTGAAGTCGCGGCCGCTGTAAAGCCACACATCGGAGGCGGCGGCTGCCAGCGGCAGGGCGGCGGCGAGCGCCAGCGCGCCGACGGCGGCGAAGCGATTGCGGTGGTGGTTGGTCGATTGCATGGTGGGCTGTCCTCCAGGGTTCGGGTTCGTTCGTTGGTCGCAATGCCGGTGTACTGTCGGCCGCGTGTCGTTGCTGACAGGCCATGCGTCGCCAGCCCTGGCAACGCTGCTTAGAATAGTCATAGTCGCATTGACAGTCGATCTTTCACCGGAAGCGTAGCGTAAACGTCGCCGCCGGGCACTCTCAAAACTCTGAATGCTGGCGTTTCTTCTCCGTCGACTGACGCAATCGCTGCTGGTGCTGGCGGCCATGAGCGTGCTGGTCTTCATCGGCGTTTACCTGATCGGCAACCCGGTCGACATTCTCATCAGCAGCCAGGCCGATCAGGCCGAGCGTGACCGCGCCATCGTCGCGCTCGGGCTCGACAAACCGCTGTGGGCACAGTACGGGAGTTTCGTGCTCGGCGCCGTCACCGGCGATCTCGGGCGCAGCTTCGCCCATGGCGTGCCGGCGCTGGAACTGATCCTGCAGCGAATGCCGGCAACGCTCGAACTGGCGTTCATCGCGATGCTGATCGCGGTGGGGCTGGGTATTCCGCTCGGCCTCGTCGCCGGATTACGGCCGAACGGGGCGCTCGGCAAGGGCATCATGGCCGCCTCGATCCTTGGTTTCAGCCTGCCGACGTTCTGGGTAGGTCTGATGCTGATCATGCTGTTTGCCGTTTTTCTTGGCTGGCTGCCGTCCAACGGCCGCGGCGAAACGCGCGAGCTGTTCGGCATTGGCTGGAGTTTTCTCACCGCCGACGGCTGGGCGCACCTGATTCTGCCGGCGATCAATCTGGCGTTGTTCAAGCTGTCGCTGCTGATCCGCCTTACCCGTGCCGGCGTGCGCGAAGCGCTGGCGATGGACTACGTGAAGTTCGCCCGCGCCAAGGGGCTGACCGCCGGGCGCATCGTCGGCGTGCACGTGCTCAAGAACATCATGATTCCGATCGTCACCGTGATCGGGCTGGAGTTCGGCTCCGTGGTGGCGTTCGCCGTGGTGACCGAAAGCGTGTTCGCCTGGCCGGGCATGGGCAAGCTGCTGATCGATTCGATCAACGTGCTCGACCGGCCGGTGATCGTTGCCTACCTTCTGATCATCGTCAGCCTGTTTGTCCTGATCAACCTGCTGGTCGATCTGGCGTACTCTGCGCTCGACCCGCGGGTACGGCTTGGCGATGCCGGGGCCCACTGATGACGGCTCCGGTTGACAGCGTCAGCGCCTCGCTGTGGCGCGAAAAAGCCAGCGAATTCGCGGCCGACCGCATGGCGATGGCCGGGCTCGTGTTGTTGCTGTTGATCGTGCTTGCCGCGCTGGGCGCACCGCTGCTGTCGCCACAGAATCCGTATGACCTGGCGCAACTGGATGTGCTCGATGCGCGGCTGCCGCCGGGCAGCGCGGCGGCGGACGGCGGGCACTATTGGCTGGGTAGCGACGAGCAGGGGCGCGATCTGCTTTCGGCGATTCTCTACGGGTTGCGGATCAGCCTGGGTGTCGGCGTGCTGTCGACGCTGATCGCGGTGACGGTGGGTCTGCTGGTCGGCCTGTTGGCGGCCTACAAGGGCGGACGCTGGGACAGCGTGATCATGCGCATTGTCGACATCCAGCTTTCGTTTCCGGCGATTCTGATCGCGCTAATCCTGCTGGCGGTGCTCGGGCAGGGTATCGGAAAGATCATCGCGGCGCTGGTGACGGTGCAATGGGCGTACTACGCACGCACGGTGCGCGGCGCCGCGCTGGCCGAAAAGAACAAGGACTACATCGCCGCCGCGCAGGGGCTGGCGCTGCCGGCCAGTCGTGTGGTGCTGCGCCATCTGCTGCCAAATTGCCTGCCACCGCTGATCGTGGTGGCGTCGGTGCAGGTGGCCCATGCGATCGCGCTGGAAGCCACGCTGTCGTTTCTCGGTCTGGGTCTGCCGATCACCGAGCCTTCGCTCGGGCTGCTGATCGCCAACGGCTATCAATATTTACTGTCGGGCAAATACTGGGTCACCTTCTTCCCCGGCGTCGCACTGTTGCTCACCATCGTCAGCATCAACCTCGTCGCCGACCAGCTTCGCGATGTCCTCAACCCAAGGCTCGCCAAATGAGCGCGCCGCTGCTGGACGTTCGCGGCCTGCAGACGTGGTTCGCCACTGCCGCCGGAGAAGTGCGTGCCGTCGACGGTGTCGATCTGGCCGTCGCGGCCGGTGAAGTTCTTGGACTGGTCGGCGAATCCGGCTCCGGCAAATCGGTGACCGGTTTCTCGATCATGGGGCTGGTCGATCCACCGGGGCGGGTGGTGGCCGGCGATATCCGCTTTGCCGGCCGCTCGCTGTCCGGCTTGTCGGAGCAGCAATGGCGGGCGCTGCGCGGGCGCGACATCGCGATGATCTTTCAGGATCCGATGCTGACGTTGAATCCGGTGCTTCGGATCGACACCCAGATCATCGAGGCGATCCGGGCGCATGCCGACGTCGGCACCCACCGCGCGCGCGAGTGGGCGCAGCAGGCGCTGGCTGAGGTGGGAATACCGTCGCCGGCGGAGCGGATGCTCGCCTATCCGCACCAGTTCTCGGGCGGCATGCGGCAGCGGGTGGCGATCGCCATCGCCTTGCTGCATGGGCCCAAGCTGCTGGTGGCCGATGAGCCGACGACCGCGCTCGACGTGACGATCCAGGGGCAAATACTGGCCCAGGTGCAGTCGTTGGCCGCCAGTCGCGGGATGGCGGTCATCTGGATTACGCACGATCTGTCGGTCGTGAGCGGTCTGGCCGATCGACTGGCGGTGATGTACGGCGGGCGCATTGTCGAGGAAGGGCCGACAGCCGAGGTGCTCGGCACCCCGGCGCACCCGTACACGCGGGCGTTGCTGCGCTCGTTGCCATCCCAGAACGCACCGGGCAAACCGCTGGCGCAGATCCCGGGCGCACCGCCGCGCCTGATCGGCGAACGCAGCGGATGCGCGTTCGCGCCGCGCTGCGCGGTGGCGGTGCCGCGCTGTGCGGTCGACGACCCAACTTCGACGCTGGCGCAGGGGCGATCGGCGCGTTGCCACTTCGCGTTCGATGGCCGGCCCCAGCCGCAGGAAGCATGATGACGAGCGACGCGACAGTCGGTGCGGCGCCGATTCTTCGGGTGACCGGCGTTTCCCGGCGCTTCGTCAAACCGCTGGGGTGGGCCGAGCAACTGGCCAATCGCTTCGGTGCCGGCTATCGCGAGACCGTCGTGCAGGCGCTCGACGATGTGTCGTTCGCGGTGGCGCGCGGCGAGGTGCTCGGTTTGGTTGGCGAATCCGGCTGCGGCAAGAGCACGCTGGGCCGCATCATCGCGGGACTGTTGCCGGCAACGGCGGGCAGCGTCGATTTCGTGACCGCCGATGGCGGCAACGCAGCGCACGACGCGGCGGGGCGGCGCCGCGCAAGACTGGCGCGGCAAATGATTTTTCAGGATCCGTCGGCATCGCTCAATCCGCGTATGCGGGTCGTCGATCAGGTCGGCGAGGCTGCCGTTGCGCACGGACTGGTGGCCGCGTCGGACATGCGGCCTTACGTGCTTGCACTGCTGCAACAGGTGGGTCTCGATGCCTCCGCGCTCGGGCGCTATCCGCACCAGTTTTCGGGCGGCCAACGAGCGCGGATCGGCATCGCGCGTGCACTTGCGGTGAAACCCGAGTTGCTGGTGTGCGACGAATCGGTCGCCGCGCTTGATGTGTCGGTACAGGCACAGGTGCTCAATCTGTTTGCCGAGTTGCGACGGGCACTCGGCCTGACTTATGTGTTCATCAGTCACGACCTCGGCGTGGTGCGGCATTTGAGCGATCGGGTGGCGGTGATGTATCTGGGGCGCATCGTGGAGATCGGGCCGGCAGCGCTGATCTTTTCGGCGCCACGCCATCCGTATACACAGGCGTTGCTGGCGGCGATGCCGCGTGTCCAGACCGGGCGGCAACACTTCAGCGCGATCAGCGGCGAGGTTGCGTCCCCGGTCAATCCGCCCGGCGGATGCCATTTCCATCCTCGCTGTCCGCGCGCCACGGCCCGCTGCGCCACCGAAGCACCGGCGGTCGTCGAGCGCAACGGCGTGCGGGTGATGTGTCACTTTCCATGAACTTTTCTGAAATCGAGAGATAGCCAAAATGAGCGTGCGTAACCGCTGGGTGATCGGCAACTGGAAGATGAACGGCTCGCTGGCGGCCAATGCGGCCTTGCTGGGCGCGGTCGCGAGCGCCCCGCCGAGTGCAGGCACGCTCGGCGTCTGCGTGCCGTTTCCCTATCTTGGGCAAACGCAGTCGTTGCTCGGCGGCAGCGCGGTGGCGTGGGGCGCGCAGGACGTCAGCGAGCATGCGTCGGGCGCGTTCACGGGCCAGGTGAGCGCCGCGATGCTGGTCGAGTTCGCGTCCACGCTGGTGCTGGCCGGGCACTCGGAGCGCCGGCAGTACAACGCCGAAAGCAGCGAACTCGTCGCGCGCAAGGCGTCGGCAGCGCTCGACGCCGGAATGACGCCCGTTATCTGCGTCGGCGAAACGCTGGCGGAGCGTGAAGCCGGCGATGCCGAAGCTGTAGTGCGGCGGCAACTCGACGCCTGCAAGAGCGTATTGCAGCGAGCGGGCGGTGCCGCCATCGTCGCCTACGAACCGGTGTGGGCGATCGGTACCGGCAAGACGGCAACGCCGGACGAGGCGCAGGCGATGCACGCGTTCATTCGGGCCACGTTGCGCGCGCTTGCTGCCGACGCGGACGCGACGAGCATCCTGTACGGCGGCAGCGTCAAGGCAGGCAACGCGCGGGAGCTGTTCACCAGGCCCGACATCGACGGTGGATTGATCGGCGGCGCCTCGCTGGTCGCGGCGGATTTTCTGGCAATCGCCGCAGCGCTCTGAGCGCCGGGCGCCCGCTCGCGGTCATGCAGTTGCGCGGCAGAGTTCGCCGGGCTGCCTGGGGCTGCTCTATCGCAGTGCAATATGTATAATGGCAGGCTATGGAATTTGTTCTTCTCGCAGTTCACGTCATCGCGGCCGCCGCCATTTTGGTGCTGGTGCTTTTGCAGCATGGCAAAGGCGCCGACATGGGTGCAGCGTTCGGCAGCGGTTCGGCCGGTAGCGTGTTTGGCGCGGCCGGATCGGCCAACTTTCTCAGCCGCGCGACGGGTGTCGCCGCGACGATTTTCTTTGCCACCAGCGTTGCACTGACCTACGTCGGTGCCCATCGCTCGAACGCCGCAGGCGGCGTGATGCAAGGCGTAACAGGTGAACCGGCAAAGACGGAGCAGAGCGCGCCTGCGGCGGTCGTTCCGGCAGTGCCCAAGTCCGATATTCCGAAGTAGTGGGAGCCCTCGATTTCTTGATAAATCGTAAGGTTCACGTATAGCCGTCGTGGTGAAATTGGTAGACACGCTATCTTGAGGGGGTAGTGGCGAAAGCTGTGCGAGTTCGAGTCTCGCCGACGGCACCAACAACAGCAGTCCTGGCAGCGCTTCGCCAGGCGCAAGGAGGCGGGGCAATAAGATGTTCCGCCTTTTTTTTGGGGATTTTTGAGTCATGTCGCTAGAAGCCTATGTCCCGATCCTGATGTTCATGATCGTGGGCCTTGCGTTTGGTTGCGTTCTGCTCATCGCCGGCTGGCTCGTCTCGCCTTCGCGGCCCGACCCGGACAAAATGTCTCCCTACGAGTGCGGCTTCGAAGCATTTGAAGACGCGCGCATGCGCTTTGACGTGCGCTACTACCTCGTCGCGATCCTGTTCATTCTGTTCGATCTCGAAATTGCATTTCTGTTTCCCTGGGCGGTGGCGCTCAAGGAAATCGGCTTCGTCGGCTTCATTGCCATGATGGTCTTCCTTGCCATTCTGACGGTCGGATTCGTCTACGAGTGGAAAAAAGGCGCCCTCGATTGGGAATGAGAGCAGACGGTTTTTGCGCGTGTCATTGCGCTACGGAGTGTGTTGAGTCATGAGCCTGGAAGGCGTCCTCGAAAAGGGGTTTGTCACGACGAGCCTGGATACGCTGATCAACTGGTCACGCAACGGCTCGATGTGGCCGATGACGTTCGGCCTCGCCTGTTGCGCCGTCGAGATGATGCACGCCGGCGCGGCACGCTACGACCTTGATCGCTTCGGCATCGTTTTCCGCCCGAGTCCGCGGCAGTCCGACGTCATGATCGTCGCCGGAACGCTGTGCAACAAGATGGCGCCCGCCCTGCGCAAGGTCTACGACCAGATGTCGGAGCCGCGCTGGGTGATTTCGATGGGCTCCTGCGCCAACGGCGGCGGCTACTACCACTACAGCTATTCGGTCGTTCGCGGTTGCGACCGCATCGTGCCGGTCGACGTTTACGTGCCGGGTTGCCCGCCGACGTCCGAGGCGCTGATCTACGGCATCCTGCAATTGCAGAACAAGATTCGCCGTACCAACACCATCGCCCGGACCTGATGCCGGGGCTCGACAAATGCTGAAAGACATTGTTTCCGAAGTGTTGGGTAGCAAGACGATTTCGATCGTTGCTGCGCTCGATGAAGTGACGGTGGTGGTGGCGCCGACCGATTGGTTAGACGTTTGCCGCACACTGCGGGATCATCCGCGGACAAGGTTCGATACGCTGATCGATCTCTGCGGCGTCGATTACTCGACCTACGGTGGCGAGGAGCGGGAGACCGGCAAATTCGCAACCGTCGTGCATCTGCTTTCCGTGGTGCTCAACCAGCGCCTGCGCGTGCGTTGTGTCGCATCGGACGACTCTTTTCCTGTTGTCCATTCACTCGTCGACGTGTGGCCATCGGCGAACTGGTATGAACGGGAAGCGTTCGACCTGTTCGGCATCGTTTACGAAGGGCATCCCGACTTGCGCCGCATCCTGACCGACTATGGATTTGTCGGGCATCCGTTTCGCAAGGATTTCCCGACCTCCGGCTATGTCGAGATGCGTTACGACCCCGAACAGCGCCGCGTGCTCTACCAGCCGGTCACGATTGAGCCGCGCGAGAACACGCCGCGCATTGTTCGTGACGACAGCTATGCGAACTGAGGCGTATCGATATGGCTGAAATTCGCAATTACACAATGAACTTCGGGCCGCAGCATCCGGCGGCCCACGGCGTGCTGCGTCTGGTGCTGGAGCTCGATGGCGAGACCATTCAGCGTGCCGACCCGCACATTGGCCTGCTGCATCGCGCGACGGAAAAGCTGGCGGAAAGCAAGACCTTCATCCAGTCCCTCCCGTACATGGACCGGCTCGACTATGTGTCGATGATGTCCAACGAACACGCCTATTGCCTGGCCATCGAGAAGCTGCTGCAACTGCCGGTGCCGGAACGTGCGCAGTACATCCGCGTGATGTTCGATGAGGTGACTCGCCTGCAGAACCACCTGCTGTGGCTCGGCTGTCATGCGCTGGACGTGGGCGCGATGACGGTGTTCCTGTATTGCTTCCGCGAACGTGAAGACCTTTTCGACGCCTATGAAGCGGTCTCCGGCGCGCGCATGCACGCGGCGTACTACCGCCCCGGTGGTGTCTACCGCGACCTGCCGGATCGCATGCCGCAGTATCAGGCATCGAAGATCCACAATGCGGCCGCGATCAAGCGGATGAACGAGAACCGCGAAGGCTCGTTCCTCGATTTCCTTGAGGACTTCAGCAATCGCTTCCCGACCTACGTCGATGAGTATGAAACATTGCTCACCGACAACCGCATCTGGAAGCAACGTACCGTCGGTATTGGCGTCGTGAGCCCGGAGCGGGCGATGGCGCTTGGCTTCACCGGGGCGATGGTTCGCGGTTCCGGCATCGCGTGGGATTTGCGCAAGAAGCAACCCTACGAAGTCTACGACCGCATGGACTTCGATATTCCGGTCGGTGTCAATGGCGACTGCTACGACCGTTACCTCGTTCGCGTGCAGGAGATGCGCGAGTCGAACAAGATCATCAAGCAATGCATCGCCTGGCTGCGCGCCAATCCGGGGCCAGTTATCAGCGACAACCACAAGGTGGCGCCGCCGAATCGCGAATCCATGAAGACCAACATGGAAGAGCTGATTCACCATTTCAAGCTGTTCACCGAAGGCATGCACGTGCCGCCGGGCGAAGCTTATGCAGCGATTGAGCATCCGAAGGGCGAGTTCGGTGTCTACATCGTCTCCGACGGCGCCAACAAACCGTATCGCCTGAAACTACGTGCGCCGGGCTTCGCGCATCTGGCCGCGCTCGACGAGATGTCGCGCGGCCACATGATTGCTGACGTGGTTGCCATCATCGGCACCCAGGACATCGTGTTCGGCGAGATTGACAGGTAACAGAAGATGGCACTTTCGCAGGACTCACTTCGCAAGATCGATCGGGAGCTGGCCAAGTTCCCGGGCGATCAGCGGCAATCGGCCGTGATGGCCGCACTGCGCATTGCGCAAACGGAACAGGGCTGGTTGTCCTCTGAGGTGATGCAGGAGATCGCCGACTACATCGGCATGCCGCCTATCGCGGTGTACGAGGTCGCGTCGTTCTACTCGATGTACAACCTGAAACCGGTCGGCAAGCACAAGTTGACCGTCTGCACCAATCTCCCCTGCCAATTGCAGGGGGCGACCCACTGCGCCGAACACGCCAGGAAGAAACTCGGCATCGATTTCGGTGAAACAACCGCCGACGGTTTGTTCACGCTGAAGGAAGGTGAATGCTTCGGCGCCTGCGGTGATGCGCCGGTGTTTACCGTCAACAACCACGATGTTCGCGTCAAAGTGACGCCGGAGCGTTTCGACGCGCTGGTGGACGAACTGAAGAAGGCATAGGCGGCAGACATGCACTTCGGACCCCATATCAATCCCGCACTGTTTGCCGATCTCCGGATCGACGACGCCAACGACTGGCGCATTGGCCCCTACCAGACGCGTGGCGGCTACGAGGCACTCAAGAAGATCCTGGCCGAAAAAATACCGCCGGATCAGGTGATTGCCGAGGTCAAGAAGTCTGCGCTGCGCGGGCGCGGCGGCGCCGGCTTTCCGACCGGCCTCAAGTGGAGCTTCATGCCGCGACAGTTCCCCGCCCAGAAGTACCTGGTCTGCAATTCGGACGAAGGCGAGCCGGGCACGTTCAAGGATCGCGACATCCTTCGCTACAACCCGCACATGGTGGTCGAAGGGATGACCATCGCTGCCTATGCGATGGGCATCTCGGTTGGCTACAACTACATTCACGGCGAGATTTTCCGCATCTACGAGCAGTTCGAAGAAGCGCTCGATGAAGCACGCGCCGCAGGTTTCCTGGGCAACAACATTCTCGGTTCCGGCTTCGACTTCCAGTTGCATGCGTTCCACGGCTATGGTGCGTACATCTGCGGCGAAGAGACGGCGCTTCTGGAGTCCATCGAGGGCAAGAAAGGCCAGCCGCGATTCAAGCCACCGTTCCCGGCCAGTTTCGGCCTGTACGGCAAACCGACTACGATCAACAACACCGAAACCTTCGCCGCGGTGCCCTGGATCATGCGCAAGGGCGGCGAAGCTTTCCTGAATCTCGGCCTGCCCAACAACGGCGGCACCAAGCTCTTCTCGGTGTCTGGCGACGTCGAACGGCCCGGCAACTTCGAGATTCCGCTCGGCACCCCGTTCTCCAAACTGCTTGAACTGGCTGGCGGCATTCGTGGCGGCAAGAAGATCAAGGCGGTGATTCCGGGCGGCTCGTCCGCCCCGGTCATCCCTGGTCACACGATGATGCAGACCAACATGGATTACGACTCGATTGCCAAGGCCGGCTCCATGCTTGGCTCCGGCGCCGTGATCGTGATGGACGAGACGCGCTGCATGGTGAAATCCCTGCTGCGCCTGTCCTATTTTTATTACGAGGAGTCGTGCGGTCAGTGCACGCCCTGTCGCGAAGGCACCGGCTGGATGTGGCGTATGGTCAATCGCATCGAGCATGGCGAGGGACGCATGGAAGACCTCGACGCACTCAACTCGGTTGCCGACAACATCCAGGGGCGCACCATTTGCGCGCTTGGCGATGCGGCGGCGATGCCGGTGCGCGCGTTCATCAAGCACTACCGCGACGAATTCCAGTACCACATTGAAAACAAGCGGTGTCTCGTACCCGCCTACGTCTGATCAAACGGCGAACCAGCGAACGACACAGGACATTGCAAGCCCGCTCATGTTGAATATCGAAATCGACGGCAAAGCGATACAGGTTGCGCCCGGCAGCACTGTGATGGACGCCGCCAACCAGGTCGGCGCCTATGTGCCGCACTTCTGCTATCACAAGAAGCTCTCCATCGCCGCCAACTGCCGCATGTGCCTCGTGCAGGTGGAGAAGGCGCCGAAGCCGCTGCCCGCGTGCGCGACGCCGGTGACCGAAGGCATGAAAGTTTTCACTGCTTCCGAGCAGGCGAAGAAAGCGCAACAGGGGGTGATGGAGTTCCTGCTCATCAACCACCCGCTGGATTGCCCCATTTGCGATCAGGGTGGCGAGTGCCAATTGCAGGATCTCGCCGTCGGCTATGGCAAGTCCGAATCGCGCTTTAGCGAAGAAAAGCGCGTCGTATTTCACAAGAATCTCGGCCCCCTGATCAGTGCCGAAGAGATGAGCCGCTGCATTCACTGCACCCGCTGCGTGCGCTTTGGCCAGGAAATCGCCGGCGTCATGGAACTCGGTATGGGTGGCCGCGGCGAACACTCCGAGATTCTTTCGTTCGTCGGCAAATCGGTCGATTCCGAGTTGTCCGGCAACATGATCGACGTCTGCCCGGTAGGGGCGCTGACCTCAAAGCCGTTTCGCTATAGCGCCCGCACGTGGGAGCTGCAACGTCGCAAGAGCGTCAGCCCGCACGACGGGCTCAACGCGAACCTGCAGGTCCAGATCAAGGGCGACCGCGTGATGCGCGTGCTACCGCGCGAGAACGAGGCGGTCAACGAGTGCTGGATTTCCGACCGCGACCGTTTCTCGTATGAAGGCCTTTATGCCGATGATCGTTTGACCGTGCCGATGGTCAGGGACAATGGCGAGTGGCGGCAGGCAAGCTGGCAGGATGCGCTGAACGCAGCGGCCGGCGCCATCGGACTCGCAGTCAAGCAGCACGGGGCAGCGAAAACCGCTTTCCTGCTCGGACCGCACACGACGCTTGAAGAGGCGTCCCTCGCCAAGCAACTGGCCGCGCATCTGGGCGGGGCCACCATCGATCACCGGCTGCGTGTGACCGACGCGGCGCTAGATCAAGGTGGCGGTATCCCGTGGCTCGGATTCAAGCTCGCCAACATTGCCGAAGTCGATCGCTTTCTGGTCATTGGCAGCAGCCTTCGTCAGGAGCAGCCGCTCCTGGCGCAGCGCATTCGCCAGCGCGTCAAGAAGGGCGCCGCGCTGTCGATCGTCGGGCCGGTCGATGACGATTTGCTATGTCCGGTGGCTGCCAGGGCGATTGTCAAGCCGTCCGCCATGTGGGAAACGCTGTGCGGTGTACTGGCTGCGTTGGCCAAGCGCACGGGCAAGGAAACTCCTATCTCCGTCAACAACATCAGCGCGAACGAGGAGGCCATCGCGGCTTCGCTCGCGAGTGGCAAGCGCGTCGCGGTGCTGTTGGGTGACGTGGCGTTGTCGCACGCCGACGCATCGCATCTTGAATCGCTGGCTTTCGCCATTGCCAACATGTGCGGCGGCAGCTACGGGCGCCTCGCCCTGTCGGGCGGCGCAGGCGCGGCCTATGTTGCGGGCGCCTTCCCGACCGATGGCGCGACGACCGCGCATGAAGCGCTCGGTGCCAACGCGGTCGAAGCTGCCAGGGCATTCGTGCTGATCGGTTGCGAACCGGAACGCGACAGCAGCCTCGGTGCTTCGGCCCTCGCGGCACTTGGCAACGCCGACAAGGTGGTGTGCCTGACGTCGTTCGCGTCTGACGCGATGAAGCAGTACGCCGACGTGCTGCTGCCGATTGCGCCGTTCACCGAAACATCCGGCACCTACGTGTCAAACGACGGCACGGTGCAATCGTTCACCGGCGTGGTGCGTGCCCTCGGCGAAAGTCGCCCCGGCTGGAAAGTGCTTCGCGTGTTGGGCGACCTGCTGGAAGCGGACTTTGCGTCGTTCAATAGCAGCGAAGACGTGCGCGAAGCAGCGCTCGCCGGATTTGACGACGCGAGCCTTGGCGCGCGCATTCGCACCATTGCCATGCCCGATTCCACGGCGCCGGCCGGTATCGAGCGAGTGGCGGATGTGCCGATCTATCACGCCGATGCGATTACCCGTCGTGGTCATGCGCTGGCGGCAACCAGTTACGGCAAGCAGGGACGAATCCGCGTGTCCGCAGACACGGCAGCCACGCTGTCGCTCGCCAATGGTGCCCGCGTGCGGGTGTCACAAGGCGGCGCGATGTGCGAGAGCTTTGTTACCGTAGACGCCAGCGTACCGCCGGGTAGCGTGCGCATTCCACTGGCTACTGAAGTCTCCGCGGCGCTCGGCAATGCCACCGCAGCCGTTACGCTGGAGGCAGTATGAGCAATCCGGTCGAACTGTTGCTTGGCACCGATTTTCCGATGGTGAACTACGCCATCTGGACCTTGCTCAAGATCATCGTGATCGTGTTGCCGATCACGATCTGCGTGGCTTTCCTCACCCTCTGGGAGCGCAAGGTCATCGGCTGGATGCAAGTCCGCATCGGACCGAACCGGGTGGGCAAGGGCTGGCTGCAGCCGTTTGCGGACGTACTGAAATTGATCTTCAAGGAGATCGTCGTTCCCAGCGGCGCCAGCAAGACGCTTTTCTACGTCGCGCCGCTGTTGTCGATCGGACCCGCGCTGGCCGCATGGGCGGTGATCCCGTTCGATCCGACTCTGGTGCTCGCCAACGTCAATGCCGGGCTGTTGTACATCCTGGCGCTAACATCTGTCGGCGTCTACGGTGTCATCCTCGCTGGCTGGGCGTCCAATTCGAAGTACGCCTTCCTCGGTTGTCTGCGCTCGGCCGCGCAGATCGTGTCGTATGAAATTGCGATGGGTTTCGCGCTGGTTGGCGTGCTGATGGCATCCAACAGCCTGAACCTGAGCGACATCGTGAACGCGCAGAAGGGCGGCTGGTATCAGTGGTACTGGCTGCCGCTGTTCCCGTTGTTCCTCGTCTACTTCATCTCTGGGGTGGCCGAGACCAACCGTCACCCGTTCGACGTCGCCGAGGGCGAGTCGGAAATCGTGGCCGGTTTCCATGTCGAATACTCGGGTGTCACCTTCGCGATCTTCTTCCTGGCCGAATACGCCAACATGATCCTGATCGCGGTGCTGACCAGCGTCATGTTCCTCGGCGGCTGGCTCGCTCCCTTCGCCTTCCTGAACGAGATTGAAGTGGGCGGCATCAAGCTTCTGGGCGACGGCTTCTTCTGGCTGGCCGCCAAGGTCTTCTTTGTCCTGTTCTTTTTCCTCTGGATCCGCGCGTCCTTTCCGCGCTATCGCTATGACCAGATCATGCGCCTCGGCTGGAAGATTTTCATTCCCGTCACGCTCGTCTTCATCGTGTTCCTCGCGATCATCATGCAGACGCCGTGGGGCGCGGCGTTTCACTAGGAGGTAATGACAATGGTTGCCTCGATCAAACATTACTTTTCCACGTTTTTGTTGTGGGAGCTGCTCAAGGGCCTGTCGCTGACCGGACGTTATCTGTTCGCGCGCAAGGTCACCGTCCAGTTCCCCGAAGAAAAAACGCCGCAGAGCCCGCGTTTCCGTGGCCTGCACGCGCTGCGCCGTTACGACAACGGTGAGGAGCGCTGCATTGCCTGCAAGCTCTGCGAGGCGGTCTGCCCGGCGATGGCGATCACTATCGAATCGGGCGTACGCGACGACGGTACGCGCCGCACGACGCGCTACGACATCGATCTGACCAAGTGCATCTTCTGCGGATTCTGCGAAGAAAGTTGCCCGGTCGACTCGATCGTCGAGACCCGCATTCTCGAGTACCACGGCGAAAAGCGCGGCGATCTCTACTACACCAAAGAGATGCTGCTCGCGGTCGGCGATCGTTACGAAAAACAAATCGCAGCCGATCGCGCTGCAGATGCGAGGTTCCGCTAAGCCGCATGCGGCTGCCATGGCGAAAATGCACATGCCAGAACTGTCCACCATTGTCTTCTACGTGTTCTCCGCGATCTTGCTGCTGGCAGCGTCGCGCGTGATAAGCGTCAAGAATCCTGTTCACGCCGCGCTGTTCTTGGTGCTGGCGTTCTTCTCGGCATCCGCACTCTGGATGCTGCTCAAGGCCGAGTTCCTCGCGATTGCGCTGGTGCTGGTCTACGTCGGCGCCGTGATGGTGCTGTTCCTGTTCGTGGTGATGATGCTGGACATCAACTTCGAGGAGTTGCGCAAGCAGTTTCGCAGCTATTTGCCGGTTGGGCTGCTGGTTGGCGCCGCCGTGCTGGTCGAGATGGTGCTGGTGATGGGGCTTGCGTTCGGCAAGCAGTCGACGGCGAATGCTTCGCCGACCGCAGTCGCGCTCGACGGCAGCAATGCCAAGGCACTAGGCGTCGAACTGTTTACTAAATACATCTACGCCGTCGAGATCGCCGGCGTCCTGCTGCTGGTGGCGATCGTCGCGGCGATCGCGCTGACGCTGCGCGACCGCCGCGAGTCGCGTTATCAGAATCCGGGAGAGCAGGTGCTGGTTCGCCGCAACGATCGTCTGCGCGTCCTGAAGATTGCAAGTGAACGACCGACCGCCGCCGAAACACCCACTGCACCTGCCGACGCGGCGGAGGTGAAAAAGTAATGCTGCCCGCACCCACCCTCAATTCCTATCTGGTCGTCGCCGCTGCGCTGTTCGCGATCAGCGTGATCGGCATCTTCATCAACCGCCGCAACGTCATTATTCTGTTGATGGCGATCGAGCTGATGCTGTTGGCGGTCAACCTGAACTTCATCGCGTTCTCGAGCTATCTCGGCGATCTCAGCGGCCAGGTCTTCGTGTTCTTCATTCTGACCGTCGCCGCGGCGGAGTCTGCCATCGGTCTGGCGATCCTGGTCGTGCTGTTCCGCAACGTCGGCTCGGTCGACGTCGATCAAATCGGCAAGCTGAAGGGATAAGGCAGATGAAACTCTCCTATCTCATCGTTCCGTTCGCGCCGTTGATTGGTGCGATTCTCGCCGGTCTCTGGGGCCGGCAGATTGGTCGCAGGGGCGCGCACACCGTCACCATTCTCGGTGTGCTGATTTCCTTCATCGCGTCCTGCGTAGTGTTCGCCGATGTGCTTGCCGGCAACACCTTCAACGGCCCGCTCTACACCTGGATGGTCTCGGGCGGCGTCAAGTTCGAGGTCGGCTTCCTGATCGACACCCTGACCGTCACCATGATGCTGGTGGTGACCTCGGTCTCGCTGATGGTGCACATCTACACCATCGGCTACATGGAAGAGGACCCGGGCTACCAGCGCTTCTTCAGCTACATCTCGCTGTTCACGTTCTCGATGCTGATGCTCGTGATGAGCAACAACTTCCTGCAACTGTTCTTCGGCTGGGAGGCGGTGGGCCTGGTTTCCTATCTGCTGATCGGCTTCTGGTACACGCGGCCGACAGCGATCTTCGCCAACATGAAGGCGTTCCTCGTCAATCGCGTGGGCGACCTTGGCTTCCTGCTCGGCATCGGCCTCGTGCTCGCGTACACCGGCAGCCTCGACTACAAGACGGTGTTCGAGAAAGCGCCCGCACTCAAGGACATCGCCGTCGCGATGGGTCCGTTCGGTACGCCGGCCTGGGCGACCGCGACCTGCATCCTGCTGTTCATCGGCGCCATGGGCAAGTCGGCCCAGGTGCCGCTGCACGTCTGGCTGCCTGACTCGATGGAAGGCCCGACCCCGATCTCCGCGCTGATCCATGCCGCCACCATGGTCACGGCCGGCATCTTCATGGTGTCGCGCATGTCGCCGCTGTTCGAGATGTCGACCACCGCGCTGTCGTTCGTGCTGATCATCGGCGCGACGACCGCGCTGTTCATGGGCTTCCTGGGCATCATCCAGTACGACATCAAGCGTGTTGTGGCCTACTCGACGCTCTCGCAGCTCGGCTACATGACGGTCGCACTGGGCGTCTCGGCCTACAGTGCCGCGATGTTCCACCTTGTGACGCACGCATTCTTCAAGGCGCTGCTGTTCCTCGCGGCAGGCTCGGTGATCATCGGCATGCACCACAACCAGGACATCCGCTACATGGGCGGCATCCGCAAGTACATGAAGATCACTTGGCTGACTTCGCTGGTGGGATCGCTCGCGCTGATTGGCTTTCCGCTGCTGTCGGGCTTCTACTCGAAAGACACCATCATCGAGGCGGTGCACGAGAGCAAGATATTCGGTCACGACTACGCCAACTTTGCAGTGCTCTGCGGCGTGTTCGTCACGGCGTTCTATTCGTTCCGCATGTACTTCCTGGTGTTCCACGGCAAGGAGCGCTATGACGAGGCACCGGGACACGCAAATGAGGACGACCACCATCACCACGACGACCATGGGCATGGCCACGGTCACGCTGCCAAGCCGCACGAGTCGCCGTGGGTGGTCACGCTGCCGCTGGTGTTGCTGGCGATTCCTTCGGTGATCCTTGGTTACTGGGGGATCGACAAGATCGTTTATGGCGACTGGTTCAAGGGGGCCATCGCGCCGATCGCGCAGGGCCGCGACACGCTCGGCCCGCTGAAGGAAGAATTCCACGGCGCAATGAACATGGCGATCCACGGATTGACCTCGTTGCCGTTCGTTCTGGCGATGACCGGTGTTGCGCTGGCGTACTACCTGTACGTGGTGAATACGGCGCTGCCGGCACGGCTGCGCAAGCAGTTCAGCGGCGTCGTCAAAGTGCTTGAAGAAAAATACTACTTCGATCGCTTCAACGAATTCTTCTTCGCCGGCGGCGCGCGCATGCTGGGCGAGGGGTTATTCCGCTTCGGTGACCGCACCGTCATCGATGGCGCGCTGGTGAACGGCTCGGCCAAAGCCGTCGGCCTGATGGCCGCGCTGATGCGTCACCTCCAGACCGGTTACATCTACCACTACGCATTCGTCATGGTCGCCGGCGTGCTGGCCTTTTTGACCTGGCTGCTGCTTCGTTAAGCACAGAGCGGAACCAGAAAACTCAATATGCTGCTCTCACTCTCCATCTGGGTTCCGATTCTCGGCGGGCTGGCGGTTCTGACCACCAGTCGCGACCGCAACGCGAACCTCACGCGCTGGATCGCGCTGATCGCCGCCATCGCCGGTTTCGCGGTCACCATTCCGCTCTACACCGGCTTCGATCCGTCCACCGCGGCGCTGCAATTCGTCGAGAACCTGCCCTGGATCGACCGCTACAAGATTCGCTACTTCCTCGGCGTCGACGGCATCTCCATGTGGTTCGTGCTGCTCAACAGCTTCACCACGATCCTCGTCGTCATTGCCGGCTGGGTGGTAATCCGGAAGCAGCCGGCGCAGTATTACGCCGCTTTCCTGATCATGTCGGGCCTGATCAACGGCTCGTTCGCGGCAGCCGATGCCGTGCTGTTCTACGTGTTCTTCGAGGCGATGCTGATCCCGATGTACCTGATCATCGGCATCTGGGGCGGGCCCAACCGCCTGTATGCGGCGATCAAGTTCTTCCTCTACACGCTGCTCGGCTCGCTGTTGATGCTGGTTGCGCTGCTTTACCTCTACAACGTGACGGGCGGCAGCTTCACCATCACCGACTTCCACAAGGTGCCGTTGGGGCAGACGCCGCAGATCCTGCTGTTCGTCGCCTTCTTCCTGGCTTTTGCCGTGAAAGTGCCGATGTGGCCGGTGCACACCTGGTTGCCCGACGCCCACGTCGAGGCGCCCACCGGCGGCTCGGTGGTGCTGGCGGCGATCACGCTCAAGCTCGGCGCCTACGGCTTCCTGCGCTTCATCCTGCCGATCGTGCCAGACGCCTCGCATCTGCTGGCGCCGTTCGTGATCACGATTTCGCTGATCGCCATCGTCTACATCGGCTTCGTGGCGCTGGTGCAGACCGACATGAAAAAGCTGGTTGCCTATTCGTCGATTTCGCACATGGGCTTCGTCACCCTCGGCTTCTTCCTGTTCGTCGGCCCGCAGGGCAGTGCGCTTGGTATCGAGGGCGGCCTGATGCAGATGATCTCGCACGGCTTCGTCTCGGCCGCGATGTTCCTGTGCATCGGCGTCATGTACGACCGGCTGCACAGCCGCAACATCGCCGACTACGGCGGCGTGGTCAACGTGATGCCCAAATTTGCCGCGCTGATGATGCTGTTCGGCATGGCCAACGCCGGTCTGCCGGGCACTTCGGGCTTCATCGGCGAGTTCACGGTCACGCTGGCGGCGGTCAAGCAGGGCATGTTCTGGACGGCGGCCTGCGCCGGCCTCGCGCTGATCCTCGGCGCGGCCTACACGCTCTGGATGTACAAGCGCGTGGTGTTCGGTGAAATCGGCAACGATCACGTCAAAAACGACATGCCCGATCTTTCGCGCCGCGAATTCTGGATGCTGATGCTGGTCGCGGCCTGCGTGCTTGGCATGGGCCTGTATCCGGCGCCGTTCACCGAAGTGATGCACAAGAGCGTGGAAGCGCTGATCACGCATGTGTCGCACAGCAAGCTGTAACCGGACGAGCGCAAAAAAATGAAAGACATCCTTCTCGTTCTGCCCGAAATCGTGCTGCTGAGTCTGACCGGACTCCTGCTGGTGATTGATCTGTTCGTTCCGCGCAACCAGAAGCGCTTCACCTACGTCTGCGGTATCGGTGCGCTGTTGTGGACGGCGCTGTTCGTCGGCGTGCAGTTCACCCCGATCGGCGGCGTGGCGAGCGAGTCGGCGTTCGCCGGACTGTTCGTGGCCGATGGCGTCGCCACCGTGCTGAAACTGGCGATTCTGCTGGCGGCCGCCGTGGCGCTTGCCTACTCGTGGAGCTATCTGCGCAAGCACCATCTGGACAACGGCGAATTCATCGCACTGGTGCTGCTCGGCACGCTCGGCATGATGGTGATCGCCAGCGCCGCCAGCATGCTCACCGCGTACCTTGGTCTCGAACTGTTGAGCCTGTCGATGTATGCGCTGGTCGCGCTCAAGCGCGACGACCGCATCGCCACCGAAGCCGCGATGAAGTATTTCGTGCTCGGCGCGCTCGCCTCGGGCCTGCTGCTGTTCGGCATGTCGATCATCTACGGTGCCACCGGTTCCATCAGTCTGGGCGGCATTTCGGCCGCGCTGGGCAAGGCGAACCCGACGGCCGTCGCGTTCGGCCTGATCTTCATCGCCGCCGGCGTATCGTTCAAGCTCGGCGTCGTGCCGTTCCACATGTGGGTGCCCGACGTCTACAACGGCGCCCCCACGGCCGTCACGCTGTTCCTCGGCACGGCGCCGAAGGTTGCCGCCTTTGCGCTGGCCTACCGGCTGTTCGGCAGCGGCCTGACGCCGGCGGCCGGCGATTGGTCGATCATCCTTGCCGTCATCGCGACCTTGTCGGTGGTGCTTGGCAACCTGATCGCCATTGCGCAGACCAACATCAAACGCATGCTGGCGTATTCGGCCATCGCGAACATGGGCTTCCTGCTGCTCGGCTTCGTCGCTGGCGGCAAAGAGGGTTACGCGGCGGCGCTGTTCTACGCCATTGCCTACGCGATCACCGGCCTGGTGTCGTTCGGCATCCTGGTGCTGCTGTCGGGGCGCGGCATCGAGTTCGACAACATCGACGACCTCAAGGGCCTCAATCAGCGCTCGCCGTGGTATGCCTTCCTGATGCTGCTCGCGATGTTCTCGCTGGCTGGCATTCCGCCGACCATCGGCTTCTGGGCCAAGCTGTCGGTGATCGAGGCGATCGTCGGCGCCGGCTACACCTGGATCGCGGTGATCGCCGTGCTGGCCTCGCTGGTTGGTGCGTTCTACTACCTGCGGGTGGTGCGCGTGATGTATTTCGCCGACGCCAAAGACGGCACGATCGCGCTGCCGAGCCGTGGCGAGACGGCGCTGATTTCGCTCAACGCGCTGGCGATCCTGGTGCTCGGCGCGCTGCCCAGCGCCATCATGGCGGTGTGCCTGAAAGCCCTGCAGGCGGGTTGATTGCGATCCCGGCCGCGCCGGGTGACGTAGTCGTTTCCTGGTTAATGGCTTTTCGCTGACAGGCCCATTCAATAAGGGCGCAGCGGCAAAAAACGCAATTTGTCGACTATTACTGTTTTTAGCGTCTTCGCCCAGTTTCAATGGGCGTTTCGCAGAAAAGCTGTTAAGGCGTAACGTCGCATCGTGCGACGGGTGGCATTTCGTTCCGCTGGCCGCCGGAGCCGCGACGCAACCGGGATAATGTCTCGCCATGCCCCGCGCCGACACCCGTTTCCCGCCGATTGACGCGCTCCGCGCCTTCGAGGCCGCAACGCGGCTCGGCGCCTTCGAGCAGGTCGCTGCCGAACTCGCCATCACGGCCAGCGCCGTCAGCAAGCGGATCACCGCGCTGGAGCATCTGCTCGGCGTCGCGCTGTTCGACCGCGCCGGGCGCCGTCTGGTGCTCACCGCCGCCGGCAAGGAATACGCGGAGCAGGTGCGTGCCGCGCTGAACCAGCTCGCCGCCGTCGGACTGCATCAGCGCACGGCGCAATCACTGCCACGGTTGCGCGTACTGTCCACCCCGACCTTCGCGCGCGAGGTGCTGGTGCCGCGCCTCGGGGCCTTCACCGCGCGCCAGCCCGACGCCGAAGTCGAAATCGTCGTCGCCATCCCGTATCTCGACCTCACGCCGCCGGAGGCCGACGTGACGGTCAGCTTCGGCCCGCGTCAGTCCGCGGTCGATCGCGCGCCGCGCAGCGTTGGCGCCCGTCCGGTCGCGGAGCCGCTGCTGTTCGAGCCCGCGTTCGTGGTTGCCGCGCCGGCGCTCGCCGAACGATTGCGCCTCAAGCAACCGGCCGATCTGCTGCGTCGATTGCCCGCCGTGCCATTGCTGCGTTGTCCGCTGGAGCCGTGGCTGCCTTGGTTCAACGCTGCTGGCCTCGACGCGCCGGAACCAACCACCGGACTGAAGCTGGTCGATCTCGGGCTGGCGCTGGAGGCCGCGGCCAGCGGGCAGGGCGCCGCGCTGGCACGCCAGAGCCTGGCGCAGCGGTGGCTGGCGCGCGGCGAACTGGTCGATTTGTTTGCCGTCCGCTCGCCGCCGCGCGACGGCTACAGCCTCAGCGTGCTGCACGCCACCGCGCTCGCGCTCGACTTCGCGCAGTGGCTGCAACGCGAATGCGCCGCGCTGGAAAGCGCCTCATCCGTTGCATGAAAATTTTTCCGGCGTAATTTTCACCAATCTCGCATCGCCGCGCTACGATGTTCACCTTATGAACCGTCGCCGCGTAGCGCGGGACGACATCGCGATAGCCCGACGCCCAAGGAGGACCCATGCCCGTCATCACCAATATCGAAGACCTGCGCGTGCTCGCCCAGAAGCGCGTGCCGCGCATGTTCTACGACTACGCCGATTCCGGGTCGTGGACCGAGAGCACCTATCGCGGCAACGAGGCGGATTTTCAGGGCATCAAGTTCCGCCAGCGCGTTGCCGTCAACATGGAAGGACGCACGACCGCGGTGACGATGGTTGGCCAGGACGCGAAGATGCCGGTGGTGATCGCGCCGGTCGGTCTGACCGGCATGCAGCACGCCGACGGCGAGATCCTGGCCGCGAAGGCTGCCGAAAAGTTTGGCATTCCGTTCACGCTGTCGACCATGAGCATCTGCTCGATCGAGGACATCGCGGCCAACACCACGGCGCCGTTCTGGTTCCAACTCTACATGATGCGCGACCGCGATGCCATGGCGCGCATGATCGAGCGCGCGCGAGCCGCCAAATGCAGCGCGCTGGTGCTGACGCTCGATCTGCAGGTGATCGGCCAGCGTCACAAGGATCTCAAGAACGGGCTGACCGCACCGCCGCGGCCAACCATCGCCAACATCATCAATCTCATGACCAAGCCGCGCTGGTGTCTGGGCATGCTCGGCACGCGCCGGCACAGCTTCGGCAACCTGGTCGGCCACGTCAAGGAGGTCAGCGACATGAAGTCGCTCGCCGCCTGGACCAACGAGCAGTTCGACCCGCGGCTGTCGTGGCCCGACGTCAAATGGGTCAAGGAGCGCTGGGGCGGCAAGCTGATCCTAAAGGGTATCCAGGACGTCGAGGACGCCCGACTGGCCGTCGAGAGCGGCGCCGATGCCATCGTCGTTTCCAACCACGGCGGCCGCCAGCTCGACGGCGCCGAGACCTCGATCCGCGCGCTGCCGCGCATCGTCGACGCGGTGGGCGACAAGATCGAAGTGCACATGGACGGCGGCGTGCGCTCGGGTCAGGACGTGCTGCGCGCCTGGGCGCTGGGCGCCAGAGGCGTCTGGATCGGCCGCGCGATGGTCTATGGCCTCGGCGCGATGGGCGAGGCCGGCGTCAGCAAGGCACTGCAGATCATCCACAAGGAACTCGACGTCACGATGGCCTTCTGCGGGCGGACCGACATCAAGACAGTGGACAGATCGATTCTTTTGCCGGGGACGTTTCCGACGGCGTAGCTGCCATCAACCGGCGTAGCGTGGGCAACAAGTTGCCCACGCGTCACTCCACATCGCCCATGACCATCGACGCTGAACCGCCGCCCCAATCGGTTGGATATGCGCCGTTCTGGATGTAGCGATGAATCGACGAGTACGACCAATCGCTTGCGCTGGCAACGAAGCCGTGCTTGACCGGATTGAAATGAATGTAATCCACGTGTGCCTGCAAGTCTATGGCATCGCGGATTTGGTGCTCCCAGAAACGCCGCTGCCAGAGCGTTGATTCGCCGTGCGCCAGCTTCGAGTCGTTCATCAAATCTGCACGATGGAGCCGTGCGCCCACGCGCCGCGTCAGGCCGCGTTTGATTGCACTCCAGCGAATCGAGAAGTCGGCATCAGCCGGCGGCAACGTCCAGACGCAATGCATATGATCGGGTAACAGCACCCATGCGTCGATGACGAACGGATGATTGCTTCGTGCTTGCTGGATGGATTCGCGTAGCGCGACCCGGACGTCGTCATCGCAAAGAAATCGTTGCCAACGATAGGTGACGACCGTGAAGAAGTAGGTGCCGCCGGCGGCGGTTGCTCGACGATAGTGCGTCATGCGCCGATGTTAGCGACGCGTGGGCAACAAGTTGCCCACCCTACGGCGCTGGAAGCGAAATCGTTGAGTCAAACCGCTACCGGCACCACTCCACCCAGCTTCTCGGTAATCTCCCGCGCCGTGTGCGCGACGAGTGGACCGAGTTTTAGGATGCGCTCGTCGGTGAGGCGGGCGATGGGACCGGCCAGCGAGATCGCGCCCAGCGGCTCGGCGAATTCGTCGTAGATCGGGGCGGCGACGCAGCGCAGGCCCATGGCGTTTTCTTCGTCGTCGTAGCTGTAGCCGCGGGCGCGGATGGCTGCGAACTGCTGGCGCAGGCGGTCGGGGTCGGTGATGGTCTTGGACGTCAGTTGCACCAAGTCCGAATTGCGCAGCACGATCGCCAGTTCGTCTTCCGGCAGTGCCGCGAGCATCGCCTTGCCGGAGCCGCTGGCGTGCGCGGGGATGCGCGAGCCGAGGCGCACCAGCATGCGCATCACCTCGTGGCACTGCACCTGCCCGATGAAACAGGCGTAAGTGTTGTCGAGGATCGACAGGTTGGCCGTTTCGCCGGAGGCCTCCATCAGTTTGCGCAGATAGGGATGGCTCTCGCCGACGAAATCGCGGGTGGACACAAAGGCGCAACCGACGCGATAGGTCTTGAGCCCTACATACCAGAGGCCGGATTCCTTGGCCTGATAGACAAATCCCATGTCCGCCAGCGTGTTGAGCAGGCGGTGCGCCGTCGACGGTGGCAGGCTGACGCGGCTGGAAATTTCGGTCAGCGTGATGCCGCCTTCGGTTTCGGCGAGCTTCTCCAGCAGCGTCAAGCCGCGGGTAAGGCTTTGCACGCCGCCACTGGCGGACGCTGAGCCGGCACCGCGCGCACGGCGGCCGGCCGTGGCGGCCGGATCGGCATGGAATGGGGCGCGGGACGGCATGACGGGTTCCTTGGTCTGGGCGGGCTTGAACATTCGAGTCTATCCAATCCAGGGTGGCCGTGGAAACAAGTTTCGCATGCCGGAACTAACCCGGTTTTGCCGACGATCCCTGCGTTGCCGGGTGTCGGCGACGGAGACGACGTGTGTGCTTTTGCAACGATTGGCCGATTCCGAGCCGATGATTTTGCAAAATTGACCTTAGTCAAATACGAATTATTCGCATTCAATAACATTGAGGCCAGCAGGAAACGATTGATCGCCTGCCCTAACAGGAGACCTTGATGCCGATGTTTCGTATTGCCTTACGCCCGCTGGCTTGCAGTATTGCCGCGCTGTGTGCTACTCCCCTGGCCTTCGCCGAGGGCACGCTGGCGCCGGTCAACGTGACCGCCAAAGGCTATGAATCCGACACGTTGAACACGCCCGGCGCCATCTTCGCGGCCGACGGCGAAGCGTTGCGCCGCAACGGCGCCAACAATCTTGGCGAGGCATTGCGGGGCGAGGCGGGAATGGCGGCAACCGACGACAGCGCGCAGGGCCAAAACCCCGTCATCCGTGGCCTCAAAAAGGAAAGCCTCGTGCTTTTGGTGGACGGGATGCGCTTCAATTCGGCGCAGCCGCAGGGCGCCATCGCTTCGTTCATGTCGCTTGCACTGGCGGAGCGTGTCGAGGTGGTCAAGGGGCCGGCGTCCGTGCTGTACGGCACAGGCGCCATCGGTGGCGCCATCAACGTACTGTTGCCGCAGGCCCGCTTCGAACCTGGCGCCAAAGTGCGCGCAGGCATCGGCTATGACAGCGCCAGCAACGGCGTCCGCGGCAGTGGCGTGGCCAACTTCTCCGGCGGCGACCACGCCGTGTTGCTTGGCGCGTCGCTCGCTCACAGCGACGACTATCGGGCGCCGGACGGCAAGGTCGATCGTACCGGCTATGACTCCAGCGCCGTCATCGGTCAGTACCGCTTCCGCATCGACGCCCGGCAGCAACTTCGCGTTTCGTTGCAGCAGCAACGCGATGAGGATGTCTGGTATCCGGGCTCGACCAAGCCAAACAGCAGTCCGCTGGTCGGCGCCACGACGGTTCATTCGCCGAAACAGGAGCGGACGCTGGGCGAGGTCGGCTATAGCTTCAAGGACACCGGCCGCACGCCGTTCAGCGTCGACGTCCGCGCTTACCGCCAGCAGATGGAGCGCCAGGTCTTCGCCTGGAGCGATGTCGCCAGGCTCGATGTCTCGCGCACCAACGTAACCTTTGCAACCAACGGGTTCGACGTCAGGGCCGACTGGTTGCTCAATCCGCAACATTTGCTTTCCACAGGGCTGAACCTGTGGCAAATGGAGGCCTCGCCTGAGCGCTATCTTGCCAACCCGCCCGCCTTCGCCAGCGTGCGGCGGGATCCCTTCGCCGATGGTCGCATCAACGCGATCGGCGCCTATGCGCAGGACGACATGCGCTTCGACCAACTGAGCGCGCTGGCGGCAGTGCGCTACGACCGCGTCAAGGGCGACGCCGCCGCGATGGCCAATCCGGCCAACCCGGCGCAAACGATCACAACCAACCTGGCCCGCGAGGACGGCACGGTGTCCGGCAGCCTCGGTCTCAGCTATCAGGTGTCGCCGCTGTTACGGCCTTACGCGAGTGTGGCGCGCGGCTTCCGTGCCGGCGAAATGCGCGAACGGTTTGAATCGTCGCCGCGCGGCGATGGTTACTACTACGTCGGCAGCCCGCAGATCAGACCGGAAATCTCGACGCAGTTCGAGCTTGGCATCAAGGGCGAGGACGATCGTCTGTCGTGGTCGCTGGCGGCATTCCGCAATCAGATTCGCGACTACATGAGTGGCCGCGACATCTCCGGCACTGCCCGCGCCACAGCGTTGTGCGGCGCGGCCAATGCCGGCGCCTGCAAGGAGACGGTCAACATCGGCAAGGTCGTCATCGACGGCCTGGAGGCGCAGGGCCGCTGGCGCGCCTGGCAGGGTCACTGGCTGAAGGCGGCGGTAACAGTCTTGCGCGGGCAGAACAAGGAGATCGACGAGCCGCTGTTCCAGATGCCGGCCGACGAACTCTCGCTCGGCTGGGAAGGGCATTTCGCAGCCGGCTGGAGCGCCGACGTCAACGCCCGCTTCGTGCGCCGGCAAGACCGCGTCGCGACCGTCTTTTCACGCGGTTCGGAAAACGTCACGCCCGGCTTCGGCACCGCCGACCTCGGCGTCAACTACCGAATGAACAAACGGCACACGTTTCGTGTCGTGCTGAAGAACGCGTTTGACCGCAAGTACCATGAAGCGCTGACCGAAGGTGTTTCCGGTCGCGAGATTCCACGGCCGGGCCGAAGTCTGTACCTATCGTGGCAGGGCGAGTTCTGAACAACACGGGAGACATTCGATGACCAGCAAACTCCTGCGGCGGTGGCTGGCCGCCGCTGCATTCGCGGCAACGCTTGCCGCCACCCCGGTGCTGGCGGCCGGCAAGTTGCCGAAACTGACGCTGTCCGGTCCGTTCGCCGCAGTTTCGTTCCCGCTCATTCACATCGTCGAGAGCGGCGCGCTGAAGGACGTCGTCGAGTCGGTGGAGTTCGTGCCGTGGAAGAACCCCGACCAGCTCCGTGTCATGGCGCTCGACGGCAAGGGCAGCGCCGATTTCATGGCGATGCCGAGCAACGTTGCCGCCAATCTCTATAACCGCGGCGTCAAGCTGCAACTGGTCAACATCTCGACCTGGGGCGTGCTCTGGCTGGTGTCGCGCGACAAATCGCTGAAGACGCTGGGAGATTTTCAGGGCAAGGAAGTGCTGATGCCTTTCCGCGCCGACATGCCGGACATCGTGTTCCAGATGCTTGCCGACAAGGCGGGGCTCGACGCCAAGAAAAACTTCCGGCTTCGCTACGTGGCCACGCCGCTCGATGCCATGCAGTTGCTCGTCGCACGCCAGGCGGATCACGCACTGCTCGCCGAACCCGCGGTGTCGATGGCCTTGCGCAAGACCCGGTCGTTCCCGATCAGCATCATCGCGCCGGATCTCTACCGCAGCGTCGACCTGCAGCATGAATGGGGACGCCTGCTCAAGCGCGAGGCCCGCATTCCGCAGGCGGGCATCGCCGCCATGGGACAGGCGCTGGCCGACCCGGCGCTCATCGAGCGCTTCCAGCATGCCTACGCCGCCTCGCTCAAGTGGTGCGAAACCCAGCCCGACGCGTGCGGCACGATGGTTGCCAAGCGCATCGACATGCTCACCGCGGAGGCGGTGGCCGATTCGGTTCGGGTCGACAACACTGCGTTCGTGACGGCGCAGGACGCACGCGCCGAGCTGGAATTTTTCTTCGGCCAGTTGCACGCTCGCCAGCCGGGATTGATCGGCGGCAGGTTGCCGGACGCCGGCTTTTACTACAGCCCGAAAAAGTGATTGCGCAAACGAACGGGCGCAGACGATGAATCTGCTCCGGGCCTGGCTCGGCGGCCTGCCGGCGTATCTCTGGAGCGGCTGGGGTGCCATTGCCAGCCTGTTTCTGCTGCTTGCCGCGTGGGAAGGGACCAGTGCGTTTTATGGCCCGCTGATCCTGCCCGATCCGGGGACCGTGTTCGCCACGCTGGCGCGCATGTTCGATAGCGGCGCGGCGTGGCCGGAGCTGGGCGTGACCACGCGCCGTGCCGCCAGCGGCCTGGCGCTGGCGATCGCCGTGGGCAGTGTGCTGGGCATGCTGGCCGGCGTTTCGCTCACCGCGTCGATGATGTCGCGCCCGCTGGTCACCGTGTTGCTCGGCACGCCACCGATCGCGTGGCTGGTGCTGGCGATGCTCTGGTTCGGTGCCTCGGACGGCACGCCGGTGTTTACGGTGTTCGTCGCCTGCTTTCCGGTGATCTTCGTTGGCGCCCTGCAAGGCACGCGCACGCTCGACGGGCAATTGAAGGAGATGGCGACGGCGTTCCGCCTGCCGCTGCGCATGAAACTGTTCGACCTCTATCTGCCGCACGTCGTGTCGTATCTGTTTCCGGCCTGGATTACCGCGCTGGGCACCTCGTGGAAGGTGGTCGTCATGGCCGAATTGCTGTCCTCGGCTGACGGGGTTGGCGCCGCGCTCGCCGTGAGCCGGGCGCAGCTCGACACGGCGGCGACGCTGGCCTGGATCACGGCAGTCGTCGGCACCTTGCTGGCGGTCGAGTATCTGCTGCTGGAGCCGATCAAACGCGAGCTGGAGCGCTGGCGGCGCGATTCCGGTGCGGTGGCGACGCCATGAGCCGCGAGCTGCGCATCGAGGCGGTGTCGCATGCCTACGCGCTACGCGAGGTGCTGCACGACATCGCGCTGACGCTGCCCGCCGGCCGTACGCTGGCGCTGGTGGGGCCATCGGGCTGCGGCAAGACGACCCTGCTGCATCTCTGCGCCGGTCTGCTGACGGTGCAGACGGGGGTGCTGAAGAACGGTTTCCTGCGCCCGGCGGTGATGTTTCAGGAGCCGCGACTGCTGCCCTGGCAGAGCACGCGCGACAACATCGCGCTCGGTCTGAAGGCGCTCGCGGTGCCGACGGCGGAGCTGCGCCGGCGCGCCGACGCGATTGGCCACGCGGTCGGGCTCGACGCGCTGGCGTTGTCGCAATTTCCGAACGCGCTATCGGGCGGCATGCAGAGCCGCGCGGCGCTGGCACGCGCGCTGGCCCTGGCGCCCGACTTGCTGTTGATGGACGAGCCGTTTTCCGCGCTCGACATCGGCCTGAAGGCGCAGTTGCATCGCCTGTTGCTCGATCACCAGAGCGCCCACGGGCTCGCCGTGCTGATGATCACTCACGACTTGATGGAGGCGCTGCGGCTGGCCGACAGCGTGGTGGTGATGGCTGCCGACCCCGGCCGCATCGTGTTTCGCGCCGAGCTGGCGACGCCGGCGAGGGAGCGCAGCGAGGCGGACGTATTTCGCAGTACCGCGGCGTTGCTGCGGCAACCGGCCGTGTGTGCGGCGTTCGACCTGGCCGTGCCGCCGGCAACCGCCGCGCGGGAGGCGGGCGAGGGCGACGGTGCGTTGCCGCTGTTCACGTCGGTGCTTGCCGATGCGGTTGACGGTAACGCCGGTGTGCCGCCGAAGAAAGGGCTTTCGTGTTGAGACCGTCTCCGCTCGCGCTCGACCAACCGCTCTGGCTGTGCGCCTTCCGGCCGTTTTTCCTTGCCGCAGCGCTATCGGCTGCATTGCTCGTGGCGCTGTGGGGCTGCTTTCTGGGCTTCGGGTTGCCGCTGCCGCCGGTCGCCGGCGGGCCCTTTGTCTGGCATGCGCACGAACTGTTGTTCGGCTTTGCGCTTGCTGCTGTAGCCGGCTTCGCGCTCACCGCGGTGCCGGAGTTCACCGGCACCGCCGCCGTGACGGCGCGCCCGGTGCGGCGATTGTTTGCGCTGTGGCTCGCCGCGCGGGCGGCGTTTTGGGCCAGCGGCTGGCTCGGCACGCCGGCCCTCGTCGTGGCGGGCCTTGCCCACCTCGCGCTGGTCGTTGGTCTGATGCTGTTGCTGGCGCCGCGGCTGTTCGCCGATCCAGAGCGCAAACACCTCGCATTTCTCTGGAGCCCTATCGCGCTGGCGCTGCTGATGGCGGGTTTTTACGTCGACGCGATTGCCGGCAACGCGCCGGCCCGCTGGCTGCATGCGACGATCGGGCTGCTGATGGCGTTGATCGTGGTCGCGATGAGCCGCATCTCGATGCGCATCGTCAACGCCGCGCTCGAAGAACGCGACAGCAGCGCCGACTACCGTGCCCGGCCGCCCAAACGCAATCTGGCGATTGTTTGCATCGCCGCCTATACGGTCGCCGAATTCGTTGCGCCCGGCGGTCGCGTCAGCGGCTGGCTGGCGCTCGCGGCCGCTGCGGCGCTATGTCATTTGCAGAGCGACTGGCACGTCGGCCGCGCGTTGCTGCGGCGCTGGCCGCTGATGCTGTTTTCGGTCTATGTGCTGATGGCGGCTGGCTACGCGCTGATGGGAATCGCGCTGGTGGCCGGCGTCGGCAGCCTCTCGACCGGTCGCCATCTGCTGACCGTCGGCGCGATCGGGCTCAGCATCTACGCGGTGCTCAATATCGCCGGCCGCATGCACTGCGGCCTGCCGCTCGACGAGCGCCGCTGGGTGCCGGCCGGCGCCGCCGCGCTATTCGCCGCGGCGGTCCTGCGCGCCGCCACGGCGCTGCCGGCGGCACCGGTGAATCTGTTGTTCGCAGGGTCTGCCTTGCTGTGGACGGCCAGCTTTGCCGCCTGGCTCTGGCATATGGCGCCGTTGCTGAGCGCCCCGCGTAGCGACGGCGCGGCGGGTTGCGCCGGTCCCGCCGACGCTGCCCACGAGTAAGCTTGCCGCGTCTTGCGAATCGGTGGTCGACTTTGGCCGAAATCAGGCGCCAAGCCCAGTTCAATCAACGTTTTCAGCAAAAAGCCATTAACCGGTCACGCCGCCATCACGGCGTCGTAGAACGAACGGATGGCGTCGCGTTCTTCGGCATATTCGCCGAGCGGCACGGCGGCCCGTTCGGCGCCTTGCAGCCGGATCGCATGCTGGCGCGAACGTAGCGTGCGGTAGGCGTTGGCCGCCGCGCGGCCAGCCTCGGCGCCGACCAGTCCAAGCTCGCCGGCGCGGATCGCCAGCGCGATGTTGCCGTGATCGGCGCGCATCGTCGGCTGCGCGGCGCCGTAGCGCAGCACCAGCGCCTGCACTGCAAACTCCATATCGACCAGGCCGCCGCTGTCATGCTTCAGGTCGAACAGCTCGCCGGCCTTGCGATTGGGATGCCCTTCGGCCACCCGTGCCCGCATCTCGATCACGTCGGCGCGTAACTTCGGCCAGTCGCGCGGACGGGCGATGATTTCGTCGCGGATGCGCTCGAAGGCAGCACCGATGGCCTTGTCGCCAGCGGCGAAGCGGGCACGGGTCAGCGCCTGATGCTCCCAGGTCCAGGCCTTGTCGCGCTGGTACTCGGCATACGCGCCGACGGTGGACAGCAGCAGGCCGGCGGCGCCGTCGGGACGCAGGCGGACGTCGATGTCGTAGGCGCGACCGGCGGCCGTCATCGTGGTCAGCCAGCTCTGCAGCCGCTGCGCGACGCGGGTGAGCGCATCGCGATGCTCGACGGCGTCGTCCGGCATCAGAAAGATCAGATCGAGATCGCTGGCGTAGCCAAGCTCCTTGCCTCCCCAGCGCCCGTAGGCGATGACCGCCACGCGCGCCGCCGGCGGCAGTTTGGCAGCGCCCAGCAGGTGCGCCAGCGTCACCTCCACCACGGCATCGGCCAGTGCCGACAGATGGTCGGAGAGGATTTCCAGCGGCAACAAACCGGCGATGTCTTTCAGCAGCAGCCGGAACGTCTCGTTCTGCTGGAAGTGCCGGATGCCGTCGATCGCGCGCTCGGCGTCGTCGCCGGCATCGCTGAAGCGGGCTGCGAGATCGCGGCGCCAGGCCGCGTAGTCGATCGGCGTGGCAAGCGTGCGGCCATCCATCAGTTCATCGAGCAGGAGCGGATGCCGCGTCACATAGCGCAGTGCCCAGTCGCTGGCGGCGGCGAGGTCGATCACGCGGTCCAGCACCTGCGGCCGCTCGATCATCAAGGCCAGATAACTCGAGCGCGACGCCACCGCCAACAGCAGATCGAGCGTGCGTTTGCAGGCGGCATCGGGCAGCGGTGTGCGGGCGGCGTAGCCGACGGTTGCCTGCATCAGCCGCCGGAAACGTTCGCCGCTGGCGGCGGGCAATGCGCGCACGCGGCTGCTGTCCAGCGTGGTGGCGATGTATGCGGCGGTGCTCTCGGCATCGGTGTAGCCCGCCGCGGCGAGTGTTGCCGCATCCACCGGCCCGCCGGCGACCGGCGCCGCGGCGGGGGCGCCGCCCGTGATGCGCGCGGCGGTGTCGTCGCTGACGCCGAAGGCACCGGTCAGCGTGCCGTCGAAGAAAGCGGCGACGTCGCTCCGCGTGCGTTCAAGCTGGGTGTCGAACGCAGCCGCATCGCCGAAGCCAAGCGCGATCGCCAGCTCATTGCGCTCGGCGCCGTCGCGCGGCAGCATCTGCGTCTGCTGGTCGTCGCGGTACTGCAGCACGTGTTCGACGCGACGCAGCAGGCGGTAGTGATTGGCTAAGGTGCCGGCTTGCGCCGCCGTGATGTTGCCGGCAGCAGCCAGCGCCTGCAATGCGGGAACGGTCGGCCTGGAGCGCAAGGCAAGGTCGCGCCCGCCGCGGACGAGTTGGCGCAACTGCGCGCCGAATTCCAGCTCGCGGATGCCACCGCGGCCGAGTTTGACGTTGTTGGCATCGTTCTTTTCGGCGCGCAACTGGGCATGCAGCTCGCGCATGCCGGCCACCGCGTCGAAATCGAGGTAGCGGCGAAACACGAACGGCGTGGTCAGCGACGCCAGCGCCGGCCCCAGCGTGCCGCAGGCGACCCGCGCCTTCAGCCAGGCCAGACGCTCCCACATGCGGCCCTGGGCCACGAAATACTGCTCCAGAAAATCGAGCGAGGGCACCATCGGCCCGGCATCGCCGTAGGGGCGCAAGCGGGTATCGACGCGGAACACGAATTCGCCGTCGATGTCCTGATTGAGCGTGCGGGTGATGCGTTTGGCCAGCAGGTTGAGCGAATCCATCGCGTCGGCGTCCGGTTCGTCGCAGATGTAGACGACATCGATGTCGGACGATGCATTCAGCTCCTGTGCGCCCAGCTTGCCCATGGCGACGGTGGAGAAGCCACAGGGCGGCCGGGTGCTGCCGAAAATGGCCTGACTGTGGGCCGCGGTCGCGGCGGTCAGCGCAAGATCAGCAAAATCGGATAAATCGGTAACCAGTTCATCGAGAGGTGCCGTCATGGCCAGGTCCCGCAGTACCGTGCGCAACATCAACTCGCGGCGCATGCGGCGCAGAACGTCGTCGACTGTTGTCGCGTCGACCGTCGCCAGCTCGTGCCGCCAGTCCGTCAGCGCCGGCCGTTCGCCGATGCTGGCGATGACCCGCTCGTACAGCGGCGCGTCGCGGCGGGCGACACGCTGCACAAATCGGCTGTAATTGAACGCAATGGCGCGGCCCTGAGTCTCATCCATATCGGGAAATTAACGTCGATACAATGCCTTGAGTATGCAGGAGAAAGCCGGTTCTGCCGCTGACAGTGGCGCCCCCCAGGCGGAGCCGGACAAACCGTCCCCGGTTTGTGTGCCGCTGCACGTACCGCTGCATCTACCTCTTTGGCGCCGCTGGACCGGCCATGGCATCCGCCTCACATTTTGGTCGATGCTGGTGCTGACGCTGCTGTTTGCCGCCGCGGTGGCCGTCACCCGCTTCTGGCTGGTGCCGAATGCCGATAGCTTTCGGCCGCGCGTCGTCGAGGAACTGACCCGCCTGTCCGGCCAACGCGTCGTCATCGGGGGCTTCGAGGCCGGCTGGAATGGCTGGTCGCCGGAACTGAAGATGACGCGCCTACAGATGCTCGACGCGCGCGGCCGCACACTGTTGCAACTGCCGGAGGTCGACACCACGATCTCATGGCGTTCGCTGTTCTTCTTCGAGCCGCGATTGAGTGCGCTCACGGTACGGGCGCCACGGGTGATCGTGCGGCGAACGGCCGAGAACGCGCTGACCGTCGCCGGCATCGATCTCGATCTGTCGGCGCAGACCGACGGCGACAGTGGCCTGATCGAGTGGCTGCTCAAGCAACGGCTGGTGCAGATTTACGGCGGCGAGATCGAATGGCAGGACGAGTGGCGCAAGCTGCCGCCGCTGCGTCTGCGCAACGTGAATATCCGGCTGCAGAACGATGGTCGCCGCCACGCGGTCGGCATGACGGCGACACCGCCGACCGAGCTTGCGGCTCCGCTCGATCTGCGCTGTGAGTTTTCCGGTACCGAGCTGCGCAAGGTCAGCGACTGGGATGGCCTGGCCTATTTGCGCACCGACTACGCCAACATCGGCGTGCTGAGCCGCTATTTGCCCCTGCCCGTGCAGATTTCGCGCGGCGAGGGCGGCATGCAGGTGTGGTTCGAATTCGACGACGGCAAGCCCGTCGCCGTCACCACCGATATGGTCGTGCGCAACGCCAGGCTGCAATTGCCGTCGGTGGCCTCCGGCGCGTTCGGGGGCGAGCGCGCGCAGGGTGGCGCATCCGCAGCGACGGCGAACACTGCAATGACGCCGGAGCCGATCGATCTGGTGACGCTGAGCGGTCGTCTGTCGTGGCGCGAGAAGCACGTCAGCGGCAGCGATCCGGCGACGGCGGTGACGCAGCAGCGCTGGTCGGTGCGTGACCTCGTTGCCGTGACCACCAGTGGTTTGCATGCCCCGTCGAGCAACGGCGAGGTGCTGGTCGACTACCGCGGCGGTCAGGTCACGGGTGGCTCGCTGCGGGCACCGGCGATCGACGTGGGCGCTGCGACGCCATTGGTCAAGACCTTGCCGCTGCCCGCCGATGTAGTCGCCCGCTGGCAGTCGCTGCAACCGACCGGTGCTTTGCGCAACATCGATCTGCGCTGGCGGGACGATGGCGAGCAGTCACGCCTCGGCCGCTTTCATGCCGAAGGCTCGGTGGACCTCGACGGTTTGGGCTGGCGCGCGCACGGCAGCATGCCTGGCGTGTCCGGGCTCAGCGCGCGCCTGAACGGCTCCACCCGTGAAGGCGAGGCCCGCCTCACGGTGGGCGACCCGGCGCCTAGCGAGGGCAAGCGCAACCCGCTGGCGATCCGGATGACGACCAAAACGCCTGCTGCGCCGGAGACGAAACAGCCACTCGTGCTCGATTTCGGTACCACGTTCACGGCGCCGCTGACGTTCGATGCATTTCGCGGCAAGCTGCTGTGGAAACGTTCGGTGGCGGTCGACAGCAGCGTCAACCTGCATGTCGACGCGTCCGACATGGAGGTGGGCAACGCCGATGCGCTGGCGAAGTTTGCCGGTAGCTGGGACAACGACAAACTGGGGCCGGGGGTGTCGAACATCAGCGGCACGCTGGTTCGCGCCGACGCCACGTCGGTTCATCGCTATTTGCCAACCAGCGTCAGCACGCATACGCGGGACTGGCTGCGTCAGGCTATCGTCAAGGGCGAAGCGCGGGATGCCAGGTTCACCGTCAAGGGCGCGCTGTGGCACTTTCCGTTCCACAACGATCAGCATGGCGTGTTCGAAATCGACGCCCAGGTCGCCGGTGGCGTGCTCGACTATGCCGATCACTGGCCGCGGGCGGAAGCGATCAACACCCGTTTGCTGTTCCGCGGCAGCAGCTTGCAGGCGCAGGTCGCCGGCGCCGTGATTGCCGGCGTGCCGGTGGCGGCGACCGACGTCAGGATCGCCGACATGAGCGGCACGCCCGCCGTGCTTGAAATCAAAGGCAGCGCTGCCGGGCCGATGGATGCGTTTCTGCATTGGGTGGCTGTGAGCCCGGTGAACGGCTGGCTCGACGGCTTTCTGACCAACGCCAAGGCGAGCGGTGCTGCACGGTTGAGCCTGAGCATGAGCATGCCGCTGAACGACACCGAAAAAACCCAGGTCAACGGCGAATTGACGCTGGCCGGAAACCGCATCGATCTCGGTGGTGACATTCCTGCTCTCGATGCCGTCAACGGCCGACTGCGCTTTAGCCAGGCGGAGGTGCGCGCCACCGACATCACGGCCGAGGCGCTGGGTGGTCCGCTGCGGCTGTCGATCGGCACCGAGGCGGGGCGGGTGAAGGCCCATGCCAGCGGCACGGCGATGCTCGAGCGTGTGCGCGAGCGCTACCCCTATCCGCTGGTCGACCAGCTTGCCGGCAGTGCACAGTGGCAACTCGATTTCATGCAGCCGCCGAAGACACCAGCCGCTGCTCCGAACGCGGCGAACGCGCCCGAGGGCGGCTTGCAACTGACGGCCACCGCCGTCCAGCCACGCTGGCCGCTGGACAACATCATGCAAGTGGGCACGACGGCGCGCGACACGACCATCCCGATCAAGGCCATCGTGGCGCGCACGCCACTTGAGCGTGGCCGCGACCGCGTCACGGTGGATATTCCCGGTCAGTTGCATTCGATACTGGAGCGTTCGGCGCCGTCTGCGGCCGGCCTGCGCACGGTCGAGCGGGCGACGCTCGATCTCGGCACCCAGCGCACGGCACTGCCCAATCGCGGCTACGCACTCCGCGGCGAGCTCGCGCGCATCGACGCCGACGTCGCGATGACGCTGCTGACGTCGGCGTCGGCGGCGGGCGGCAAGGCGGTTGGTGGTCTGACCAGTGAAAGCAACAGCGCCGACTTCGTCAACATCAACCTTCGCGCCAGCGAAGCGGTGCTTTACGGCCACCGCTTCAACGATGTCTCGCTGCGTGCCCAGCCGTCCGGTCAGCGCTGGCGACTGGCGCTGCGCAGCAAGGAGGCCACCGGCGCCATTGCGCTGGACACCCAGGCGGAAACCGGCGCGGTGGATGCCGTGTCGATTCGCCTGCAACGGCTGTCATTCCCGGCCGCAGTAACCCCGGCACCCGGCAGTCCGCTCGCCGCGTCGACGGCCGGCGCAACGACCCAGGATTCATCGCGCTGGCCCAAGCTCGATCTGGTTGCGGATGCCTTCGTCAGCGAAGGGCGCGAACTCGGCAAACTCGAGGTGCGCGCACAGCCGTCCCGCGACGAGTGGCGGATCGAGCTGGTCAAACTATCCAGTGCCGATGGCAGCATCGAGGCGAAGGGCCGGTGGCGGCCGTCGGTGACCTCCGCGTCGCCGGCGACCATTGGCGACACGAAGGTCGATGTCGCTTTGCGCTGGGGCGACGCCGGCAAGTTCATGAGCCGCTTCGGATTGCCGAAAGGCGTCGAGCGCGGGCCCGGCACCCTGACCGGGACGCTGCATTGGGCAGGCAGCCCATCGCAGTTCAACTACGCCCGTCTCGGCGGCAAGTTCACGCTGGAAACGGCCGGCGGCCGCTTCACCGAGATGGAGCCGGGCATCGCCAAGTTACTTGGCGTGTTGTCGCTGCAATCGCTGCCACGGCGGTTGACATTCAACTTCGACGATCTGTTTGGCAAGGGCTTCGCGTTCGACGAGGTCAAAGCCGAGGTCGCCATCGCCGACGGCGTGGCGCGCACCGATGGTTTTGCCATCAACGGTCCGTCGGCCCGCGTCCAGATCCGGGGCAGCGCCGACATCAATCGCGAGACCCAGGATCTGCAGGTGCGCGTGTACCCGAGCCTGTCGACCGCGACGGCGATTGGTATCGGCCTGGTGACGGCGAACCCGGCCATCGGTGCGGCGGCATTGCTCGGTCAGAAGCTTGCCCGTGACCCGATCGAGCGCATGTTGATGCAGGAGTTTGAAGTCAAGGGCACCTGGGCGAATCCCGACGTCAAGCAGACACGCGCCATCGCCGCAGGCGCCGGCACGCCGGCGACCGTCCAGTGATCTGCGGCGGCGTTGTCGTGCCTTACCGGCCCTTCGGCAGGAACAGTTCCGGCTCGACGCTGGTGCCGTTCAGATAGACCGACCAGTGCAAATGCGGCCCGCTGGCACGCCCGGTGGCGCCCGAACGGGCAACCGCTTGCCCCCGACGCACGCTGTCGCCGACCCTGGCGTCCCATTCGCTCAAATGGCAAAACAGGCTGAGCAGGCCGTTGCCGTGGTCGATGAACATGGTCTTGCCGCAAAAGTAGTAGTCCCCGACGTCGAGCACGACGCCATCACCCGGCGCCAGCACAGGCGTGCCGGTCATGACCGCGACGTCGAGTCCGGCGTGCGGCGCTCGCGGTTTGCCGTTGAGCACCCGTGATCCGCCAAAGCGGCCGGATAGTCGGCCTCTGGCGGGCTGCACGAAGGCGGCATCGGTGACGGCACTGTCGCGCCATTGCGAGCGAACGGATTTCAGGTGCGCGGACTCGCGCTCGATGCGGGCCATGATGTCGGCCGGCGGCTCGACCATCGCCTGGTCGCGCAGGGTAACGCGCTGAACCGGATAGCGCTTCGGCTTGACGGTGAACGCGATCGATCGTGCCGATCCATCCGGCGCGCGAACTTCGATTTGCTGCTCGCCGGGTGCCGTCGAAAGCGGCAAACCGACCGCAGCGATCCACTGCCTGCCTTGTCTACTGACCCACACGGGTGTACCGTCGCGAGTCACCACCGGTTTCGCCTGAGCGGCGTCACCCACCGCAATGAGTGCCACGCCACCGGGGACGCGCGACTCACGGGGCAGGGAGCCGGCACTTGCGTTGTGCGAGGCAATGAGCCCGCCAGCGACCACAGTCGCCAGCAGCGCTTCGCGCACAATCGCCGTCAGCCAAAGGCCGCTATTTGCCATCTATTTGCTCCCGCGCAGCAGTACCAGCACGGCGCCGCTGCCGCCACCGTGCGGGCGGGGCTCGCAGTACGCGAGCACCTCGTCCTTGTGTTGCAGCCAGCGCCTGACCTTGTTGCGCAGCACCGGCAATTTCTGGTGGCTCGACAGCCCCTTGCCGTGAATGATGCGAACGCAGCGCCAGCCGGCCAGCCGCGCCATGCGCATGAACTCCAGCAAGGCGGCATGCGCTTCGTCCTGATTGTGGTGATGGAGATCGATTTCGGCATTGATCGTCCACTCGCCGCGCCGCAGCTTGCGCAGCAGGTCAGGGCTGACGCCGCTGCGCAGATAGCTTTGCTCATCCTCGATATCGGCGCCGATGTCCCAACTCATCGGGCTTGGGTTGACGGCCAACTGGCTGGCGGCCAGCGCGGCCAGCTCGTCCGCGTGGCGGTGCTTCGCGTGCGGCGCCGGGCGCACATGGCCGGCGTCGGCCCGCGGCGCCACGCGCAGCGGCTCCACATCCTGCACCGCGGCGCGAAACGCAGCGAGGTCATCCGTGCTGGGCGCCGCGTACGCCTGCAACGGGCGAAAGTAGTCGGCGAAACGCTCGGGAGCACGCGCGGTATCGGTCGCCGGCGCGGCGGTTTCACGCCGCTCGAACGACGAGGCAACGCGTTCGGCCGCCCGCCGCTCCTTGCGGGCAGTCTTGCGCTCCTGTTTCAACAGTGAAGCAAGATCGGCAAGGTCGTTCGCGGACGCCATGTCTGGTGCCAGGCGCTTCTGCTACTGCGGCGCCGACGCGCTAGCCGTGCAGCGCTTCCAGATACGCCTGGGCGTCGAGCGCCGCCATGCAGCCGGTCCCGGCGCTGGTGACCGCTTGCCGGTAGACATGGTCGGCCACGTCGCCGGCGGCGAAGACACCGGGGACATTGGTCGCCGTGGCGTTGCCGTCGGTGCCGGTCCTGACCTTGATGAAACCGCCGGCCATGTCAAGCTGGCCTTCGAAGATGCCGCTGTTCGGCGTGTGGCCGATGGCGATGAAGAGGCCGGGCGCCTTCACATCCTGTGTGCTGCCGTCCTTCATGCTCTTCAGCCGCACACCGGTGACGCCGGAATCGTCGCCAAGCACCTCGTCGACGTAGTGATCCCAAATCACGCGCATGTTGCCGCCTTCTTTCGTCTTCGCCAGCAGGCGATCGATCAGGATGGCTTCGGCCTTGAACTTGTTGCGGCGGTGGACGACGATCACGCTCTTCGCGATATTGGACAGGTAGAGCGCTTCTTCGACTGCCGTGTTGCCGCCGCCGACCACGACCACATCCTGCCCTTTGTAGAAGAAACCGTCGCAGGTCGCACAGGCCGAGACGCCTTTGCCGTGGAATTTTTGTTCGCTCGGAAGCCCGAGATACTTGGCCGACGCACCGGTGGCAACGATCAGTGCGTCGCAGGTGTATTCGCCGCTGTCGCCGACCAGGCGTTTCGGCGTCTCGTTCAGGTGCACGGTGTGAATGTGATCGAAGATGATTTCGGTGCCGAAACGCTCGGCGTGCTTGAGGAAGCGCTCCATCAGCTCCGGCCCCTGTACGCCATCGGCATCGGCCGGCCAGTTGTCGACTTCGGTCGTAATGGTGAGCTGGCCGCCTTGCTGCAAGCCGGTGAGCAGCACCGGCTTCAGATTGGCGCGGGCGGCGTAAACGGCAGCCGTGTAGCCGGCCGGACCGGAGCCGAGAATAAGCAGGGGGCAGTGACGCGGAGTGGCCATGGCAGTCTCGTGGAGGATCGATCGTTGTTGTTGATTGGGGTTGAGTCAGGTCAGGCGGGTTGTGCGGCGGCGCTAGTGTCCTGATTTGGAAATTCGTTGAATATGAAATCGGCCGATATCAATGTCAGGCAAGGCGCCAACCGCAGCCATAGCCGTAGCTATGGCGAGGATTGGCAATGCTGCATGGCGTTGATACTCGGGCGATTTCATCAACGAATTTCCAAATCAGGACACTAGCCACCGGTCATCGCCACCATGCGGATCAGGTGGGCGAGGGAGGTCGCCTCCATTTTCTCCATCACCCGCGCGCGATGCGCTTCGACGGTCTTGATGCTGATGTCGAGATCGTAGGCAATGGTCTTGTTCATCTTGCCGGTCACCACGGCATCGAGCACCTGTCGCTCGCGTTCCGACAACGATGCCAGACGGGTTTCGATGCCGGCGATCTGACTATGCTGCGCCTGCGCTTCGACGGCGAAGGAAAGCGCTTCCTCGATCCGTTTCAGCAGATCGCTCTCGGCAAACGGTTTCTCGATGAAATCGAAGGCGCCGCGTTTGATGGCGGTGACGGCAATCGGCACATCGGCATGCGCAGTGACGAAGATGATCGGCATCTGCACGCCGCGTTCGGCCAGTGCCTCCTGCGTCTGCGGTCCGCTGAGGCCGGGCATGCGCACGTCGAGCACCGCGCAACGCGGCGGGCCGCCGACGCCCGGTTTTACTTCGGACAGAAAGCTCTCGGCATTGGGAAACAGGCGGGCCTGGTAGCCGTTCGATTGCAGCAGCCAGGCCACCGAGTCGCGAAACGCCTCGTCGTCGTCAACAACGTAAACAATGCCGGGGTGAATGCTCATGCGTGGGCTCCGTCGTGCTCGGTCTCGGCAGGCGGGCGATCCTGCGGATGGTCGTGTGGGTGATCTGCGGTGTGGTCGAAAGGCAGGGTGAAGCGGAAGATGGCACCGCAGGGCTCATTTTGTCTGAATGTGAGGTTGCCCTCGTGATATTCAATCAGCGAGCGGCAGATGTTGAGCCCCATCCCCATGCCATCGTTCTTGGTGCTGAAAAACGGCGAGAACAATTGCTGCGCCGCCTCCGCCGAGATGCCGACGCCGCGATCCGCCACCTCCACCAGGGCATGGCTGCCATCGACGCGCGAGGTGCGAATCTCTGCAATGCGCTGCGCCGTGGGCAAATGCTGCATCGCTTCCCGTGCGTTACGCAGGAAATTGAGCAGCACCTGCTCGATCATGATGCGATCGGCAAAGACCAGCGGCAGCTCGCGCGCCAGACGCAGTTCGCAGGTCAGCGCACGCTGCTCGTCGTCGCTCTGCGCCAGCTTGACCACCTCGATGACCAGCGCGTTGATGTCGAGTGCTTGTCGCTGCGGCTCGCGGGTACGCACGAATTCGCGCACCCGCCCAATGATGGCGCCCGCCCGCGCCACCTGGGCGTCGGCCTTTTCCATGGCGCCGATCACCGCCTGGTCGACGTTGCCGTTGTTCTTCAGCCGCCGAATGCAGCCGTTGACGTAGTTGGCAATGGCCGCCAGCGGCTGGTTGATTTCATGGGCGAGGGTGGAGGCGATCTCGCCCACCGTCATCAGACGCGAAGTACGGGTCAGTTTTTCCTGCTGGGTCTGCCGGATGCGCTCGGCATTGACGCGATCGCTGATGTCGCCGAGTGTGGTCAAGCGTGCGATGCGGCCGTCGACCCAGCGCACCGCGCGCGTGCGCATCAGAAAATAGCGGCGGTCGCGGTGTTCGAGCTCGTCCTTGAACACGTCGCCTGGCTCGCCTTCGCGCGTCAGCAGCATGGGGGCGGTAAAGCGGGCGCTCGGGCTGTCGAGAAAGCCGTCCTCGAACTGTCGGGCATCGCGGCCGATCTCGATGTCGGGGAAGGTTTCATGGAAATGCGAGTTGCCGTACAACAACTCGTTGCTGCGCAAGTCGCTCACGTACACCGAGACGTCCAGCGAATCGAGAACCGTCTCGAAACGCTCGTTGGTGACCCGCAGATCGGCAATCGATTGCGCGTAGGTGCGGTCGCGTTCGACTTCCGCCCGCTTGCGCATGCGCTGCTGCTTGCGCAGGCCAATCGAGGTCCACACCATCAGCCCGGTCAGCGCCAGCACCGCCGTCGACAGCGTCAGGTTGGGCAGCAGCGTGGACGGTTTGGCGCCGACCAGCGTCAGTTGCAGATCGCGCCACGGCAACGACAGCGGCACCGTGTGCTTGACGACGCCAGACTCGATGTGCATTGCCTCGGCATTGGTCATGCCCTGTCCGCTGGCGTCGGAGATCACGGCGCGGTATTTGCGCCCCGCCCAGTCCGGCGCCGCCTTTTCGAGCAGCGAATCGAAGGAAATGACGCTATTGATGGTGCCGACGAAATCGCCCTGGGCGATCACCGGCGCCGCGTATTCGATGTAGTAGCGGCCGAGATCGTTGCGGTAAGGCTGCGAATACGTGCTGCGGCTGGTCTTGCGGGTGAGCCCGGTCATCCACACCTGGTCGGCGAACGGCGCCCGGCCGCGCATGACCATTTCGAGCGAGTGCGAGCCCGGCGCATGTTGCACCACATCCAGCTCCGGCGTGACGCGCATGATGTCGGTCACATAGACCGACTCCACCGCCCGCTTGCTCGCCACGCGGTCGAATTCTTCCGGCGAGATGCGTTCGCCGCCAACGTCGAGCGCGAGGCGGTCGAGGAACTGCTGGTCGTTTTCCAGCCGCCGCGAGATGGACTGCTCCACCACCGCCGCGTCGCGGATGATTTCTGCTTTCTCGAATTCCTGTTCGTGCTGCGCAACGAAGTAAATGAGCAACATCATGCCGGCGGCGAACGCAAGCAGCATCCATTCGTGCACGTACCAGTCGCGCTGCGCAGTGTCTGGCCGCGCGACCGGGCGCAAGCCGCCGGGCGCAACGGGCGGCTTGCTCGCAGAGGGGACGACGGACGGATCGGGCATCTGCCGATTTTAGGTAACGCGGCCGCGGTCGCGCTGCGCGCGCCGGTGGGCGTTTGGGTGTACGCTAGCGAGGCATCGCTGCACTGTTTTTTTTAGTCGATCGGACAAGCGGGCGGCGTCGCGCCGCACGATACCTGCACAACGAGACACGGGAGGACATCCATGCTGGTCAGTGAAATTCTTCGCATCAAGGGCAGTACGCTGTTCACGGCGACGCCGGACATGAGCGTCAAGGACGCCGTGCATTCGATGGCGGAGCAGGATATTGGCTCGCTGGTGGTGATGGAGAAGGGCAAGCTGGTCGGCATGCTGACCTTTCGCGAGCTGATCAAGGTGCTCGACGAGCGGGGCACCGAACTGAAATCGCTGGCCGTCGGCGAAATCATGGAAAGCAATCCGCTGACCGCGGACCCGCACATGGAAGTCAACGCCCTGCGCGGCGCCATGCTCGATCGCCACGCCCGCTACATCCCGATCATGGAGGCCGGCACGCTGATGGGGGTGCTGTCGTTCCACGACGTGGCAAAAGCGGTGTTCGAGGAGCAGAGCTTCGAGAACCGCATGCTCAAGAGCTACATCAAGAACTGGCCGGACGAAGAAGAAACCGCGGCACAGACCAACTGACCAGCGAGATCTAGCCCACCGCCGCTCTCGGCGGTTTCAGCACCAGTATCACCGCGACCACGATCGCCAGCAGCGCGACGTAGTCGAACGGTCGTGGCCGCTCGCCGAGCAGCAGCATGCCGCTGGCGAAGCCGACGATGGGCACCGCCAGCGAACTGATGCCGGTGATCTGCGCCGGCAAGGCGCGTACCAGCTCGTTCCACGCAAACCAGCAGAAGCCGAACACCACCAGCACATTGAACAGCAGGCCGAACCACCCGCTAGCCGACACCGGCAGCCACGGCCCGTGCCCGAACAGCGCGAGCCCAACGAACAGCGGCCAGCCGCCAAGGATGAAGCTCCAGATCATCAGCGTGGTGGTCGGGATCGACTTCGGAAAGCCCTTGAACAGCACGATGCCGACGGCCCACAGCAAACCGGAGGCGATCATCATCAGCGCCGCCGCCGGCGCCCCGCGCAGGGCCTGAAACTCGTCCACCAGCAAGAGCGCGATGCCGCCCATGCCGATGCTGATCGCCGCGATGCGCGACGCAGTCAACCGCTCGCCGAGGAACACGCGCGAAAGCAAAACCACCCACAGCGGCATGGTGTAGGCCAGCACCCCGGCGCGGCCGGCCGGCAGCATGGTCAACGCCGCGGCGGACAGGATGTTCCAGGCCGCGACGTTGCACAGCGCGCAGACAAACATGCGCCCCCAGTGCTCGCGCGGCAGGCTCAGCGGCACGCCGCGCTGGAGATTGAAGGCAACGAACCAGAGCAGGCCGGCGGCGATGCAGTAGGAGCGGAAGACCCAGAAATTGAGCTCCGCCAGCGCCATCTTCATCATCGGCCAGTTCACGCCCCAGAGCAGCACGACGGCGACGAAAAGCCCCAGCTCACGGCGTCCGATCACGGGCATGACCGATCACCTTTTTGCTGAAACGACTGCTGCATCGGGGCTGGTGGCTCAAAAAGAAGAAAACTCGACTATTGGCAAAAACAGCGCCATAGCCCTATTGGAATGGGGCTTGCAGCAAAAAGCCATTGGCCTGGCAACGATGGGAGAACTCACGCGCCGGCGTTCTATCACCGCCCGGCCGTCTCAATGCAGATGCATCGAACCGGTGTTCGCTTCCTCTGGCAAATGAGCGTGCAGCATTTCGCCTTCGCGGTTGGGGAAATGCGGCGCGCCGCAGTCGTCGCAGAACTCCAGCGGCAACTGCTCCTCCAGCACCACGATGGTGCCGACGTTCGCCGCACGCAGCAGGGCTTCGATTTCTTCCACCACCGGCGTGTCGTCGCCTTCGTCCGACACCAGCGGCCAGACGCAGCCGTGCACCACATCCTCGCTGTCGCCCAGCGTGAAACCGATGCGGTATTCCTCCAGCCCATTGCCCCAGCAGCCGCCGATGGTGGCCACGATCTTGTCCGGCGTGGTGCCGGTCACTGCCTCCAGGAACGACACCGATGCGCCGATCGAGTAGGCGCGCGACGCCAGATCGGCATCGCGACAGGCGGCAAAGAACGAGCGCGGCAGCGTCAATTCGTGCGGAAAGCCCACCAGCAAGGGCTTGATCGCGTTGCCGCCCTGCGTGCGCCAGACGCCGAGGCAGGTCTGGCGCGCTTCTTCCACCGGCGTGGTCATCTCCTGCCAGGCGTAGAACGGATCGCCTTCGGTCGCCTGAAACGCACCAACGATCATGCGCATGTCGCAGACCACGTCGGGCGCTTCTTCCAGCGATTCCGGCGGCATCGCCAGATGCTTGCGCTCGCGGATCGATTCGGCGAGCAATTGCAGCAGCTCGCGCGAGGCGCTGTAGCTGTGCGGCAACTGGTCCGGCGCGAACAAATAGTCGACCAGCGCAATCTTCACTTTCGAGGAGAACACATGCGCCGAAAGCTGCACCGCGATGTCCTGCAACTGCTGCTTCGGGATGGTGCGGGTCGGAATCTTGCTGCGGCCCCAGACCAGAATCGGGGCGCAGAACAGCGTTACCCGCTGGGCGCCGGCTTCGGAATCGAGCACGATGGATTCGGTCAGCGACTCGACCATGTCGGCCAGCGCGTCGAAGGTCGCATCCGGCGCGTCGTGCGCCTTGTCCAGCGCGCGGTTGATCGCGTCTTCGTCGTTGTTTTCCAGGTGCTGGGTCACGGCCGATTGCAGCTCGCGCTCCCAGTAAACATCCTCGGCACGGCTTTTCGACGAGGCCAGCCCTTCGGCCAGACGGACGAGCTGGTTGGCTTCACGGGCGCCGCTCTTGCGGCGAAATGGGGCGCGGGGCATGGTGATTCCTTGTAACGAACGGCCATTTTACGGAGCCGCCGCGAGCAGATGGGGGCGGAAAGTTGCGCCAGTCAACGCCGGCGACCGTCCGCATGGCTGGCGCGAACGCGCCTATTGACGCGGGCAGGCGTTCTGCCGCTCCAGCCAGTCAAGCGCGGCGCCGACGACGGGATCGTCGACGGAAGCATTCGATGGCTTGACTGCAATGACCTCATCCGGGGTGATCTTGCCACCATACTGCTTGCCGTTGCGATCCAGCATCACCGACCCGGTAATCGCCAGGATGGCGCCGTCGGAAAGTTTCAGCGGCCGGTTGCCGGTGGTCAGGCCGGCCGACGGCGTGCCGAAGCTGCGCGCGTTGGGGCGCCCGACGAAGGCGATGGCAACGGCCTCGCCGGAACTGCCCGTGGCCGGGCCCAGCAAAACCGCGACCGGCGTCCGGCCGTTGCCGATGCGTGCGATCGCTGCCTCGGCACGGTCGCGGGTTTCGGGCACGCCGGATCCGCCAGTGATGAAGGTATTACCGTGGTATCGCCAGACGACGCGCCCTTGCTGCGCAGTCGCGAGGCCCCCGACTTCACCGTCCGCAAACAGCGGCGCCAACCCGGCAAGCATCGGGAACATGCTGCCGCCACGGTTGTTGCGTAGATCGAGTAGCAGCCCGCACTCCGGTCTGCCAGCCTGCGCCAGCATCTGCTGGATTTTTGACGCAAACTGTTGCCCGGCCGCGCTGTCCATGTTGGCAAAACCGGGCACCGCGAGCATCGGGCGACCGTGCACCGCGCTCAACGCGACGTTCGCGATCGATTGCACCGCCGAACGGTCGGCCGCGGCCTTTTCACCGGGCGTAATCAGATGGCTGTGGCCGTCGCCCAGCTGCTTGAGTACATGGCGGATCGCCGGGTAGGTGTCGGCCCCTGTGCCTGCGCCAGCGGCCAGCGCGCGGCTTTCTGCCGCAGCGGCCTTCCAGTCGACACGAGCGCTGTTCAGTGCCTGCTCGCGGATGGTCTGAACTGCCTCGTCAAGGTACTTCCCGGCGGCGGACGAAAGCGGCTTCGCATCGGCGGCGTCGACTGCCCAGGCCGCTGCCTCGACGTCGTCAAACCAGCGCACGCCGCCGCCGGCCTGGCGCAGCCCAAGCATCAGCTGTTGCGCCGCGGCCGGCAGCAGCAGGCGTACTTCATGTTGTTGCCAACCATCGCTGCCGGCACCGTTTGCAGCGTCGGACTGTGCATAGGCGACCATCTTGCGATCCGCGCCTGTCGCCATCAACATCAGCGCACCGGCTGCGTCGATGCCGTCAGTGCGAACCCAGGCACGCAGCGAGACCACGGCATTGCCGAGCGGCCCCGCCGGGACGGTCTGGGTAACGGCAGTGAACGCCACGCCGTCGGCGCGCGTCATCCGCAGACTCCCGCCACCACTGCGAAACACGGTGTGGTCAAGCTGGAAGGTGTCGCCCGGCCCGGCCTTGAACCAGCCGGCCGGGCGTGCCGCGTTGTCGGTCAATCCTTGTTCGAAGCCGGCGTTGGCCAGCGCAATCGGCGTTGCACCCGGCACGCTGGCGGTTTGCGCGAGCCCGACGCCGGTGAGCGTCGCCAGCATCAGGCTGGCAAGGACCACGCGTAGCCAGCGACGTGCCGGCCAGGTTGATTGAGCGTGCGGCGAGGGGAATGAAGGGGCGAACATAGGCGCTATCTGGTGGACGGCGGTGGATTTTGCAATGCGCCGCGCCGTCGACGGTGTCGCAAAGCGCATCGAGTTCGGTTTCGGTGCGGATGACGTGATCCGACGTGACTTCTCCGGTCAGAGGGCGTTCTTCTGCGCCAGCGCCCACCCAACATGCTCCCGCACCAAGGCGTCGGGATGCGCCGCACGGGCTTGCAGGGCGGTCTGCACCGATGGCGACGGTGGCGCGTTGCCCAACGCCACGGCGATATTGCGCAGCCAGCGCTGGTGGCCGATGCGGCGAATGGGGCTGCCTTGCAGGCGTTCGTTGAAGTCTGCCACGGTCCAGGCGAAGAGTTCGACCAACGTCGCGCTATCGAGGCCATTGCGCGGTTCGAAATCGGGGACGGCGGCCGTGCGCGCAAACTTGTTCCACGGGCAGACGAGCTGGCAATCGTCGCAGCCGTAGATGCGGTTGCCCATCGGCTTGCGAAATTCTTCCGGGATGCTGCCCTGGTGTTCGATCGTCAGATAGCTGATGCAGCGCCGTGCGTCGAGCCGGTGCGGCGCGGTGATGGCGCGCGTGGGACAGATGTCCAGGCAGGCGGTGCAACTGCCGCAATGATTGTCTGCCGTCGGCACCGCGCCGGGCGTTGCGAGCGCGAGCGAGGTATAGATTTCGCCCAGAAAGAACAGCGAGCCGCGTTCGCGGTTGAGCAGCAGGGTGTGTTTGCCGCGCCAGCCCAGGCCGGCCTTCGTCGCCAGCGGAATCTCCATCACCGGCGCCGAATCGGTAAACACCCGAAAGTCGTGCGTGGCAATCTGCTCGCCGATGCGCTCGGCAAACGCCTGCAATTTGTTGCGCAGCACCTTGTGGTAGTCGCGCCCGAGGGCATAGCGCGACACATAAGCGCGGTCGGCCGATCGCAGCGTCGCCTCGGCATCCGCCGCACGCTCGGGCCAGTAGTCGAGTGCGACGCAGATTACCGACTGCGTGCCGGGCTGCAATTCATCCGGTTGCCATCGTTTGCTGCCGTGGCGGGCCATATACTCCATTCCGCCATGATGACCGGCCGCAATCCACGCCTGATAGCCCACCGCTTCGCGCGAAAGCTCGATGTCGGCAATGCCGACGGCGGCCCAGCCCATGTCGAGCCCGAGACGCACAATGCGCTGCGCGGCGGAGGCGTCGGTGGCGGTGACTGCTGACATGACGCCGATTGTAGAAAGCTCGCAGTTTCTGCCCGACGAAGCGGCCACGCTTGCTTTTGCACGGCACTTTGCTGCGGATATGCAGTCGCCATGTTCGATCGCGCTGGTTGGCGATCTCGGCGCCGGCAAGACGACGTTTGTGCGTGGCGTGCTGCGCGCATTGGGCGTGACCGGCGCCATCAAGAGCCCCACCTACGCGCTGGTTGAAAGCTATGCAACTTCGCTTGGCGACGTTCATCACCTCGACGCCTATCGCATCGAAAGTGCCGACGATTTCGCGGCGCGCGGCGGCTTTGAGTATTTCCAGTCGCCGTCGATCCGTTTCGTCGAATGGCCCGAGCGGCTGCATGGCGCGGTGAACTTCGATCGGGTGATCCGTTTTCAGTTCGAAGGCGGCGGACGGCGGGTGACGCTTTCGCGAGGCCCGCTTTGACCCGGCGCGACGCATTGCGTTTGCTCGCGACCGCGCTCGCCGGGGGCCCGGCATCGCTCTTGTGGGCAGGACCGCGCGTACTCGCCGTGCGCGCCTGGCCGGGCAAGGAGAGCACCCGCGTCACCATCGAATCCGATGCCGAGTTGCGCTTTTTCGTCTCCTCGCTGGCCAACCCCGATCGCACCGTCGTCGACATCAACGACGTGCTGGCGGACGCGGCGTTTCAAAAAGCGCTGGAAACGTTGCGCAACGACACCGGGGTGTTGTCGCGGGCGCGCATCGGGCAATTTCGGCCCGATACCGCGCGTCTCGTGCTGGAACTGAAGGGCCGCGCCGAAGCAGCGGCGTTCGCGTTGCCGCCGGTGGGGCCGTACCGGCATCGGCTGGTGATCGATCTCACGCCGATCGACGGTGACGATCCGATTGCTACTTTTCTGACCAAAATTCTCGAACGGGAAGCCCAGCTCGAAAAGGCAGCCGCGCAAGCCGATGCTGCCGCAGCGAAAATCCCGCCCGTGTTGCCGCCGGTATTGCCCAGCAAGCCGGTGCCCGCGCCGCAGCCACCCGTCGCTGCACGCCCGGCGCCGCCGCGCCAGATCAAACCATATGTGGTGGTGCTGGACCCCGGCCACGGCGGCGAAGATCCGGGCGCCATCGGACCCGGCGGCACCTTCGAGAAGGACGTGGTGCTTGCCATTGCGCACACCACCCGGCAGTTGCTGGAGCAGGATCCGCGCGTCGTCGTGTTCATGACGCGCGAGGAGGATGTTTTCATTCCGCTCGCCGATCGCGTGCGCAAGGCGCGCAGCGTCAATGCCGACGTCTTCATTTCGATTCACGCCGACGCCTTTACCCGGCCCGACGTTCGCGGCAGCTCGGTCTTTACCCTGTCCGAACGCGGCGCCAGCAGCACCGCAGCGAAATGGATTGCCGACAAGGAGAACCAGTCCGACCTGATCGGCGGTGTCCGGCTGGTCGGTCGCGACCCGATGCTGGCAAAGATGTTGCTGGAAATGAGCCAGTCGATCACCAACGCCGATTCGCTGAAGCTCGGCCGCGGTTTGGTCAACGAGTTGAAGCCGGTCGGCAAGATGCACAAGGGCGCCGTGGAACACGCCGGTTTTGCGGTACTCAAAGCCCCGGACATACCGTCGGCGCTGGTGGAAACAGCCTTCATTTCGAATCCCGAAGAGGAACTCAAGCTGCGCAGCCCGGCACATCAGATCAAACTGGCACGGGCCATCCGCGGTGGCGTGCGCCGCTTTCTGGCGACGCAGCCGATGCGGGCTTGAACTCGCCGTGGCCGCGACGCGACATGGCCCGCTGTAACCTGCCACGTGGCATCCAGACGAGCATCCGGCGCTGCCGACAGGTCCGCGTCAGCGCAGTGCAGCATACTGGATACTATTGAGGTAACAAGGCGCCGTACCAACCGCAGGGGTTGGCTTGGCACTGCGTGTTGAATCGCCCGCTGCGCCAGGTGGCCGCGGGCTCTGTGGAGGAAGCAAGTCATGTCCAAGCGTGAAGTCGTTGTGTTGAGTGCCGTTCGTTCCGCCGTCGGAACGTTTGGTGGAACCCTGGCCGATATCGAGCCCGCCGAACTGGCCGGTACCGTCATGAAAGCGGCGGTCGAGCGCTCGGGCGTCGATCCAAAGCTGATCAACTACGTGACCGTCGGCAACACCATTCCGACCGAAAGCCGCTTCCCCTATGTGGCGCGCGTGGCATCCATCCAGGCCGGTCTGCCGATGGACTCGGTGGCGATGGCGGTGAACCGGCTGTGCTCGTCCGGCCTGCAGGGCATCGTGACCACTGCGCAGAACATCCTGCTCGGCGATTGCGACTACGGCGTCGGCGGTGGCGTCGAGGTGATGTCGCGTGGCGGCTATCTCTCGCCGGCGATGCGTTCGGGCGCGCGCATGGGCGACAGCAAGATGATCGACATGATGGTGGCGACGCTGACCGATCCGTTCGGCGTCGGCCACATGGGCATTACCGCAGAAAATCTCGCCACCAAGTGGAACATCACCCGCGAAGAGCAGGATGCCTTCGCGGCGGAATCGCATCGTCGCGCTGCGGCGGCGATTGCCGAGGGCCGCTTCAAGTCGCAGATCGTGCCGATCATCAAGCAGACCCGCAAGGGCGAAGTGGTGTTCGATACCGACGAACACGTCAAGGCTGGCACCACCGCCGAGTCGCTCGCGAAGATGAAGCCGGCGTTCAAGAAGGATGGCTCGGTCACCGCCGGCAATGCCTCGGGCATCAACGACGGCGCGTCGTTCTTCGTGCTCGGCGAGGCCGGCCTCGCCGCCGCTGCGGGCTACAAGCCCATCGCGCGCCTGGTGTCCTACGCCGTGGCCGGTGTGCCCAACGATGTGATGGGCGAAGGCCCGATCCCGGCGTCAAAGCTCGCGCTCAAGAAGGCCGGCCTGTCGGTGGATCAAATGGACGTGGTGGAATCGAACGAAGCCTTCGCCTCGCAAGCGTTGACGGTCAGCAAAGGCCTCGGGCTCAATCCGGCCAAGACTAACCCGAACGGCGGTGCGATCGCGTTGGGTCACCCGATCGGTGCGTCCGGCGCGGTCATCGCCACCAAGGCGCTCTACGAACTGCAACGCATCAACGGCAAGTACGCGCTGGTGACGATGTGTATTGGCGGCGGCCAGGGCATCGCAGCGGTGTTCGAACGGCTGTAGGTCATTGATCGCGCCGATCGACCGATGAACGAGTCGAATCGCAGGCGACAGACAAACGACGGGCAGTATGTCACTGCCCGTTTTTGTAGGCGCAACCTGAAAGCGCCGCTGGCGGTGGCGGCGCTGCTGCTCGGCAGTGTCGGCGCACAGGCGGCGGACGATCCGTTCAAGCTCACGGCGGGCTACTACCGGATGAGCGAAAACGGCAACGGCTTCGATATCAATCTGCGCCATTCGTCGGACTATGGCAACGCCTGGCTCGGCTTTTTTCGCGCACCAGCGCTTGATGCGCAGCAATGGCGCGGCGGCTGGGATCGCAGTTTTGGCGATGCGGTGCGCCTGCAGCCGTCGCTGCAGGCGGCCTCCGGCGGCTTTGTCGGCGGCAGTCTCAATGTTGAGGCGGGCAGCACCTGGGTCGCCGGAACCGGCTTCGGCCGCACCAATCTGCGGCCCTACTACAACCTGAATTTCGACCCCAACGATTCGTGGTCGCTACTGGCGGCGTATCGTGGCGAGGACGGCCTCAATGTCACCGCGTCCTATGTGCGCGACAACCGGCAGAATCCAGACCAGCAGCACTTCCATCTGACCGTGCGCTCGCCTGTCTCCGGTGCCGACCGGCTGACCGCCGACGTCCTCTACAAGCGTGGCCTGGTCGAAGGCAAGCGCATCGCCCGCGCCGGCGCCACGCTGACCTACGACTGGCCGCGCTACTTCGTACGCCTGGCCTACGACCCGTACAGCAACTTCAGCGCCGACAACGTCTGGCGACTGAGCGTCGGGATGCGGTTCTAGGGAAGCGCTGAACAAGTCTCCGTTCACCCTGAACGAAGTGAAGGGTTTGACGATTGGATTGGGGGTTTCAGACCCTTCACCGACGGTTCACGGCGAACGGAATCTACTTAATCCGCGTTTCCCTCGGCTAGGGCAGGGGCGGTACCCCGATCTCCGCGTCACGCGGCACCATGAGACGATAGACCGAGGTGCCGGCGCGCCGCACGAGGAGCTTCGCATACGGCCCCAGCGGCGAGCCCAGGAAGCGTGCGCGGTCACGCTTGCCGACCATCACCATGATGCGTTGCCCCTCGCGCGCTGCGTGCAAGACGCCAAGGCTGTCGATGAAAGTCTCGGCTGCCGGTTGCCATTGCCGCCCCCACCAGAGGTCCGCACTTTCGCTGTCGATGACTGGCAACACCGCTTGTTCGCTGTAGAACCCGGCGGCAGACATCGACTCGTAGTCGCGATAAAGCATCAACTCGCAGGCGCTGCATTGCGCCCGCGCCGCATGCAACACTTGGCGGACGGACAGCTTGGCTTCCAGCGTCTGATTGACGGCCAGCGCCAGCGCCAGCAGCGTCACGGTTGCCAGCGCCGGTAACAGCCACAGGCTCAGGTAGCCACGCCAGATCAGAACGACCGACGCAACCGCGCCCGCGAGCAAGACGGCGCTCAGCGTCACCGTATGCCAATGGCCGCGTGCCACCACCGTGGCCCACTTGACCTCCTGCATTACGGCCCAGACACCGGCGGCGAGCATCAACGCCGCGAGGACGGCCGTCACCATCAGTTCGTGCCGGCGCGGCACCGCCTGGTCGGCAAGCCGGATTGCCAGCCATGCCGCCGCAAACGGGAGCGCGAGCGCGACGTAATAGTTCGCCTTTGCCGCGGAGAGCGAAAAGAACGCCAGGATGGCGAGCACTGCGATGGCGCAAAAGACAATCGCGCCATCGCTATTGGCCAAGCGTGCGGAAGTTCGGCGCAGCGCTCCGGGAACAAATACGATCCACGGGAAGAACAGTAGCAGCACCCGCGGCAAATAGTAGAGCGGCGATCCGCTGTACGTATCCTGTGGAATTCGTTGCCCGAGGAAGCGCAGGACGTGTTCGTTCCAGAAGTAGGTCCACGCGAAGTCAGGGTACGCCGTGGCGGCCGCGACATGCCAGGGCACGGCGATGGCCGCGAAGACGATCCACGGCAGCGGCCGCAGCAGAAATCGCACTGTCATGCGCCCGTCGGCCCGCCAGCGCAGGACAACAAAGGCGCTCCAGATGGCGACGAATAGCAGCGGCGCCAGCAAGCCTTTGGTCAATGCGGCGAACGCCAGCGCCGCCAGTGCCAGCATCATCCGGGCTTGGCTTTGCCGCCGCCAGGCGTCGAAACTGCCCAATAACGCGGCAGCAAACAACAGGTTCAGCAGGGCATCGGGCATCACCGAGCGGGCCAGCATCACGCTGCCCGCCGACGACGCAAGAATCAACGCGCCCAGGCGCGCGGCCGTTTGGCCCGCGACACCCAGCAAGAAGCGATACACGAGCAGCAGGAGCGCACTGGTCGAGACCGCGCTGACCAGCCGCGCGCTCCACTCGTTGGCGCCGAACAACGAGAACGCGAGGGCGAGCACGTGATAGAAAAACGGCGGTTTTTCCGGATAGGGCACGCCATTGAGATGCGGCATCAGCCACTGGCCGTTCGCCAGCATGTCCTCCGCCACCGTCGCGTAGAGCCCTTCGTTATTGTTGCCGAGCCCATAGCTGCCGAGCCCGAGCCAGAGCAGGAAGAGGGCGACGACAGCAACGCTGCTGGTGCTCAGCGCGCGGCTGCGCCGCAGTTCGCCGCGCCGAGTGTCGGTGTTGCCAGCGGATGCCGGCGCCGGAAGTGCAATGCGCATCAGTGCACGGCACCCGATGCGGTGACGGGGCGCGGCGCGCCGGCCGACTTGTTCGGCGTAAACCAGGCGACATAGAGCGCCGGCAGCACCACGAGCGTCAGCAGGGTCGCGGTAAACAGGCCGCCGATGACCACGATCGCCAGCGGACGCTGCGTTTCGGCGCCGATGTCATGTGAAAGTGCCATCGGCAGCAAGCCCAGGGCCGCCAGCATGGCCGTCATCAGCACGGTACGCAAACGCGCCATCGAGCCGTTGCGAACGGCGTCGGCGACCGACATGCCGCTCGCTTCAAACTGCTGAAAGACGGACAGCATCACGACGCCGTTCAGCACTGCCTGACCTGATAACGCAATGAAGCCGATGGCAGCGGACACCGACAGCGGAATCGAGAATATCCATAGCGCGACGAAACCACCGACCAGCGCCAGCGGCACATTGAGCAAAATCAGCGTGGCGCGCTTGAACGAGCCGAAGGCGTCGAACAGCAGCACGAAGATCAGCAGCAACGAGATCGGCACCACCACTGCCAGGCGTTTCATTGCACGTTCCTGGTTTTCGAATTCGCCCGACCAGCCGACGCTCTGACCGGGCAGGAGCTTGACGTTTTTGTCGACGCGGGCCTGCATGTCGGCAACCACCGAGCCCATGTCGCGGCCTTTGATGAAGATGCCGATCGCCATGGTGCGCCTGCCGGCCTCGCGGGCAATGTCCATGGCGCCGGTCGATTCGCGGATGTTGGCCACCGCACCAAGCGCGACGTAACCGCCATCGGGCGTGGCGATCGGCACCGTCGCCAGATTGGACATGGCGCGTCGTTCTTCCGGCAGGCGGACGGCCACGGCGAACTTGCGCTCGCCCTCCCACAACTGGGTCGCCGCCTTGCCGGCCAGCGCCGCCTCGATGACATCCTGCACGTCGCCGACATTGAGCCCGGCACGTGCGGCGCGACCGCGATCGATCTCGATCAGCAGGTGCGGGACATCGCCAAGGCGGTCGATTTCCGCGCGGTATACACCCTGTACCTGGCGGATTTCGCGCTCGATGGCCTGCGCGGTCTTTTTCAGTTCCAGCAGATCGTCGCCGGCAATCTTGATCACGATCTGGCCGTCGATCTGCGAGATCGACTCCAGCACGTTGTCGCGAATCGGCTGCGAGAAGCTCGGCTCCATGCTCGGAATCGCCGATACCGCGCGATCCATTTCGTCGATGATTTTTTCCTTGGTCATGCCGGGGCGCCATTGCTCCGGCGGCTTCAGGTCGACGAAGATTTCCGCCATGCTGATCGTTTTCGGATCGGTGCCGTCTTCGGGTTGCCCGGCTTTGGACACGGCGGTCGTGACCTCGGGCACGCTGCGCAGCGCCTTGCGCGCAGTGGCCAGCACCCGCGATGCCTCCTGGGTCGACACGCTGGACGGTAATCGCAGATTGACCCAGATCGTGCCTTCATTCAGCTCCGGCAGGAATTCCGAGCCGAGGCGGCTGGCAACCAGCAGCGACAGGGCAAACGCGGCGACGCCGATGGCCAGCACCTTCAGGCGATTACCCAGCGCCCAGTCCAGTACCGGCCGATAGACACGTTTGCTGAATGCGACGATCCAGTTGTCGTGATGCGGCACTTTCTTGCGCAGCGTCCAACTGGCCAGCAGCGGCACCAGGGTCAGCGAAAAGATCAGCGAGCCGACCAGCGCGGTCGTCACCGACAATGCCATCGGCTGGAATATCCGTCCCTCGTGGCGTTGCAGGGCGAAGATCGGAATGTGCGCCGCGATGATGATGAGCATCGAAAACAGGGTCGGTCGGCCGACCTCGTTGGCGGCATCCGCGATCACCTGCCGTCGTTCGTCGTTGGACAGCGTTTCCGGCTGTTGCGAGAGACGGGCGAGGATGTTCTCGATGACGATGACCGCACCGTCGACGATGATGCCGAAATCCATCGCCCCCAGCGACAGCAGATTGGCCGGGACGCCCATGATCTTGAGGCCCAGGAAGGTCGACAGCAGCGCCAGCGGAATGACGACCACCACCGCCAGACTGGCCCGGATGTTCGACAGGAACAGGTAGAGCACGATCGACACCAGCACGGCGCCTTCGACCAGATTGCGGAAGACGGTCGACAACGTCTTGCCCATCAGCCAGGTGCGGTCATAGTAGGGCTCGATTTTCATGCCGGGCGGCAAACCCTTTTCGTTCAGCGCGGCGATCTTTTGCTTGACGCCCTTGAGCACCTCGCTGGGGTTCTCTCCTTTGCGCATGACCACGATGCCGGTCACGATGTCGTCGTCGCCGTCCTGACCGACGACGCCGAGGCGGGGCACCGCGCCGACTTTGACCTGCGCCACGTCGCGAATCAGGATTGGCGTGCCACCGCGCGAGGTCAGCACGATGCGGCCGATGTCGTCGGCGGACGCCAGCAGACCGATGCCGCGGATGGCGTATTGCTGCGCACCCTGTGCGACGTAGCTGCCGCCGGCGTTCGAGTTGCCGCGGCCCAGCGCATCGAGCAGGTTCTGGAAGGTCAGTTTGTAGGCGCGAAGTTTGTCGAGATCGGGCTGTACCTCGTATTGCTTGATGACGCCTCCCATCGCAACAACGTCGGCGACGCCCGGCACCTGACGCAGCGTGCGTTCGACGACCCAGTCTTCCACGGTGCGCACATCGGTGGCCGAATAGCCGTCGCCGCGCAGGCGGTAGCGCATCACTTCGCCCACCGGGGTCGAGTTGGGCGCGATGCTGGCCTCGACGCCCGGCGGCAGGTCGACGCCACGCAGACGTTCGTTCACCTGTTGCCGCGCGGTCATCACTTCGGCCTTGTCGTCATAAGTGATGACGGTGTAGGACAGGCCGAACTGCGTGTGCGAAAACACGCGCAGCGCATTCGGCAGGCCCGACACCGCGACTTCGATCGGCAGCGTGACCTGTTTTTCGACTTCCTCGGCGGCACGGCCGGGATAAAGCGCGATGATGGTGACCTGGGTATCGGTCACATCGGGAAATGCCTCGACCGAGAGATTTTTGAACGCGGTCACACCGGCGAGGATGAAGAGGAGCGTGCCGAGCACCACAAACAAGGGCTGCGTCAGCGCATAGCCGATCAGACGCTTCATGGTTTCTTGCCGCCGTCCTTCTTGTCGGTGGCGGTGACCGCCGCGCTCTTGCCGGCGGCACCGGTGGCGGCCGGCGCCTTGTCCGGGGCCACCGTCTCGTCGCCTTCAGGCTTGTCCTGCGACAGCGCGAACTGCCGCGCCAGCAGTAACGTGTTCTCGGCGACCACCTTGTCGCCCACTTCCAGGCCGCGCGCAACGACCGCCTGCTTGCTGTCCTGCCACGACAGTCTCACCTCGTGCGGTTCAAACGAACCGGGACCGGTCTGCACGAACACGACGTGCTGGCCGTTGCGCAGCACGATGGCGCTGCTCGGCAGCACCAGGCCGCCGCCGAGGTGGCGTTCAAGCCGCGCGTTGGCCAGCATCTCGGCCTTGAGCCGGCGATCCGGGTTGGCAATTTCGCCGCGGATCTTGATGGTGCGGGTGGCGGAGTCGATGGCGTCGGCCTGCGCCACCACTTTGCCGGTGAATTTTTCGTTGCCCAGCGAGGGCACCACCAGATCGAAGTTGGCGCCGGTCTTCAGGCTGGCGAGGTCCGCTTCCCGGGCATCGATCTGGACCCATAACGACGTCGGATCCGACACCACGAACAGTGCCGGCACGCCGACACCGGATTGATCGGGCCGCAACTCCTGCCCAGGGTTGAGGTTGCGTTCCACCACCACTCCGTTGATGCCGGCGGTGATGGCCAGTTGCTGGTTGACGCCGGTGCCGCCGCCGTACAGACGCGTGCGCGCCTCGGCACGGGCGGTCTCGGCTTGGGCGCGGGCGAGGTCGGCCTCGGCCTGATCGTATTCCTTGCGTGCCAGCACGCCGGCATCGAGCAGTTCCTTTTGCCGTTTCAGCGTCTTGCTGGCCAGTTGCACGTCGACGCCGGCGCGCGCTGCATCGGCCTGGGCCTGACCGAGATCCGGGGACGCCAGCGTGGCCAAAACGGCGCCCGGCCTGACGGCCTGCCCGACGTCGGCGCGGATCGCAGTGACGCGACCGGCCAGCGGCGCATAGATGCGCTGCGTGCGGGCCTCGTTCCAGATCAGACGGGCCGGCAATTCGATGGCAACGGCGGTCGACGGTCGCACCTCGACGGCCTTGAGCAGGGCAAGCTGTGGGTGTCCGCTCGGATAGCGCAGCTCGGTGCCCTGAATGACCGCCGAGGCGGGTTCCGGCGGCGCCGGGGCTGGCGCCTCCGAGCAGGCGGCGAGCAGCGTCGCGGCGACGACGCCGAGAACGGGAGTAGGGCGGACGCAGAACATATTCATCGGCAGCGGGATCGGTGTAAATGAGGCGAATACAGGGCTTCGGTGGCGGCCGCAACGGCGAGCGGGCTCGACGTCGGGCTCAACGCTCGCCCGCCAGCAGCAACTCGGGGCGGGCGCGCAGCAGCAGCGCGGTCTCCGCCTTGGCGGCATCCAGCTGCGCTGCGAGCGCATCGAGTTGCGTGCTGCGGTGAGTGCGCCGCGCGTCGAGCAGATCGGTCAGTGCAATGGCGCCGCGCGCAAAGGCGTACTCCGCCTGCCGGAGCACGGTCGACGCCCGCGGCACGATCTGGTCGCGGAATTGCCGCATGCGTTCGCGGTTGCTGCGGGCTTCGGCGGCAAGCCTCGCCTGCTCGAGCCGGGCATCGCGCAGGGTGCGTTCGGCGACCAGCTCGGCCTGCGACAACTCCGACTGTGCCCGCGCGATTTCGCCCTGGTAGTGGTAACCGAGCGGCAGCGGAATCTGCACGCGAAACTCGACCAGCCGGTTGGAGACGCCCGGATAGTGATCGAAGGACAGCCCCCAGGTGGGGTCCAGCTTGCGCAGCGCCAGCGCGCCTTCGACTGACGCGCGCGCCGCCTCGATGCGCGCCTGCGCCGCGCGGACGTCGCCGCGCGTCTGCAATTGAGCGGCTGGATCGGCGCTTTCGCTATCGCCGCGCACGTCCGGCACGGCGGGCCAGGTGACGGGTTCATTGCGTGCGGCCAGCAAATCCTGGCGCCGCAACAACGGGGTGAGCGCGATTTCCGCGCGTTCGAGATCGGTGCTCGCCGATTGCAGATCGGCGGCCACCCGCTCACTGTCGATTTCGACGCGCAACGCATCCTGCGCCGACAGATCGCCAGCGTCGCGGCGGCGGTTGGCCGTTTTTGCGGCTTCCTGCGCGACGGCCACAGTGTCGCGCATCAGGCGCACCCGCTCGCGCGCGCCTAGCCAGTCGAAGTAGGCTGCCTGCGCCGCCAGCATCTGCTGCAGCGCCGTTTCCGCGGTGTCGGCACGCGACGCCGCCAGCGCGCGCGCGGCGGCCCGCGTGCGGTGCCCGCGCTTGTCGCCGCGCTCCCAGGTCCAGTCGATGCCAAGCGATTTGTCGACGCGTTTGCGCCCCAGGGGATCGCCGGGACCGAGGCCGTTTTGCAGATCGATCTGCGACAGCTTGCCGGTCAGTTGCGGCAGCGGCGCATGGTCGGCGCTGGTCACGTCGGCTTCGGCGCTGCGTTCGGCCTGTAGCGACTGGCGCACTTCCAGCCCGGATTTCACGGCACGCAGCACGTCCTGCAGCGTGGGCTCGGCCATCGCCGCAGCGCTGGCAAAGGCAATCAGCAACGAGGCCGCGAGCGGCATCGGCTTGGCAAATCGACAGTTTCGTACCGTTAACATTGTGCTCACCACATCGACGGGTGAATGTCGCGCGGATCGCCTGACCGATGGCTGACCCTGTGGCTATCCCGTCAACCCGTTTCCCGTTCTTTCCTGTTCTTTCTCTTTCCCCTTTCTCTTTCCCCTTTCTTTTTCCCTTTCGACAGCAAGTGCCCGGACATAAGAAGTTGTGAGTAGGCAATGAGAATCCTGGTAGTCGAGGACGACGCCGTTTTGCGTAGCGTCATGAGCAAGACACTGCACGAGGCGGGGCATCGGGTGGATGCGGCGCAACGGCTGGCCGAGGCGGAACAGCTCTGGCAGTACCAGCCGTTCGATGCCGTGCTGCTGGACCTGAATTTGCCAGATGGCAACGCGCTCGACGGCTTGCGCCGGGCGCGGGCACGCGGCGACCGCACGCCGGTGCTGGTGCTGACCGCGCGCAACCGCACCGACGAGCGTATCGCCGGTCTCGATGCCGGCGCCGACGACTATCTCGGCAAGCCGTTCGAACTCGCCGAGGTGGAGGCGCGGTTGCGTGCATTGGTACGGCGCTCGCAGGGCGGCAGCAACGTAGTGGAGGTCGGCCGGCTCCGCTTCGACAGCGTCGCCGCACGCATTTTTCTCGGCGGCCAGGCGTTCGACCTGCCGGCCCGCGAGTACGAAGTGCTCTGGGAACTGGCCCATCCGCCGGGTCGTGTGGTCAGCAAACGCGCGCTGTCCGACAAGCTCTCCGGGCTCGAAGATGCGCTGGGCGACAATGCGCTGGAGGCTTTTGTGTCACGGCTGCGCCGCAAGCTGGCGGGCACCGGGGCCACCATCCGCACGCTGCGCGGTCTCGGCTATCTGCTGGAGCGCGACGAGTCGCCACCGTGAACGCGCAAGTGGCGTCGGCGCCGACCCTGCGGCAGCGCCTGCTGTCGCACGTGCTGCTACCTGTCTTTGTCGTGTGGTTGACCAGCACGGCGCTGGTCATCGAGATTGCCTATCTCTATACGCAGCGGGCCTTCGATCGCGCCTTGATCGACGATGCTTATGCGCTGTCGGCACACGTTCGCAAGGAGGGCGAAGGCCTGACGCTGGAGCTTTCGGCCCGCGAACTCGACTCCGTGCTGTTCGACCAGTCGGAAAACGTCTATTTCGCGATCATCGGCATCGACGGCCGGGTGCTGGCCAACAACGCGCCGTGGCTGGTGTCGGCGGCGGTGGCGTCGCGACCGGGCGCAGCCATCGACACCGCAATCCCGTATGTGCTGACCGACCGCTTTCACGAAGGCGAGGCGTTGCGCTCGGTGGAACTGCTGCTTTCCGAAGGGCGGGCCTGGCGGGTCATCCTGGCGCAGACCGTGCGATCGCGAGCCCGTCTGGTGGAGCAAATGCTGTTTTACGCGGTGGTGCCGGAGGTGCTGCTGTTCACGCTGCTTGGTGTCTGGCTGTGGCGGGCCATCGGCCGCGATCTCGACCCGATGAACCGGTTGCGAGGGGCGCTGCAGTCGCGCGACGTCAGCGACCTGTCGCCGATCGCGGTCGACGCCTCGACGCGCGATGTGGCGCAGGTCGCACAGGCGGTGAACGCGCTGTTCGGCCGCGTCCATGCCGGGGTCAGCGCCCAGCGCGAGTTTGCCGGCAATGTCGCGCACGAACTGCGCAACCCGCTGGCCGGCATTCGTGCACTGGCCGAGTACGGGCTGCGACACGACGACCCGGCGACCTGGCGTGCTCAGCTCATGGCGATTCTCGATCGCCAGGCCAGCGCCAGCCGCCTGATCGATCAGTTGCTGGCACTGGCCTTTGCCGACGAGGCGCGCGACACGCTGGCGCTGACCAGCGTCGACATCGGCGCCGTGGTCGAACGTTGTGTAGTGGCTGCGTTGCCGCGCGTCGATGCCAGCGGCGGCGAGATCTCGGTGCACGGCCTCGAATCAGGGGTGATGGTGGTGGGCAACGAAGGCTTGCTCACGGCCATGCTCGGCAATTTGCTCGACAACGCGACGCGCTATGCGCACCCGGCGGACGGGCAGAAACCCGCGATCGCCATCGTCGTCGACCGCGACCCGGCCGCGCCGGCGCAGGTGACGATCGCCGTCGAGGACAACGGCCCCGGACTCGACACGGCCTTGCTGGACGCGCGGGCACGCTGGTCGCGGGGAACCGGCATCGAAGGCGCAGCGGGCGGCACTGGCCTCGGGCTGGCCATCGTCGCACGTTACGCCGAACTGCTTGGCAGCTCGCTGACACTGGAAAACCGGCGGCAAGGCGGGCTGCGGGCGGCGATCCGTCTGCGCTTGGCCGCAGCGCCCTGATCGCGCGACTGCGAGGTCAATGCGCGGCAGCGGTACGGTCGCGGCGGATGCTGCGCACGACAAACCACACGGCCAGGCCGAACAGGATCAGCGGTAACGCAGTGAATGTCGCGGCGATGCCCAGGGCGACAGAGGTCACGGCGAGCGCAAGGAGCGTGGCGAAAACTGCGATCAGGATGGCCAGCGTGATGGCCGCCCAGGCGATGCCGAATTCCAGTGTCCCGGCGGAGAAGATGTTGCCGAGCTCGATGGCGTGATGGCCGAACTGCACCCGGGCGCCATGCGCCGACGGCCACAGTTGTGCTGCGACCAGCGCGCCGAAGGCGAGCACGGCCGCCAGCGCCGCGAGAATGACCATCGTCCACAGCGAAATGCGCAGCGCGGAACGGATGCCTGGTTTCATTGAAACCCCCTCAAATGACGATGCGTCGATTGTTCGCCTCGGCGCGGCTACCGGATAGCAGCAGGCGATTGTTCGCGGGCAATACGGACGAAACGCGGGGAAGAGGGCTCGCAGGCTTCGCCGGCGGCTGTCAACCGGTCGCGACAAATGCCGTTAGTTCGGCTACATTGCCGGCGACGCCAGACATCGTCGACAACGCCGCGCTGCGGTGTTCAACTGGACATTCATCGTTACCAACCCCGAGAGGAGTCACCGAATGAAACGCATCATGACCGCCATGCTGGCCGCCGCCGTGCTGGCGAGCCCGCTCTACGCGCTCGACGACAAGCAGGCCAAGAAGGATGTCGCCGCCGCGACCAAGGCGCCGGAGAAGGCCCCTGCGCTGATGGACATCAATTCCGCGACCGCCAAGCAACTGGCCACGCTCGACGGCATTGGCGATGCCCGTTCGGCCGCCATCGTGAAGGGCCGCCCGTACAAGGGCAAGGACGAACTGGTCGAAAAGAAGATCATCCCGCAGGACGTCTACGACAAGATCAAGGACAAGATCATCGCCAAGCAGGGCCCCGAGAAGAAGAAATAGTCCCCTGTTGTGCGACCACCTTCGGCCTGTCATGGCCGGCGGTGCAAGGCAGCAACGCAGAAACGCCCGGCCCGTCCGGGCGTTTTTTTTGCCCACCGTAAAGCCCACAAAAAGGCCGGCGACCAAAGTCACAAATCTTTACGTTGCAGAAATAGCCGCTTGACGACCGCCATCTACAGTTCATGGGTGGCTGCCGACGCCTACCCCCGACGTCGCAGCCACCCGGCGCCGCCCCCGAAATGACCTCTGTGCGGCGCCGGTTCCTCCTCAACGAAGAATGAAGGAAGCAACCGATGAAGATTGTCAATTTCGCCACCATTACCGTTGCCGGCGCCGCCATCGCCTGGAGCATTGCCGTCGTCGCCGCCGACTCCAGTTCAGCGCCGCGTCCCGGCCACCGGATGGGCCCGCCGCCGGAAGCGTTCACCGCTTGTGACGGCAAGGCGGTCGGCGATGCCGTCAGCATCACGCTGCCGGATGGGCGCACGATGAGCGGCACCTGCCAGCTCATGTTCCGCCCCGACGCGCCGCCGGCACAATAACGGCCCGTGAGCGGTGCCGGGACAGGCATCGCCGGTGCATTGGCTTTTTGGTGAAACGCCCTGTGGCATTGGGCTCAGAGTGAGAAAAGTCGATAAGTCGACTTGAGGCCATATCGAGCTATTAGCCCTTATTCGGTGCGATTCTACGCGGTAAGTTGTATCCGCCAGCAACGGCATTTCGACCTGACTGCGCGGGTTGCAATTCGTCCGCCCTTTGCCGTGCCATGCTGCGTCGTGACGGTTATACTTAGAAGGCTAAGTAAAAGGGCAGTTCGTCACCGTCAACGCGGGATCGGCCCGATCCCGCCAGAGCGTGCGCCTGCCCCCGGTAGGAGTGCACCATTTGAACGAACTCAGCAGTCTGGGCGTTGCGCCGCGCGATCGCGCCGCGTGGTGGGCAGAGCGCGTTCGCGACGAATTCGGCACCAGCCAGCAGATCGACGTGACCGAAGGCGCGGAATTCCGCATCCGTCTGCGCAGCACGCAGGTCAGCGCGCTGCGTGCGGTGCATGTGGCGGGCAGCGCGCATCGTTCGCGCGGCGAGGCGGCGGCGGCCGATCACGTGCGCATCCGTCTGCAGGAGGCTGGCAGCGCGCGCTTCGAGGTGGGCAGCCGCAGTGCCGAGGTGAGCAGCGGTTCGCTGATGGTGGTGCCGCCGCACGGGCGCAACGATTTTCAGTTCGCCTCCGACTACGAACAGGTGTCGGTCTCCATTCCCGCCGCGATGCTCAGCGAGGTTTGCCGCAACTGGTCCGGCGCGGTCATGCAGCCGATCGCCACCGACACCGGCGCCGCCGCCTTGCTCGCCGCGCACATGCGGACGCTGGAACGGGTGGCGCCCAGTCTCGGCGCCGAGGGTGCCGCGATGGCCGACGTCACCGTCAACTTGGTGGCGGCAACGCTGCGCGCCGCGCGCGGCACCTGCGAACTTGAAAGCGCCAGTCTGCGCAGCCTGCACCGCGAACGGGCGCGCAACTACGTGCGACTGCATCTGCGCAATCCCGATCTTTGCCCGGCGCAGGTGGCCGCCGGCATTGGCGTCTCGGTGCGCTATCTGCATCTGATTTTTTCCGACGAGGGCGATACGCTGATGCGCTGGACCATGCAGCAACGCATGGAACGCTGTCGCGAGGCGCTTGTTGCTTTTCCGCAACGAAAAATTTCCGACATCGCGCTTGAATTCGGCTTCTCCGATCACGCCCATTTCACCCGGTTGTTCCGTCGCACCTTCGGCATGAGTCCGAGCGACGCCCGCGTGTCGTAACGCTTTCCGCGGGTTCCACCGCAGTTCGTTGGTCGCCGGTTCGTTGCCCGTGCAGTGTTCATGAACGGCGTGCGCTGAAAGTCAAATCCCCGCTGCGCTTGGGGACAAGACGGATCAAATCCCGCTCAGTAGACTGCTTTGCAGCATCGAACGTTGGCCGCCCGGGCCGACGGATCGAACGCGAGCAAGGGGAGTGCAATGATGAGCAGGGAATCGAGCGGACGCGCCGGCGCTGCGTGCGGTTGGCGTGCGAGCTGCGTGGCGTCGCTGATGCAGTGGCTGCTGGTGGCGATCGTCAGCGTGGCCGGGGTCGCCTGGGCGCAGACCGGGGCGCAGGGCAGTTCGCCGCAGGACGCCGCCACCTACATCGGCGAAAAAGCCTGTATCGGCTGCCACGGCAGCGAGGCCACGCACTTCGGCGAGACCGTGCACGCCAAGGCGTTCCGCAACAACCCGAAGAGCGAGGCGCAAAAGCAGGTCTGCGAGGCCTGTCACGGCCCCGGCTCGCTGCACGCCAAAAAGTCGGCCGACAAATCGTTGATCATCGGCTTCACCCGCGGCTGGGGGACGCCGGTCGAGCGGCAGACCGCGCAGTGCCTCGGCTGCCACCAGGGCGGCAACCGCCTGCACTGGCCCGGCTCGGTGCACGCGGGCAACCAGTTGAGCTGCTCCGATTGCCACAACCCGATGGAGAAGGTGTCGGGCAATGCGTTGCTGCAGAAACCGACCATCAATCAGGTCTGCATGACCTGCCACCAGCAACAGCGCGCCGAATTCCACAAGCGCTCGCACATGCCGGTGCCCGAGGGCAAGATGAGCTGCGTGGATTGCCACAACCCGCACGGCAGCGTGACCAAACCGTTGCTCAAGGCCGATAGTGTCAATACGCTGTGCTACTCCTGCCACGCCGAGAAGCGCGGCCCGCTGCTCTGGGAACACGCTCCGGTGCGCGAAAACTGCCTCAATTGCCACGCGCCGCACGGCTCCAATCACGACAAACTGCTGGTGTCGTCGCGCCCCGCGCTATGTCAGCAATGCCATAGCCCGTCTGTCGGCCATCCCGGACAGTTCTACACCGCCGGGGCTACCGCGGCGGCGGCGCAGGTCGGTGGGCAGGCGGCGGGGCAACGCGTGATCGGTCGCTCCTGCCAGAACTGCCACTCGCAGGTTCACGGCAGCAATCATCCTGCCGGTTCCCGGTATCAACGTTGAGCAGGGGGAGCGATCATGAAACAGTCTCATAGTGTTCGCCCGGCTACCGTCAGCGCCGGCGCACGGTCACGTCACCTGCCCGACGGCCTGCGCCCCACTGCGGTCGCCTGGGGCGTCTCGCTCGCGTTGCTGGCGCTGGCCGCGCCGGCGCAGGCCGATTCCGGTAACGGCGCCGACACCGCGCTGGGCAATTCGATCAGCCCTGCCGGCGTCAGCAGCATGCCGCGGACCAAAGACCGCGAGGAGGGCGAGACGCCCGAAACCTATCGCACGCCGACCGGGATGCGCGTCGAAGGCCCCAATGTGGTGCGCGAAGGTACGCGCACGGCATCGGGCTGGGTCTACACCGGCAGCATCGAAGCCGGCGGGCTCGCCGTGCACGGCGAGAAAAACGCCGCGCTGTTCAAGACCTACCGCGATCTGAAAAGCGGGCCTTACGTCAGTGCCTTCGGCGTCGAACTGGAAAAGCCCGCCACCGCGCAGTTCTTTGAACTCTTCGGCGGCGGCGTCGGCCGCGACGACCAGTTCTACGGCGTGCAGTTTGGGCGCTACAACGACTGGCGCGTCAAGCTGTTCTACAGCGAAACACCGCACGTTTTCACCACCACCTACCGCAATATCTATAACGGCACCGGCAGCGCCAATCTCACGCTCGCCACGCTGGCACCGGGCGGCACCACCAGCGCGGTGGTCACCAATGCCAACATCGCGGCCGCGGTCCTCGGCACGCCGTATTCCGAGTTGAGCGTCATCCGCAAGAAGGGTGGCGTGCGCGCCGACCTGAGTCTCACCGAGCAGTGGAAGGTATTCGCCGCCTACAGCAACGAAAAGCGCGAAGGCGCGCGCCCGTTCGGCTTCGTGACCGGCGGCGGCGGCGGTACCGGCGGCGTCGAGATTCCCGAATCGGTGAACTACGACACGCACGATTTTCTTGCCGGCGCCAGCTTCAACGATGCACGGCAAAGCTTCAACCTGCAGGCCTCGGCCTCGCTGTTCCGCAACAATGTGGGCACTATGACCGTGCAGAACCCGTTGTTCCTGGCCGCAGCGAACGGGCTCAGCAGTTTCCCGACGGCCCGCTACGACCTCTACCCGAACAACGATTACTACAACGTGAAGGGCGAGTACGCCCGCGCCTTCCCCGAGTTCATGAAGTCGCGCATCACGGCGGTGGCTTCGCTCGCCACGTCGCGGCAGAACGATTCGCTGATCCCCTACACCGCGATGCCGGGCGTCACCATCAATGGCGTCGCCGGTGGCGGTTGGGACACCGTCGCCTCGTTGAGCAAGACCTCGGCCGACGCCCGCATCGACACCCGATTGTTCGACTTCGGCTGGGCGTTCAAGCCGCTTGATGCGCTCGACATGCGGGTCAAGGCCCGCCATTACGAGACCATCAACAGCACCGAGTTCTGGGTGTGCAACCCGCTGACCGGGCAATGGGGCCGCGTCATCAACGACGGCAGCGGCAGCGCGGTGGCAGGCGCCAACACAACGGCGGGCGTCAATCCCACCGGCACGCTGGTGACGGCCTACGATGGCAAGCGCTGCGATCTTGACGCCGTGCGCGCGCTCAACCTGGTGCCGAGCGCCGGCAATCTGGCGATTCGCAATATTCCGTTCGCCCACAAGCAGACCAATTTGTCGGTGTCGGGGGACTACCAGCTTGCCCGTGGCCAGTCGCTGGCCTTCAATTACGACAACGAGACCATCGACCGCGACCATCGCGAACGCGCGCAGACCTGGGAAGACCGACTGAAGCTGAGCTACGTCAACCGTAGCCTCGCCGACGGCACCTTGCGGCTTTCGGCGGAAGGCGCCCGGCGGCGCGGCAGCGCCTACATGTCGGACCCGTACGACGAGTTCTACAGCGCCGCCCTCGGTCCGGCGCCGACGGCGAGCGGCGTCAACGTCACGTCGTGGATCCACATCAACGACCTGCACCGCAAGTTCGATCTCGCCGATCGCGACCAGTTCACGCTGAACGCGAAGTTCAACTACGCGATCACCCCTGAGGTCGATCTTGCCGTCACCGGGCAGGTGCGCGACGCCAATTTCCCGAACTCCGACTACGGTCGCAGCGGCACGCAGGCGCAGCGCAACGTGAACGTCGACTTGAACTGGCAGATCATGCCGACGCTGAATGTCTACGGCTACGTGTCGCATATTCGCGACACGATGAACCAGCGCGGCATCCAGCAGAACGCCTGCGTCATCGGCACCACGTATTACTTCTTCAGCGACGGCTCGATCGCCACGGCGGCGACCCGCACCGCGGCGCAGGTCGCCGCCGGCATCACGGTCGTGGGCTCCACCGCGGTCACCGGCAGCAACTGGGCGGACGTCTGCGGCACCGCGTCGGCCACCAGTCCGCTGTACCCCACCAGCCGCGCCTGGACGGTGACGCAAAAGGGCGAGAACACCTCGCTCGGACTCGGCGCCCGCTATGACTGGACGAAGGCGGTGTTCGACGGCAGCTACTCGTTTGCCAGAGGCCGCACCAGCTATCGCTATACCTACAACCCGGCAGCGCTCGGTCTGGTCACCAGCGGCGCGGCGACGGCGGCGCAAACAACGACGCTGGGGCTGATCGGCGATGGCTTCGCGGACTCGACCTACCGCCAGCATGTGTTCAACCTCAACGTTGCCATCCCGATCAACAAGCGGCTGGCGCTGCGCCTGCTTGGACGCCTGGAGATTGGCAAGATTTACGACTGGCATTATGACGGGCTGGCGCAGTATCCGGTGCCGTCAAACAATCAGCAAACCTATCTCGACGCCGGTCCGCAGAACTACCGCGTCAGCTTTGTGGGGGCATTGTTGAAGTATGACTTTTAGGCTGATTCCGCGCCGCGACTGGCGGGCTCTTCTGGCGGTCGGCACGGTCGCGTGCCTGCCGGTCGGGGTTGGCGTGGCGCAACCGGCGGCGCCCGAGGTTGCCAAGACCTTGTGCGTGGGCTGTCACGGTCCCGACGGCAATAGCGTCGCGCCGGCATTCCCGAAACTTGCCGGACAAAGTGCCGCCTACATCGAGAAACAGCTGGCCGACTATCTGGCCGGACGTCGGCGCAACGACATCATGGCCGGCATCATGCCGCAGGTGAACAAGGCGGATTTCACGGCGCTCGGCGCGTTCTTCGCGGCGCAGGCGGTGCAGCCCGCGCCGGTCGAGAACGCCAAGCTGCTGCCGGCGGGCAAGAAGCTCTACGACGACGGCAACGTCGACAGCGGCGTGCCGGCCTGCGCCGGCTGCCACGGCGAGAAGGGCGAGGGCAATGAACGCTACCCCCGTCTGGCCGGGCAGTTTCCTGCATACACGTTGATCCAGATGCAGGAGTTCAAGGCCGGCAAGCGCAACAATGACAAGGGCAAGGTGATGCGTGCCGTCGCCGAGCGCATGACCGAGGCCGAAATGCAAGCGGTGTCGGAGCACCTCGCGGCGCTCAAGTAGCGGCGTGTCCCTCCAATGATTGAGCCAGAAATGAACGTGTCGAATCGCCGTTTTCCCGTTGTCTCCCTGCTGACCGTCGCCGCACTCGCGGCGCTGACGTCCGCCACCGTCGCCGTTGCCGCCGACCCCGCTGCGGGCTACATCTGGAACGAGATGTACCCGGAAAAGCTGCAGGCGCTGCGTGCCCGCGGCGACGTCAAGCGCGGTGCCGTGGCCTTCGAGGTGTGCCAGGGCTGCCATCGCGCTGGGGCGCTGGGCCGCGTCGATGGCTCCTATCCACGTCTGGCCGGACAGCACGACACGGTGTTGATCAAACAACTGACCGACGTGCGGGCGGGCATTCGCGAGAACCCGAAAATGCTGCCGTTTGCCGACAAAGACGCGCTCAAGGTCCAGGAAATCGCCGATATCGCGGCCTATCTGCAATCGCTGCCGGTGCCGGCGGAGGCGGGTGTTGGTCCGGGTGACAAACTCGAACGCGGCGCCCAGCTCTATGCCCGAGACTGCCAGTCGTGCCACGGCGCGCGCGGCGAGGGCGACGCCGACCGCTTCTTCCCGCGGGTGTCCGGCCAGCACTTCAAGTATCTGTTCCGCGAAGCGATCAGCATTCGCGATGGCGGCCGGCGCAACGCCGATCCGCGCATGTTGAACGCGATCCGCGGCTACTCGAACGACGATCTGTCCGCCGTGGTCGATTACATGTCGCGCTTGCGCCCGGCGTCGGTGGCGGCCGCGCCGGCCCGCTGAGCGAGCAGAGACGAACCGTTGACGCGGCCGGTTGGCGCGCGATTCATCTAGTGTGCGCCGTCGGGCGACTGCCGCCGTGGCTAGCGCCTAAAGCGGCGCTCGCCGATGCCTAAAATGCTGCATGGCGACAAATTCGCACGCACGCAACCATCGTTTCGACCGCATCGGTTCGGCAATTGGCTTTCCGCTGAAAGGCGCGATGAAGCGAGGCTTGAGGCGCGAAAATCCCGCAAGTCGACTACCGCGCAAATGGGGCATTCCACGCCCGTTGTATAAGCGTTTTAACCAACAAGGTGTTACCGCGTGACCCCGCCGGTCATCACCATCGACGGCCCGGTCGCATCCGGCAAAGGCACCGTGGCCGGCAGCGTGGCGCAGGCGCTGGGTTTTCACTTGCTCGACTCCGGCGCAATCTATCGCGCGCATGCGCTCGCCTGCCTTGATCGCAACATTGAATTCAATGAAATCAATGTATTGGAAGAACAAGCTCGCGTGCTTTCTCTGAAATTTGTCGATTCACGCGTGTGGTTGGACGGGCGCGACGCCACCGCGCTGGTGCGTTCGGAAGCGGTGGGCATGGCGGCGTCGACGCTGTCCGCGATTCCCGAGGTGCGCGCGGCGCTGCTGCAGCGGCAACGCGACTTTGCGCAGGCACCCGGTTTGGTGGCCGACGGACGCGACATGGGCACCGTGGTCTTCACCGATGCGCCGCTCAAGATTTACCTGACCGCCACAGCCGCCGTCCGCGCCGCGCGCCGCGTCGGTCAAGTCGCCGCGCAACGACAACGGGGCGCTCCCGATTCTCACTCTAAACAGTTGATTGCAAAGGGAATTTCGGCTAGCATTAACAGTTCGCCCGAATTCATTGAGCAACAGATCGACCCGGAACTCGCGAGGACGATCGAGGCGCAGATCAGGCAGCGCGACGCGCAGGATAAATCCCGTGCCGTGGCGCCGCTGCGGCCCGCACCCGACGCCATCGTGATCGACAATGCTGCGCACCGCCCTGAACAGACGGTCAACGCGGTGTTGGCGCTCTGGGCGCTGCGGCAGTTACAGCGCGGCTGACCAACCCTCGGGTTGGCCAGTGGTTGCGCTGATGGCAACGCCGCCGCGTGCGATGTCCGGCCAAGCGAATTGCGGGCGAAACGTTACGGCCATGCCTCCGGCTGCTGGCGACCGCATCGATAACGCGGTTCGACAACGCCGAAAAGCATGTTTTTTCAATCACTTAACCTCTATGTCATGGCAATGGTGCCACGGCGAGAGCAAACCGAAAGTGTTTAATGTCTACTGCCAACGAAACCTTTGCCCAACTGTTTGAAGAAAGCCTTGCCCGCAAGGAAATGCGTCTGGGTGAAGTCATCACCGCCGAGGTGGTGCGCGTCGACTACAACGTCGTTGTCGTCAACGCCGGCCTTAAATCGGAGGCCTATGTTCCGATCGAAGAATTCAAGAACGATCGCGGCGAAGTCGAAGTCAAGGCCGGCGATCTGATCCAGGTCGCCATCGAGGCGCTGGAAAACGGCTACGGCGAAACCCGCCTGTCGCGCGACAAGGCGAAGCGTCTGGCCTCGTGGTACTTCCTCGAGAACGCCATGAACCAGGGCGACATCGTCTCCGGCATGGTGGTCGGCAAGGTCAAGGGCGGGCTCACCGTCATGACCCACGGCGTGCGCGCCTTCCTGCCGGGCTCGCTGGTCGACATGCGTCCGATCAAGGACACCTCGCCGTATGAAGGCAAGGAACTCGACTTCAAAGTCATCAAGCTCGACAAGAAGCGCAACAACGTGGTGGTCAGCCGCCGCGCGGTGCTTGAAGTGTCGATGGGTGCCGAGCGTGAAAAGCTCCTCTCCACGCTGGCCGAAGGCGCCACTGTCTCCGGTACCGTCAAAAACATCACCGACTACGGCGCGTTCGTGGATCTCGGTGGCATCGACGGCCTGCTGCACATTACCGATCTGGCCTGGCGTCGCGTCAAGCATCCGTCGGAAGTCCTCACCGTTGGTCAGGAAGTCACGGCGAAAGTGCTCAAGTTCGACCAGGAAAAGAACCGCGTCTCGCTCGGCCTCAAGCAATTGGGCGACGATCCGTGGGTCGGTCTTGCCCGTCGTTACCCGCAGGGCACCCGCCTGTTCGGCAAGGTCACCAACATCACCGATTACGGTGCATTCGTCGAGATCGACGCCGGCATCGAAGGCCTGGTGCACGTGTCCGAAATGGACTGGACCAACAAGAACGTGAGCCCGTCGAAGGTCGTCTCGCTCGGCGACGAAGTCGAAGTGATGATCCTCGAAATCGACGAAGATCGCCGCCGTATCTCGCTCGGCATCAAGCAGTGCCAGCCCAATCCGTGGGACGAGTTTGCCGCCAACTACAAGAAGGGCGACAAGGTCTCCGGCGCCATCAAGTCGATCACCGACTTCGGTGTCTTCATCGGCCTGCCGGGTGGCATCGATGGTCTGATCCATCTCTCCGACCTGTCGTGGACGATCCCCGGCGAACAAGCCGTGCGTGACTTCAAGAAGGGCCAGGAAGTGGAAGCCGCTGTGCTCGGCATCGACGTCGAGCGCGAGCGCATCTCGCTGGGCATCAAGCAGCTCGACGGCGATCCGTTCAACAACTACATCGCGCTGCACGACAAGGGCGCCGTGGTCAACGGCACCGTGAAGTCGGCCGAGCCGAAGGGCGCCGTCATCCAGCTGGCCGACGATGTCGAAGGCTACCTGCGTGCTTCCGAAGTCTCGCGCGAGCGTGTCGAAGACATCCGTAGCCATGTGAAAGAGGGCGATACGGTCGAAGTGATGATCATCAACGTCGATCGCAAGACCCGCAACATCAGCCTGTCGATCAAGGCCAAGGATTCCGCCGAGGAAGCCGAAGCCGTGCGTCAGCATGCGCGTGACGACAGCGCCGCCAACGCCGGCCTGGCCGGCCTCGGCGCCCTGCTGAAGGCAAAGCAGGACAGCAACAAAGCAGAATAGGCAGCAACATTCAGTTCGCATACGCTGTCGCCCGGTGTACGTCACGAAACAGGAGAGGGGTAGGCAATGACACGATCGAGCCTGGTTGCGCGTCTGTCTGCGCGCTTCCCTCACCTGATGGCGCGCGACACCGAGCTGGCGGTGCGACTGATTCTGGATGCCATTGGCGATGCCCTCGCGGAGGGCTCGCGAGTTGAAGTACGCGGTTTCGGCAGCTTCGCGCTGTCGTACCGCCCGCCGCGGGTTGGACGTAACCCGAAGTCAGGTGACCAGGTGGTGGTCCCGGCAAAACACGTTCCCCATTTCAAAGCCGGCAAGGAACTGCGCGAGCGCGTCGATCAACTCGACGTGCTGCCGGACGGCAGTCTTGGCGTATCGCCCCTGAACGGACCAGGCGCAGCGGCGGTGAATGTCTAGCCGCGGACGCGACAGGGGCCCCCATCCGCTAACCACGGGAGCCACGCGTGGATTTTGAGGCTTGGTGGCTGCTGATTCCACTGGCTTGCTTTGCGCTGGGCTGGTTCGCCGCCCGTGTCGACATCCGCTACGTCCTGCGCGACGCCCGCGCCTTGCCGTCGGCCTACTTCCGCGGACTCAACTTTCTGCTGCGCGAACAGCACGATCGGGCCGTCGAAAGCTTCGTCGATGTCTCCCGCCGTGACCCTCACGCACTGGATTTGCAGCTCGCGCTGGGCAGCCTGTTTCGCCGCCAGGGCCGCCTGGGTGAGGCGACCGGGATTCACCAGGGGCTGGTCGACCGTCACGACTTGCCGAAGGAAAAGCGGGAACTCGCGCTCTTTGAGTTGGCCCAGGATTTTCACGCCGCCGGATTGTTCGACCGCGCGGAGGCGGTTTACGAGCAACTGACCGGAACCGCATTCGAAGCGGAAGCCGTGACCCGTCTGGCCTCGGTGCTGGAGCAAGAAAAAGCCTGGCAGCGCGCCATTGCGGCACGCGAACGCATCCAGCGCATCAGCGGCGAGCCGCAAGGGCGATTCATTGCGCAATATCACTGCGAGCTTGCCGAGGTCGCGCTGGCGGAAGGGCGGGACGACCTGGTCGCGCAGCACCTCGCGGCGGCCAGCGAGAACAATCGCAACAACGCCCGCGTGCCGTTGATCGCATTGCGCGCCGCGACCAAGCGTGGCGACAACGAGGCAGCGAAATCGGCGCTGGCGGAGATACTGCGCACGCGCGCCGACCTGTCGGTGCTGGTCGCCGACGACATCGTCAATCTCTATCAAGCGCTCGGTTCGCCGGCCATTGCCGTCGAGCAACTGGCGCTGGCGCAGCAGGCCGCGCCGACGTCGCTGGGCCTGTCGCGACTGGTCGATGCGTCGCTGAAAATCGAAGGCAGGGATGCCGCGGTCGCACGACTGAAGCGTGAACTGACCGCCCAGCCCTCGGCACGCCAGGCAAGCCGCCTGCTTGAGCTCGAGAGCAGCCGCTATGAGGGTGCGGCGGGCGAGACAATGAAGGAAATCGCGCAGTTGGTGCTGCGCGCCACCGACCGCACGCCGGGTTTTCACTGTACGCACTGCGGCTTTCGCGCCCCGCGTTACTACTGGAAGTGTCCCGGCTGCAACGAATGGGAGAGCTTTTGCGCCACTCCGTTGGGGCAATGATTCCTGTTTCGTGTCGTTCCGCGCTTTCTGATTACTACAGCGATCGATTCTGCGAATGAGAATTTCCGTCTACGGCGCCGGTTATGTGGGGCTTGTGCAAGCCAGTTGTCTCGCCAGTCTTGGGCACGATGTGGTTTGCGCTGAACTGAGCGCCAGCCGGCTCGCCGCGCTGGCGCAAGGCAAGACGCCGTTTTATGAGCCGGGCATGGATGCATTGCTCAGCCAGGAAATGGCTGCGGGTCGCCTGCGCTTCACCAGCGATCCGGCGGTCGCCGCGGCGCATGGCGAAGTGCAGTTTCTTGCCGTTGGCACTCCGCCGCTGGCGGACGGATCGAGCGATTTGTCGTATCTGCTCGCTGCTGCCGATACGATCGGCGCCAACGCGCCCGACGATGCATTGGTGGTAACCAAGTCGACAGTGCCGGTGGGCACCGGAAAAAAGGTGGCCACCCAGCTCAAGTCGGCCACCGTAAAAGCGGGGCGCAGCGCCACTTTCCGAGTGGCGTCCAATCCCGAATTTCTGGCCGAAGGGCGGGCATTGCCGGATTTCATGGAACCGCAACGCACGGTTTTCGGCGTTAGCGACGCCAGGGCAGAGGCCCAGTTGCGCGAGGTCTATGCGCCCCTGAGGCTGGGCAATGACCGCACCCTGGTGATGTCGGTGGAATCGGCGGAATTGGCCAAGTATGCAGCCAACGCCATGCTTGCGGTTCGCATTTCGTTCATGAACGAGCTGGCAAATCTTGCCGACGCGACTGGTGCCTGTATCGATTCCGTCCGCGAAGCGATGTCGCTCGACGAACGAGTAGGGCGCAAATTTCTCAATTCCGGCTGCGGTTACGGTGGCTCGTGCTTCCCGAAGGATGTCACCTCGCTCGTGAAGCAGGGCGAGGCGGCCGGTACCGCCATGCGCATTGCCGACGCCGCATCGGAAATCAATATCCGACAGCGTGCGGCGATGGCGGATCTCGTCATTGCGCATTTCCAGTCGCGCGGCCGGGTGCCCGCCGGGTCGACTGTCGCGCTATGGGGTATGGCATTCAAACCGGACACCGACGACGTCCGTGAGGCACCCGCCATCGTGATGGCGGAGCGGCTGCTTCAGGCCGGCTTTGCCGTCCGCGCCTACGATCCGCAGGCGAAGGAGACCGGCGCCGCCGAGTTGGCGAAGTATGCGGCGTTCTCGGTCGCCGCAACCGCGATGGAGGCGCTGGCCGGGGCCGACGTCCTGCTCATCGCAACCGAATGGAAAGAGTTTGCGCAGGTCGCGCCGACCGAGATTGGCAAATTCATGCGAACGCCGCTGGTTTTCGACGGTCGCAGCGTGCTGGACGTGCACGCCGCCCGAGCCGCCGGCATCGAGTACCACGCCTTCGGCCGCGAACACGCGTAGTACGGCGGTAGCTTGCCGCGTCGATCCGGCGCCGTCTGAGCCCGCGCATTGCTTTTCGCGTGATGTCTGATATTGTTTGTGCAAACCGTTGAATAAACAGGACTAATCATCGCCAAGCAAAAGCTGGAATATGTCTGCCGAGAGTGCGGTGCAAGCGCCGCCAAATGGCAGGGCCAATGTTCCGGCTGCGGCGCCTGGAATACGCTGGAAGAGGCTGTAAGTCTGCCGCCGCGGCGGGCGAAGGGCGGCGATCAAGTCGCCAGCGCTGCTCCCGTCAAACTCTCCGACGTTCGCCGTGAGGCAACCCTTCGCTGGAGCTCGGGCCTGTCCGAGTTCGACCGCGCGCTTGGCGGCGGCCTGGTGCCGGGCGGCGTCACCCTGATCGGTGGCGATCCGGGTATCGGCAAATCGACACTGACGCTGCAGGCAATCGCATCGCTTGCCGGCAGTCACACGACGCTCTATGTCTCCGGCGAGGAGTCGGTCGCACAGGTTGCGTCGCGAGCCAATCGGCTGGGGCTCGATCTGACAACCATCGTCATGGTCGCGGAGACCTCGCTTGAGGCGATCGTCGCGCATCTGGAGACGCTTCGGCCCCAGGTTGTCGTCATCGACTCAATTCAGACGTTGTTCAGTGAGTCGTTTTCGTCGGCACCGGGCTCGGTCGTGCAGGTTCGCGAGTGTGCCGCGGAACTGACCCGCCTCGCCAAGCGCAATGGCGTAGCCACGCTGCTGGTCGGACACGTCACCAAGGAGGGTTCGATTGCCGGCCCGCGCGTGCTCGAACACCTGGTCGACACTGTCATTTACTTCGAGGGCGAACCCGGTTCCAATCTGCGCATCATCCGTGCACTGAAGAACCGCTACGGTGCCGCCAACGAAATCGGTGTATTCGCGATGCTCGAGGACGGTCTCCGTCCGGTTGGCAATCCGTCCGCTTTGTTCTTGGCCCGAGGCGACGAAGTGGCGCCGGGCAACGTAGTATTTGCAGCCATCGAAGGATCGCGGCCGCTGCTGGTGCAGGTGCAGGCGCTGGTCGATCGCACCGTGGCCAATCCGCGCCGTGTCTGCACCGGCTTCGACAGTCAGCGCCTGGCGATGCTGCTGGCGGTGATGAACCGGCATCTGAGCTGCCAACTGGGTGGTTTCGACGTGTTCATCAATGTTGTCGGCGGATTGCGACTTGATGAACCGGCGGCCGATCTTGCCATCATCATTGCCATTTGGTCATCGCTGTCCGGTACGGTGGTACCGACCGGCACCGCCGTATTTGGCGAAGTCGGCCTTGGCGGCGAGGTTCGCCAAGTCGTTGGCAGCGCCTTGCGTGTCGGCGAGGCGACCAAACTGGGGTTCTCTCGTGTGATTGGGCCACCGGTCAATCGTCAGGCCCGCGAACTGGCAGGTGGTGATTTGCTGACGTCTGTAACACGTGTTACGGCGGCCGTCGAGGCGCTGTCCACACGTTAGCATCGCCATTTGAGAATGATCGGGAATTTATATTATGTTAAATAATGAACGGGCACTTTATTCTGATTCGTTCCCGTCGCGTCGAGCCGGCGCCGCCCCGCAGTAGCATTCATCAGCACCGGCCGTAGCCGCGAATCCCAGACTGTAGCTATAGATATGGCGCCCCAGAACAAAGCCGAAGAATTAGCCAAACCATTGCGGGATGCGGCGCGGGCATTGGCGCCCGGCGACTTCGAATCAGCTTCCCGGCTGCTGGCGGACCCGTTGTGGGACTCATTGGAAGCGCAATTCTGGAATGCATCGCATCCATTGCCGACGCCGGCCCGTCAGGCGCTGAACTGTTACCTGCACATCGCCAAGACCTTGTGGCACAAAGCCGGTCTCGGTCAAGCGCAGCCGATCGCGCTCTACAAGACAACCCTGTTGTCGACGACCGCCATTCAGACGGCGCTGCGAGTCCTGGCCCGGATTTACGCCGGCTGCAATCTCGGTTACTGCGCCCCGCCCCAAGGCTTCTGGCGCACGGTCTATGCGCTGACCGGATTCATCGTTTCCGAGCGCATCAGCGACACGACAGCACGTGTCACCCTTCAGCAGCAATCGCTGCAGCTATGGTTGATGGCATGGCTGAACCCGCTGTCGTTGGCACCTGGCCGTCTTCCGATCGCGGTCCGATTGGTCGGGATACTCTCCAAAACCTGCAGCTATACGATGGCTTCGCCCACGCATGCGGGTTCGGGGCTGGCCGCTGCCGATCTGTTGAGCGACGTGCCACCGATGCCGTTCGCGCGCGTGCCGGCGATGTGGGAGCCGGCTGCGCCGCTCTACGTCAACGCCCAGGACGCGGCGTTCACCATCCGCGAGCTGGCGACGCCGCCACCACGAAACGCGCCCAGCGATGTTTACGAATCGTTGCTCAAATCGGCGTTGCAAGTGGGGCTCACAAGCCAGGAAATGCAGGACTTTGTCCGGCGCGCCATGCGCGAGTTCGGCTACGGCAACGCGAGGGCGATCCCGCGCATGGGCCGCCAGGACAACATCACGGTCGTGGGTGGATTCATTGAGTGCTGGAGCGCCTTGCAGTCCCAATACAAGACCACGCCCGGCGGCGCAGCCGGATATTCCTCCTGTTCCGCCGTTGTCATCAATCACAGCGACGGTGGATTTCTGCTGCGCTTCGACCTTGATCACCCTCTTCTCTGTGTCGGCACGCTGATTTGCTTGCGCGGTAACGACGCCGAGCCATGGACAGTGGCTGCGATCCGCTGGCTCGAAGACAACCAAGGCGTCGTCATGACCGGCTGCGAAGTCTTCTGCAATTTCGCCGAAGCACGCATTGCGCAATCAGATGCCCGCGGCAGCCACAACCCCGTCATCACGTACCAGAAACAGGACGTGACACACATTCTTTCGCCTTACGGACAGCATGAACCGGCGGGCGTATCGCAGTATTACGTGGATGGCGACTGCTGGGTAGTTGCGGTCGCCGGAGAAATCGGCGAGGACTGGCAGTTGCGAGCGGTGCTGGACGTGACGGAGGCTGATTCCTCGCTGCGCCCTTGATCGCCGGTCTGCTCGGCGCTTCGCCGCCGTGTTGTGTGCCCCGCGAACGCGCGGCAATCGCCTGCCCGCTTTGAACAACCGCTCGTCTGTATGTCTCCGCCAGCGACACGTCCAAGACTAAACTGGCGTCACGCATTTCTCGGCATTCATTCAGTATGAATATGGTATCGCAATCGGGTCATTCGCAATCCGCAAGGGCAGAAGCGCCATTTTGGTGCGCCGCAACGAAAGCGGCGTGCTGGATTGCAGCAGCCCTCGTCGCTTCGGCTGCATTCGCGCAAACGTCGGCCTCGGCGCCGACAAAAGACAATGCCGACGCAGCGTTGTGCGAGCGTCAATTCCGTGAAATGGAAATCATGTCGGGTACGGCGCATCAAAAAGACGCCATGAAGGAGTTCTGCCAGACCATCGCCTTGATGTGCGGCAGTAGTGGCTCCGATGCCGCTTGCGCCAAAGCAAAACGCGGCTTGCCGGCGGCGCTGAGCCAGGCGCGCAAGATTCGGGAACAGAGGAAATAGATGCGCGCCGCCGCTCGATTACGTAGATGTGTCGTTGTCCTCAAGGGATTCACGCTCATAGAGCTGATGGTGACGATCGCGATCGTTGCGATTCTGGCCGCTTTGGCAGGGCCGTCCATCGATCAGCTGGCGCGGCGTGTTCGGCTGGACAGCGATACCGAGCGCTTCATGACGGCACTCTCGTACGCCCGATCCGAAGCCATCAAACGCTCTACGGTTGTGTCCATTATTCCTGCCGCAAGCGGTTATGCGGGAGGCTGGCAAATTGCCACCGACGATGGCGCGCTCAGGCCCAATTGCGCCATTGACGCGGCACTCGGTGAAACGTTGCTGCGTGTGCAGGATGCGCTTGCCCCAACAACCGAAGTCTTCATTGGCAACGGGCTTCCCGATGGCACCACCGCCGTCAATTGTTCGCTGCCCGCCGGTAACCCTCCCGCCTGTATCTCGTACACCCGTGACGGCAGCGGACTTCGTACCGATGGTAGCTTGCTGTTCAACACATTCTGTCTCCGAGATCGCGACGACCCGACTAACCGTTATCGCGCTGTTGTCATCAACAGGACCGGTCAGGCGTACCTGACCAAAGTTCAATACTGACCGCAACCATGCCAGCGACATTCAAATTGTCTTCAAAACAACAGGGCTTCAGCATGCTGGAAGTTCTGGTGTCCGTCGTTGTGGTTACGATGGGACTGCTTGGCCTCGCCGGCATGTCGATGCGCTCGCTCGCCGCAAACGATAGCTCGGGATATCGTGCGGCGGCCGCACTTCAGGCCATGCAGGTCAGCGATCTCATGCGGGCAAATCGCGAGGGCGTGATGAACTCGGCTTACAACGTGACTTACGGGGCCACGGCCGGGACCAGTGCGCGCGCGACGGCAGACATTGTTGCCTGGAAGGCAGCGTTGGCAAGACTGCCGCTTGGTGATGGCGAAATTGCCTATAACAACGTCAGCGGCACGGTAACGGTTCGCGTGCGATGGGACGACCGGCGCGGTAATCAGGGCAGCAGTGAAACCACCAACCTGCAGACGTATGAATATTCATTCCGGATTATTTAAACCACCGCTCGGCACCTCGCAGCGCGGCATGACGCTCGTTGAGCTCATGATTGCCGTGGCGGTGGCCCTGGTGGTCCTCTACACCGTGGTCAGTCTTTTCGGAACGACGCGCAACAACAACCGCATGCAGACGGGTGTGAGCAGAATTAACGAAAACGCCCAGATGACAGCCGAATTGCTGGCGAGAGACATCCGGCAAGTTTCGAGCATGGGCTGTCCGGCGCTCAACAACACATTACAAGGTCTGTCTCGCGACAGTCTGAACGCGACCGGCGCATCCAACACGTTCAGCATGAATCAAGCAAATGTAATTCGATTGCTTCCGGCGTCGGCAGAAACATCGGCGCTGGCGGGCACGGTCGTCATCGAAGTTACCCATGCCGCCAACGCTGGAGTGCATCTCTCTGCACCGATGACAACACGAGATGCGCTGACCGAAATCTACACTCGTGGCGATGCAGGCATCAAGAAGAACAGTACGCCAACTGCGACAAACGGTTATCCACTCGCGATTATTTCCGACTGCAATAATGCCGAAGTGTTTCAGGTTATCGATGCCAAGTCGAATCCGTGGCTGGTTTCGCCGTTCGGTCGCCTGCGCAGCATTTACACAACTGATGCGCGCGTGATGCCGGTCAGCAAGACGCGCTACTACCTCGCCAACTATGGCGGCGACCTGGCTGCGAGATCGATTTATCGGCGCCGCACTCTGGACGATGGCGACAACTGGGGCGTCGCCCAGCCGTTGATCCATAACGTTCAGGCCATGACGGTGTCTATCGAGCTGGACACCGACGGCGATTTCAGCGCCGACGCGACGGTGCCGTATGGCGCGGCCTACAACCCGGCACAAGTGATTGGCTTGACGCTGAACATGACGTTCCAGTCGCCCGACAACATACGCGGGACGAGCGGCGCACCGATAACGCGTAACTCGGTAGCGACCATTAGCCTGCGCGCCAGGAATACATAATGGACATTGCCATGCTCGCGGTAAGTCACAAGCGTCAGCGCGGCATGTCGCTGCTGTTTTCGCTGCTTATTCTGATGGTGCTTGCAGTCACCACAGTCGCGTCAATCCAGGTTGCCGGCCTTGAGGAGCGTATCGCCGGCAACAGCCGTGACCGCATCAATGCGTTCAATGCAGCGGAGAGCGGGCTGCGGGATGCCGAAGCGTATTTGTCCGACACCACCAATCTGCCGTTGTTTAACGGCGTCACCACCGGGCTCTACGCGAGAAACACCTTCCCGGGACTGTCATTGACCCGCATGCCGGCACTGGCGCAAGCGGACGGTACCAGTGTCGACCAATGGTCTGACCCGGCGGCAATTACTTTTCTCCGCAACAACGGCATCGAGTACGGTTCGTTGACCAGCAAGCCGGCGCTGCCGGACGTGACGACGCAACCGCGATTCATCATCGAAGAGGTCAACCCCGAGGATCTTGCACGGTATCGCACCTATCGCATCACCTCCCTTGGCGTCGGACGCGATGCGGCTATCGTCGTGCTGCAGTCGTATTACACGCCGCCGCAAACACTCGTAACCATGTAACGGCAGGTCTGCCATGAATATTTCAACCGTTGTGCGTCATCTCGTTGGCAAATGCGTATTAATGCTCGGCTGTTTTGCGTGCGCCGGTAGTACTTTCGCATTACCGGCGATTCCGGTATTTCTGAAGGAAACCATCCCGCCAAACATCTTGCTGACGCTGGACGACTCCGGAAGCATGGCGTCGGCTTTTGTGCCCGACAGTTTGGGTATGGCGTCCGGGTCAACGCGATTCCTCGCCGCCAGCTTCAATCCGATTCAGTACAACCCCAATTACACGTACGAAGCGCCGCCCAAGGCGGACGGCAGTCGATACACCACCACGTTCACTGCGGCATATCAAGATGGTTTTCGCACTGCGGACGGTACGGTGAACTTGTCCAATAGTTATGTCCCGGTCCTGTACTACTTCGCAGGCTATCCGTGGCAGACCTTCATAGGCGGAATACCCCCGCAGGCCGCCTTCTACTATGTTTACGACACCACGCTGGCAACCTGCGTGGTGGTCGGCGTCAACAATGACACTTGTTACCGGAAGGTGACAGTATCCGCCGCCGAGCGACAAAACTTCGCCAACTGGTACTCGTTTTATCGCGTCCGTCACTTGTTGTTGAAAAGCTCGCTGCTGATCGCGATGATCGATGCGGATCCGAGCCTTCGTATCGCCTGGCAGTCGTTGAACACCTGCAATAACGGTTATACGCGGACTCCCGGCAGCACGATTTGCAGGGACGTCGACGGCGCGCCGTACCTCAATGCCATGAACGCTTTCGACAACGCGCACCGCACCCAGCTCTTCGGTTGGGTGTCAAAACTGCCGTCCGACGGTGGCACGCCGTTGCGCTCGGCGTTCGTACGCGCGGGCAACTACTTCCAGGTCACCGGGGCGGACAGCCCCTGGCAGGATACGCTCGGGGTATCCGCGACACAAAACGTTTGCCGGCTTTCGTACCACGTCGCCTTGACCGACGGCGTCTGGAATGGCGACGTTCTGGCCATTGGCAACCCCGACAACACTGCGGCGACGATGCCGGACGGCCGCGCCTATGCGCCCGCGGCGCCGTTCCGCGACGGCAACTCGTCGAGCGTGGCCGACATCGCATTCAACCATTGGCGCACGGACCTGCAGCCAGGCATCATCGATCAGGCGCCGGTGTATTCCGCCACGGGCAACACCTTGCCCGTCGCATCGTGGTCGAACGCCGAATATTGGGATCCGCGGAACGACCCGGCCTCATGGCAGCATCTCGTCACCTTTACGATCGGTCTTGGTCTGAGCAACAGCCTGACCAATCCACAATACTTCGGTTCGGCGTTCGCGTCGAACGCTGCAAACCAGGGTTACCAGCAGTTTGCGACGGGCGCATCGGCCTGGCCGGCCGTCGGCGGCAGTCCAGGCAATGTGTACGACCTGTGGCACGCAGCCATCAACGGCCGCGGTGATTTCTTCTCGGCGGAATCGCCGCGTGACGTTTACCGGGCATTTCAGACCATCCTCGGGCGCATCAGCGGACGCTCCGGGTCGGCGGGCACCGCTGCGACGACCTCCGGCTTCATTCTCACAAACACAAGGTTGTATCAGAGCGCATTCTCCACAACGGGCTGGAACGGTGAACTCTACGCGCAAGCGATTAGGCCCGACGGAAGCTTCGGCGCCGAGCAATGGAATACCAACAGTACGCTCACCAGCACCAACTGGGCTTCCCGCAATCTTTATGGGCGCCAGCTGAAAACCGCAGCGTTGCCAAACCCGCCGGTCATCGCCTTCAACTGGGCGAACATGAATGCCGACACGCGAACTGCGCTGCAAAGCGAGGACGTTGCCAAGTGGCTACGTGGCGATCAGTCGCTTGAGCGCGACAGTCCGACCTGCGCGACCGGCTGCATCTATCGTCGGCGGGTTAAATTGCTTGGCGACATCCTCGGATCCGCGCCGGTGCTTTCCAGCATCGAAGACTTCGGTTACAAGAGTGCAACCTGGACAGGCGCCGGCGAAACCTATCGCAGCTATCTGACCGCGAAGGCAGCGCGCACGCCGGTCGTCATGGTCGGTGCCAACGATGGTTTCGTCCACGGCTTCAATGCAAACACCGGCGAGGAGTTGTTCGGCTATTCGCCGGGCGAGCTGGTGCCGAACCTCTGGCGCCTGACGGAACAAGCCTATGTCAAACGCGCCTACGTCGATGGACCTATTACCGTCGGCGACGCCTACATCGGCGGTTCGTGGAAGACCATCGCAGTCGGTTCGCTGGGTGCCGGCGGCAAATCGGTATATGCACTCGACATCACAAACCCGACGTCGTTCAGCGGGTCATCCGTGAAGTGGGAGCTCGCGCATGCCGACCTCGGTAGCCTGGTGTCGAAGCCCGCCATCGTTCGTCTTCCCAATGGCACTTGGGCGGCCATTTTTTCGGGCGGCTACGAGAATGTCGAGAATCGCGCTGCATTGTTCACCGTCAATCTCGACACCGGTTCGATAATTTCCGTCAATGCGTTGACGCCCGCGAACGATGCCTGTGGCTTGTCGTCTGCCGGTGTCAGCAATGGTCTTGGGGCGGTGCGCGCGCACTACACCAAGGACGGAGCGTTCTATGTGTATGCGGGCGACTTGCTCGGACATATGTGGCGCTTCGAATTCGACAGCACAACCGGCGGTCTGAAGACCAGTTACACCGGCTCGCCGATGTTCAAAGCGTGCAACGATGCGTCCGTCAAACAGGCCATTACGGCAGCACCTACGGTTGTTCCGTTCGGCGCCGCACCGATGGTTTATTTCGGAACCGGCAGACTGTTCAACACCGGCGACACGGCGCTCACCACGCTCAATTCGTTCTACGGCATTATCGATGACGGCGTGGCGCAGACCGGCAGCCGTTCCACGCTGCTCGGCTCGCAAACGATTACGACGGCCACGAACACCCGGACCGTTTCCTCCAACGGCGTGAACCTTGTCGACAAGCGCGGCTGGTATGTGGACCTGCCGGCGTCGCGTGAGCGGATCATCTCGTCGCCGACGATTCTCGATCAGCGGGTGTTGTTCAACACATTTGTCACCGACATTTCCGACTGCGAATCGAAAGGTGAAAGCTGGACCTTTATCCTCGATGCATTGACCGGAGCGCGGCTGGATGATCCCGTCTTCGATATCAACCAGGACGGCAAATTCGACGCTGCCGACAAGGTTGCCGGTATCGCGCCGTCGGCGCGAAGAGTTAATGGGACGGTGGGCGGCATTTCTACCATGCGTATGCGCGATCGACCGGAGCAAGGCCGTGCGGCACGCTCCGCCGGTGGCTGCGGTGTCGGTCAGGTCCGGCTCGTGTCATCGAATGTTTATGATCGCGGAAGCAGTGAAAACTGTACGCCGGGCTCGACATACCGCACCGGATGGCGTCAGATTCGCTGATGGCGTTTTTCACCAATCAAGGGGGAGCGATGCAGCCCAAGACTAAAGCAAGTGCACGGGGTTTCACGCTGATTGAATTGATGATCACGGTCGCAATCGTCGCCATACTCGCGGCGATTGCGTACCCGAGTTACGACGAGTCGGTCCGCCGCGGGCGCCGAGCAGACACGCAGGCTATAGTGCTCATGTCGGCGCAGTTCATGGAGCGTTACTTCACGACCAACGCGACCTATGTCGGTGCCGCACTGCCGGCTTCATTGACGACCAGTCCGGAAAGCGCCAGTGCAACGGGCAAGTTCTACGACGTCGGGTTGTCAAACCTGACGGCAACCACCTATACGGTCACTGCGACACGTAGCGCGGGCCGTCCGATGGCGTCGGACAAGTGCGGCGACTTCATTGTCAACCAGACGGGCGCGAAATCACTGGCGAACTACACCGCAGCCGTGGATGAATGCTGGCGCCGTTAAGGGCTGCGTTGATCATCCAGCGCACTCGGCAGCCGGAACTCGACGCTTTCGCTTTCGCCCCCGGCAAGCACCGCGCTACCAAGCTCCCATTCCCCCAGCTTTGACAGGACTTGCCTGACCAGATGCTCGGGCGTGGATGCGCCGGCAGTCACCGCGACGCGGCTATCGGCGTTGAACCACCCGCGATTGAGGCCATCGGCATCGTCTACCAGATAGGCCCGATCCCCCAACCGCTCCGCCACCTCCCGCAGCCGGTTGGCGTTGGAGCTGGCTTTGGAGCCGACCACGATGAAGACGTCGACGTCGGGGGCGATTTGTTTGACGGCGTTCTGCCGGTTGCTGGTGGCGTAGCAGATGTCGTCCTTGCGCGGCGGGCGAATCGCGGGAAACGCGGTCTTTAGCGCCTCCACCACCCGTGCCGTGTCGTCGACCGACAGCGTCGTCTGCGTCACGAAGGCGAGCTTCGCCGGGTCGCGCACCTTGCCGGATGCGGCGAGGCGGGCGACATCGGCTTCGTCCTCGACCAGATAGATGCCATCGCTCGCCTGCCCCATGGTGCCTTCGACTTCCGGGTGCCCCTCGTGGCCGATCATGATGATTTCCACGCCGTCGCGGCGCAGTTTGGCGACTTCGACGTGTACCTTGGTCACCAGCGGGCAGGTGGCGTCGAACACCCGGAAACCGCGCGTTGCGGCCTCGGCCTGCAGCGCTTTCGAGACGCCATGCGCGGAGTAGATGACCACCGCGCCACCGGGCAGATCGGGGATGTCTTTCAGATCCTCGACAAAGACGGCGCCACGCGCTTTCAGGTCGTCGACGACGTGTTTGTTGTGCACGACCTCATGTCGCACATAGATGGGGGCACCGAACTTTTCCAGCGCCCGCTCGACGATGGCAATGGCGCGGTCGACCCCGGCGCAGAAGCCGCGCGGGTTGGCCAGAATGACGGATTTGGGCTGCAAGACAATCGGTACTGCGTTCATGGGCGTAATTGTGCCGCGACCGGCCCGCGGCTGAGGCTCAATCGCGGGCGTCGCCCTGCCCCGGCGTGACCGGCGCGGCAACGAAGGCGGACCACAGCATCAGCACCGCGCCGACGCTGATTGCGCTGTCGGCCAGATTGAAGGCCGGGTAGTACCAGTTCCACGGCGCCCAGTAGACCAGCACGAAGTCGACGACCTTGCCGAGCCAGAGGCGATCGATCACGTTGCCGAGCGCGCCGCCGATGATCAGCGCCAGCGCGAGCTGGATGCGCACGTCGCGCTCGCGCTGCAGCCAGCGCCAGCACCAGAGACTGACCGCGATCGCCAACACGACAAAGAACCAGCGTTGCCAGCCGCCCGCCGTGGCCAGAAAGCTGAAGGCGGCGCCCGTGTTGTAAGTCAGGATCCAGTCGAAAAACGGCAACACGTTGACGCGCTCGCCAGGCTGGAACTGGGTATGGAAATACGCCTTGCTGAGCTGGTCGAGACCGATCACCAGCAGGATGACGCCGAGCCAGCGGCGGGCCAGAACGGCGCTCATCGGTACGCTCCGGGCCAATGGCTTTTCAAGGGAAGCGCCGTTCTATATGGGTTGATGGACGATATTGATGATAGTCGACTATTTGCTAAATCTGCGTCTATGCCCAGCTTAATCAACGTTTTTGTTAAAAAGCTGTCCACACAGCGCACCGACGCGCCCGACGCGTGGGCACGGGGTGCCCACCCTACCCGGAGCGAAATCACGGGGTTCACGCGAACGCCCGCGTCTCGCCGGCGCCGTAGAGATTGCTGAGGCAACGCGCGCAGAGTCCCGGATGCGCCGCATCCGAGCCGACGTCGCTGCGGTAATGCCAGCAACGCTCGCACTTGGCGGCGTCCGCGGCGCGCACGCTGACCTTCAGCTCCGAGCCTGCGCTCACCCGCGCCTGCGAGGTGATGAAGACGAACTTGAGGTCGTCGCCGAGCCGCGCCAGCTCGGCGCGCACGGCCTCGGGCGCCTCGATGTCGATCTCGGCCTGCAGGCTGGAGCCGACGGCGCCGGCCTCGCGGACCGCCTCGATGGCCTTGGTCACCGTTGCCCGCACCTCGCGCAACGCGGCCCAGCGTGCCAGCAGCAGGTCCTCGTCGGCCGGCGCCGGCAGCGGCTGATTGAACAGCTCGAACAGCACGCTGGCCTCGGTCACGTCGCGACCGGGGTTCAGCGTGGCCCATACCTCCTCCGCCGTGAACGAGAGCACCGGCGCCATCAGCGTCACCAGTTGCCGCGTGATCAGCGACAGCGCCGTCTGCGCCGAGCGGCGCGCCTTGCTGTCGACGCCGCAGGTGTAGAGCCGGTCCTTGAGCACGTCCAGATAGAAACCGCCGAGATCGTCCGAGCAAAACGTCATGAGTTGCTGCATCACGATGTGGAACTCGTAGCGGCCATAGGCCTCGACGCAAGTCTTCGCCATCGAGCGCGTCATCGCGACGGCATAACGGTCGATTTCGCTCATCTCGGCGAGCGGCACGGCATGTTTTGCCGCGTCGAAGTCCGCGGTGTTGGCGAGCAGGAAGCGCACCGTGTTGCGCAGCCGGCGATAGGTGTCGGTCACCCGCTTCAGGATTTCGTCGGACAACGCCAGTTCGCCGGAATAGTCGGTCGCCGCGACCCACAGGCGCAGGATTTCGGCGCCGAGCGAATCGCAAACCTTCTGCGGTGCGACCACGTTGCCGAGCGACTTGCTCATCTTGCGGCCGTTCTGGTCGACCACGAAGCCGTGCGTCAGCAACTGCTCGTAGGGCGCGCGGCCGTTGATCATGCAACTGGTCAGCAGGCTCGAGTGGAACCAGCCGCGATGCTGATCCGAGCCTTCCAGGTACATGTCCGCCGGGAACTTGCTCTGCTCGACGTGCGAACCGCGCAGCACGGTCTCGTGCGTGGTGCCCGAGTCGAACCACACATCCAGTGTGTCGGGATTCTTGACGTAATCTTTCGCCTCGTCGCCGAGCAATTCGGCCGGGTCGAGCGTCTGCCAGGCCTCGATGCCACCCTGCTCGACGCGCTTGGCGACCGCTTCCAGCAGTTCGCTGGTGCGCGGATGCAGCGCGCCGGTCTCGCGATGCACGAAAAACGCCATCGGCACGCCCCACTGGCGCTGCCGCGACAACGTCCAGTCGGGCCGGTTGGCGATCATCGCGTGCAATCGCGCCTGGCCCCAGGCGGGGAAGAACTGCGTCGCCTCAATGGCGGCGAGCGCGGTTTGGCGTAGCGTGCGAGTTTCCCCTCCGCCCTTGTGGGGGAGGGCTAGGGAGAGGGGGTTGTTAGCGTTATCGCTCGCGCTGCCATCACCCTCTCCGCGTCGAAGGTGTCCTTCGCCTGCCGGTCGTAGGTTGTTAGCGTTATCGCTCGCGCTGCCATCACCCTCTCCCCGGCCCTCCCCCATCGAGGGGGAGGGAGCATGTGGTTTGATGTCCATCCCGGCAAACCACTGATTGGTCGCGCGATAGATGATCGGCGTGCGGTGCCGCCAGCAATGCATGTAGCTGTGGTCGAACTTCTCGACCTTGAACAGCGAGCCTTTGGCGCGCATGTGTTCGACGATCTTCGGATTGGCGTCCCAGATCGAGAGACCGCCGAACTCGGGCAGGCTGTCGACGTACTTGCCGTCGCCCAGCACCGGCGTCAGCACCTGATCGTCCTTCATGCCATAGGCGCGGCAGGACTGGAAGTCTTCCACGCCATAGGCAGGCGCCGAGTGCACGATGCCGGTGCCGGTGTCGAGCGTCACGTAGTCGCCCAGATAGACCGGGCTCAGGCGATCGTAGAACGGGTGACGGAACGCCACCAACTCCAGCGCCTGGCCCTTGCAGGTGGCGATCACCTTGCCTTGCATGCCCCAGTTGGCAAGGCAGGCCTCCACGCGCTCCTGCGCCACCAGCAACAGCGGACGCGCAGCGTCGTTGGTCTCGACCAGCGCATAGTCGAACTCGGGATGCAGGTTGAGCGCCTGGTTCGCCGGCAGCGTCCACGGCGTGGTCGTCCAGATCACGAGGTAGCCGTTGTCATACGGCAGTTTCGGCAACCCGAACGCCTTCGCGAGCTTGTCGTGCTCGGCGAACGCGAAGCCGACGTCGACCGCGAGGTCCGTCTTGTCGTAATACTCCACCTCGGCCTCGGCCAGCGCCGAGCCACAGTCGAAGCACCAGTTCACCGGCTTCAGCCCACGGAAGACATAGCCCGCGTCGTAGATCTTGCGCAGCGCGCGGATCTCGTCGGCCTCGTTGCGCGGCGCCATCGTCAGGTAGGGGTTCTCCCACTCGCCGAGCACGCCCAGACGCATGAAATCCTTGCGTTGCTTGTCGATCTGCTCGGTGGCATAGGCGCGGCTCTTCGCCTGCACTTCCTGCGCCGGCAATCCCTTGCCGAACTTCTTTTCGATCTGGATTTCGATCGGCATGCCGTGGCAATCCCAGCCCGGCACATAGGTCGCGTCGAAACCCGCCATCAGACGGCTCTTGACGACGATGTCCTTAAGTATTTTGTTGACCGCATGGCCGATATGGATGTCGCCGTTGGCATATGGCGGGCCGTCATGCAGCACCCAGCGCGGCCGGCTGGCCGCTTTGGCGCGGATCGCGTGGTAAAGCTTCTTTTCGGTCCACTCGGCAACCCATTTCGGCTCGCGTTTGGCCAGATCGCCACGCATCGGGAACGGCGTGTCGAGCATGTTGATCGGGTATTTGGCGGGGGCTTTGGTCTCGCTGGACATAGGCAATCAGGTAAGCGGTGGGGCCCGGAAGCTATCGGTCGGTGCCGCCACGACGACGGTGGCTGGTGGATGGCATCGGTGGTCTGCATCGGCGCCAGGCGCCGCTCCGGGCAGGGCTCCCGTGGACTCGGGAGCAACGATGACGGCTACGCGATAACGGCGCAGCCGCAGTTCAGCCGCTAATTCGGTAGTGTCTGGTCTGCCGTGCCAGCGTCTTGGTCACGCAAAGGCGCGGCTGGCGAAAGAGGATGAACCGGGTGGACATCCGCCTATTGTCTCGCAAATTGGCGTTTTTTGCCTTGCAGCGCAGCAAATGTGAACGCTGACGGCGACGGCGCAAGACGTCACTGCAACAAGCTTTACGTCAACCGCCCGCGTTGGCGAACACGGCGCGGACGGCGGCGATGTCGCGATGCATTTGTGCGGTCATGACCTCGACCGAGGCGAATTTTTCCTCCGGCCGGATGTGTTTGACGAATTCCACGACGACACGGCGGCCGTAAAGATCGCCCTGGAAATCGAGCAGGAAGACTTCCAGCAACGGTTTGCCGTTTTCCTTCACGGTGGGCCGCACGCCGACGTTGGCCGCACCCAGCACCGGCAGGCCGCCGGCGACGTCGACGCCGTACACACGGACGGCGAAAATGCCCGACAGCGGCAGCGGTGCCCACAGCGCAATGTTGAGCGTCGGGAAGCCGATCGTGCGCCCGAGCTTGTCGCCATGCACCACCCGGCCCGAGATGCGGTACGGCCGCCCGAGCACGGCAGCGGCAGTCACCACATCGCCCGCCAGCAGCGCCTCGCGCACCAGCGAAGACGAAAAGCGCACGTCCATCGCCTTCACCGCCGGCATCACGTAGCACTCGACGCCGTTGGCCGTGCACCATGCATGCAGCGTCCTGATGTCGCCAGCGCGGCCTTTGCCATAGCGGAAATCGTCGCCGACGATGACCCATTTGGCGTTCAGCCCGTCGCGCAGCACGCGGGCACAGAACTCGTCGGGCGACAACTGCGCCATCGCGGCGTTGAAGCGGGCCAACTGGATGTGCTGGATGCCCACGGCCCAGATGCAGGCCAGTTTGTCGCGCAGACGTTGCAGGCGGGTGGGCGGCGGCTTGCCGGCATTGCGGGCGAAGAATTCACCGGGCGCCGGCGCGAAGGTGAGCGCGACCGGCAGCAAATGGCGCTGCCGTGCGGCCTGCCCGACCACCTCCAGCATGGCCTGATGGCCACGATGCACGCCGTCGAAATTGCCGATGGTCACGGCGCTGCCGGCAGCGAAACGGCCGGGACGAAAATCGCGAGCCAGCGAGGGCGCCTGGGGAACGGCGGCGGGCCGTGCGTGCTCAGTCATGACGTCGTCGAAAGCAAAATGCCGTGGCGCAAAAGCGCTTGATTTTATTGGATTTTGTGGCGTCGCCGTGGCACGCTGACCACGGCCCGGATGACGCCAAACCGGCTGCGAAGGCCGTTACGGCAGTTTTTCGGTCGACTTTCAGAAAAATCGCGCCGCGAGCCCAGTTCAAATGGGGCTTGGCGCAAAAAGCTGTTAAACGGGTGCCAATCGTCACGACGGTCATGGACAACGTTGCAGGCGATCAAGCCAGGGAAAGTAAAGCGCGGTCACCATCGGCCGCGCCGACGGCTCCGCGGCGTTGTCGGCCCCGACGCGCTGCTCGTAGTCGACGAAGGCCGCCCGATAGCCCGCCAGTTGCGCCGCGTACTGCGCGCATTGCCGCGCCACCCAGGCGTCGACGGCGGCCGCTTCCGCCGCCTCGCCGGCATCCGGCTCGGCGAATTTGTAGTCGACGATCCAGCGCACGCCCTCCGCTGTGACGAAGCTGTGATCGACCCGCAGACGCTCGCCGGCGGCGGCAGCGGCGAGCGGCAGGCTGAATTCCTGCCGCGATTCCAAGTGCGTCGAGGCAAACAGGAAGCGCAGATTGTCGCGCCCGGATGCTGCGGCAAACCACTGCGCCAGCCGCATCGACCAATAACCGGTGTCGCGCGGGGCGCCGCTCGCCTGTGTTGGTGTCAGGCCGTCATCGACGGCACCGGCGTCGATCAGCGCGCGGGCAATCGCCGCAGCGGACGGCGCGAATGCACTGGTTTCGCGCATCGCCAGCGCCAGGCCTTCAAACAGCAAATGGCCGACGACGCCAACGGCGCGCGCCATTCGCTCCGCCGCCGGCACCGCCAGCGCCGCTGCCGCTGCATCGGCCACATAGGCAGGCCAGGCCACGCGGCCCTCATCGAACGGCGGCGGCGGTGCGCCGCGCGTGAGCGATGCCGCCAGCCGCAGTCGGCGCTCGGCAGTCGCGACCGGATCGGCCGGGCCGACGGCGGCATCGGCCCCCTGCCCGAGCCAGAACGAAAAACTGCCGTAAGGCGGATCGCGGTGCGCCGCCTGCCGGCTCAGGGTGAGCGTGCGCCGGGCGCGGGTTGCCGCCACGTAGAGTTGCCGTTTGCTCTCGTCGAGTCGCGACGCGCGGTTGAAGCGCGCGAGAAAGTCGTAGACGCTGCCGGCTTCGCCCTTGCGCGTATCGCGGGCCGCGAAGGCGTAGCTGCGCGCGTCGGCCTCGTGCTCATCGCCACCGGGCAAGGCCTGAAACCGCCACGCCGCCAGCGAGCGATGATCGGCACGCGGCGCCCGATCGCAGGCGATGACAAACACGTGGTCCCATTCCAGCCCTTTCGCCTTGTGGATCGTCAGCAGCTCCACCGGCGGCGGCCCGCCCGCTGCATCCGTCAATGCCGACGGTATCGAAGCGAACGATTGGCGCTTTTTCTCCATCGCCATCAGCAACGCCTGGCGCGGCGGCAATAACCCATTGCTGGCGTTGTCGGCGAGCCACTCGAAAAACTGCCCGACGTCGCGTTGCGCCTCGTCGCTGTCCAACTGTGCCGGACCGTCGAGCGCGTACCACACGGCCTCGACCCGCTCCGCCACCCCGGACAGCCAGGCCCGCGCCAGCCCGACCCGCAGCGCGGCGTGCGCCCGCCGGACCCGGGCGCGCTCGTCGTCGGCCAGCGCCTGCGTCCAGTCGCCGTCCAGCGCCTGCCAGGCCAGCCCCGTCGGCGCCGGATGCAGCGCCGCCGCGAAGCGCGACAGCGTGGCCAGCCGCAACCCCACCCACGGCGAGCGCAACAGCGCGAATAGCGCCAGGCGATCCCACGGCGCGGCGACCGCGTCGGTCAGCGTCAGCAGATCGCGCACCCGTTCGCGCGCCGACCAGAGCGCAAACTCGTTGGCGCTGAACGCGATGCCGCGCTGGCGCAGCGCGTCGATCACCGCCGCTGCGTCGCCGCGGGTACGAGCGAGCACGGCGATACGCTGCTCGGGATTCGCCGCGCGCCGCCAGGCAATCGCAGCGACCACCGCCTGCGCCTCCTGTTCAGCGTCGGCGGCAACGATTTCGCTTTGTCCCTCGTCGTCGCTGCCGTCTTTGGTCGCCGCCGCCGCAACAAAGGGAACCGGGTCGCGATCGCCGAACAGACCGCGATCGCCGCGGGCGAAAACGCCCGCCAGCGCCCGATTCACCCAGTCGACGACGGCCGGTTGCGAGCGATAGTTGGCGTCCAGTGTCAGCGGCGTCAGCTGCACGCTGCCGACGCCGCTCTGCTGCGCACGCCGGAACAGGCCGACGTCGGCATCGCGAAACAGATAGATCGACTGCATCGGATCGCCGACCAGAAACAGCGTGCGGCCGTCACCCGCCGACCAGTCGGCGGTGAGCAAAGCCAGCAGTTCGAACTGGGCGGGATTGGTGTCCTGCACTTCATCGACCAGCACATGCCGGAGCGTGGCGTCGAGATTGGCCAGCACATCGGCACGGTTGTCGCGCAGCGCCGCCAGCGCGGCCGTCATGATGCCGCTGAAATCGGTCACGCCGCGCTCGCGCATCAGCACCAGCAGTTCGACGGCGGCGCGGCGCAGCAATACCAGCGTCGCACGCAGCGCCGACTCATGCTCCGCCAGCGCGGTCGTGGTCGGCACGTGATCGAGTTCGTCGAGACAGACGGCCAGTTCGCCTTCGTCCTGCAGACTATCCAGCAAGTCGACCATCTGTTGTTTGCGCTGCCGGCGTAACGCCGGGTCGAGATCGGCAAAGGCGCGATCGTCGTGCTTCGGGAAGCCGGCGGTCTTGTTAACGCCGCGGCTCTTGCGCCACTGCCGCTTGCCGCCGACGCTGGTCAACAGCATCGCGCCTAGCGTCTGCCAGTGCGGCAAGGCGGCAAGCGTCGTCGGCAACGGCCACTGCGCGGCCAGCGCCTGCCTGTCCGCGGCGAGCTGGCGGCGCCCGGCGTCGCTGTCCGGGCGTTGCCAAATGTCCGCCGTATAGCCGGCCAGCTCGGCGATGGCGGCGCCGGCGAGCACGCGCTGGTGTTGCGCCAGCGCGGTCATGGCGGCGTCGGCGGCCGTTCGCAGTGCGCCGGTGAGCGCGGCAATGGCTTCGTCCGACACGTCGATCGCGGCGCCAAGCCACTGCGCCCGCCGTTCCAGCAAACCGGCAACCAGTTCCATGACGCTGTCGACCTGATTGCCGGCGATGGTCAGCACCTCGCCGACGGCGTCCGCGATGTCGTCGGCCGCCAGCGCACGGGCGGCCGCTTCCCGATACAAGGGCTCCGCCGCGTCGGTGACGCTGCCGAGCGCGCCTTCGCCGGCGATGCGCGACAGATTGCTGCGCGCCACCACCCGCGCGCAGAACGCATCGAAGGTGTCGATCTGCAGCCGATCCGGCTGCTCGCGCAGATGCCATTCGTGCGCCCGGTCGCGGGCGAGTACCGGCAGCGCCAGCGCGCGCCGGCGTCGCTCGACCACGGTGAGCCTGGCGCTGTCGGCCTCCGTTGTCGTGGCAGCCTGTTCGAGTGCGCCGATCAGCCGCTCGCGCATCTCCTGCGCGGCCTTGCGGGTGAAGGTGATGGCGAGAATCTGCGCCGGATCGTCGACCGTCGCCAGCAATGCCAGCATGCGCTGCACCAGCAGCTCCGTCTTGCCGGAGCCGGCCGGCGCCTGCACGATGAACGACCGCCGCGGATCGACGGCACGCTCGCGCGCCGCGTGGTCACTCATCGCTGCCGCCTTCCGCTTCGTCGCCGGAGTCGTTGCCCGCCGCGCCGTCGCTGCCGCTCAACGACCAGCGCTCGCGGCAGAAGGCGCCGTATTCGCAGGTGCGGCAGGTCAGCCCACCCTTGATCGGCGCCACTTCGGCAACCCCACGCCGCCATTCGTCGACCAGCGCTGCAATACCCTGCTGCCACTGGACCATCGTCTCGCCCCAGCCGATCGGCGTCGCACCGCGCTGCGTTCGCGGCAGGAGATCGTCATCGTCGCCAACGCCGATGCAATCGACGCTGTCATCGTTCACCGTGAACCACGCTACCGCGCGCACCGGCGACACGTCGGCGTCGGCGCTGCGATTCGCTTCGTGCATCAGCGCGTAGAGCGGCAACTGCGGGTCGGCCAGGCGCCCGGAGTTCCGCTCCATGCGCCAGTCGTTGCGCGACACCTTGCCGGTCTTGTAGTCGAAGATCACGCGCAGGTGGCCGTCGTCGTCGATGCGATCGAGCTTGCCGGTGAACGGCTGCCCCGCCACCATCGCCTCCAGCGGCTGCTCGACGGCCACCACGGCGAACGCGGTCCGCCGGGCCTCGCGTTCGATGACCCGCTGCAGCAGCACGGCAATGCGCGCCCGTTCGGTTTGCCAGGCAACGGCCGCGATCGCCGGCCGCGTGCGCCGTTCATCGGCAATGAGCGCGTCGAGCTGCGCCAGCGCGGCCGTTTGGGCGTCGGCGCCGGTCATGCGCGCAACACCATATGCGGCGAGCATGCCGTGCACCAGATTGCCGCGCACGATAGGCGTGATGCCGGCCGCCAGCGCGGGCCACGGCCGCAGTCCCAGGCGGATGGCAGCGGCGCGCCGAGGGCACTGTGCCTGCTCGCGCAAGCGGCTGGCACTCAGTGGGCTCGCGAGCACTGCGTCCGCTTCCTCCGGCAACGCTTCGTCGGCAACCGTTTCCAGCACGGCCGGGCGTCGTGGCCGTGGCACGGCAACTGCCACGCTTTGCGTCGGCCAACCATGCAGCAGCGGCGACAGCCCGACCTCGCCATCGTCGTTGCGCATCGGGCAGGACAGCGTCCATTGCCGGATCAGCGAGCGCCAGTTGTGCAACAGACGCTGCGCACGGCCGAGCGCCTCGGCGCGCGAGCCAAGACCGACGCCATGGGCGCTCTGCCAGGCGCGCGGCAACAACGGATTCGGAGCGTAGGCTTCCGGCAGCACGCGGTCGCTGAGGCCGACCAATCGTGCGCTGGCGAGCGGCACGCCGGCCGATTCGAGCAAACCGACGACCTGCAGGCGCGCCTGCCCGGCCTTCGGCTGAAACACCGTGTCTGCGGCCAATCGCTCCAGTTCGGACAACGCTTGTTGCCAAGACAGCGACGGAAACCAGCGATCGAATTGTTCCCAGCGTTGCAGCAGCAGCAACCACGCCTCGTCGAACTGGAACAGCTCGCTGCGCGCGATCATCGCCTGCGTTGACAGGGCGGCCACCACAGCGTCGATCGTTTGTCGATGCTCGCGCCGCGAGCGGCGTCGATCGTTCTCTCCGCTGCGCGTGCCGGCAGCGGGGCGCAACGCATGCAGGACTTGCTGCATCGCCACGGGTGTCGGCCAGACGTCGAGCATCGATTCGGCAATGCCGTGGTCGATCTGCTCCTGCAGGCAACGGTGCACGCAGTTGGCCGTCGTCATGGCGACTCCCCAGCGCGGGTGTATCAGCGCCTGGGCAATCGATTCCACCGCCATCGGCCGCGATGTCGCAGCCAGCAGCACCAGCAGCGCGCCAATGGCCGGATGGGCGGCGATCGGCTGCCCGAGCGAGAGGTTGAAACGCTCGCCGTCGGCGCTGGGCGCCAGCCACCAATCGCTGCCGAACCTTGCCCGCAAGGCCCGCTGCCAGGCACCGCGCTGCGCCGTCAGATCAGGCACGATCAGCGTGACTTCGCCGCTCGATGAGGCGAGCTGATCGGCCGCCCATTGCAAGGCGGCGTCGCGATCATGATCGGGATCGTGGGTACGTTCGACCACGGGCGCAGGCGCGTCGGGTTCCGCTTCGGTGCCGCCAGCGGTCGCCGCATCCGCCGTCGCCACGTCGACGCCCGCCGCGGCGATCGTTCGCCACAGTCGTTCCAGCGCGGGGTCGGTTGCGAAGCTCGGCGTCAGGCACAGCCGCGATGGCAACAGCGGACGCCACAGCGGCAGCGATTCCGCCAGTCGTGCCGGCAATTCGGCGCGCGTCAGCAGGCGGTGAGCGCCGAGCCAGCGCCGTGCAGCGACGCGGATCGCGGCAAACCAGGCGGCGTTGTCGTCGGCCGCGACACCGGTTGCCGACGCCGGCGACAGGGGCAATCCATGTCGTTCAGCGAGCAGCCAGGCTTCGTCGACCAGCGTCACGACCCGATCGCATTCGCTGGTCAATAGATTCGAGTGGCTGGCGGCCAGCCGATGCCACAGCGCGCGCTGCGCGTCCTGCGGCAGCAAGGTCGGCGCGTCGGCAATGAGCCCGAACAGGGCGGCTCGCGCCCAGAGGGATGCCAGCCAGGTTTCGATGGCGAGGCAATCGCGAAATGGCACGCCGCGTTCCGTCAGATGCCGGCGCCAGCCCCGCGCCGCGCGGTCGCTCGGGCACAGGTAGACGGTATCGGCGATGGCAACGGAGGGGGAAACGGCGGTGCGGCTCATTGCCGCCGATTGTCGCAAACCGGTGCTGGCCAGCGGCGGGTACGTGCGCTCAGGCGCAGAGGCTGACGAAGTGTGTTGCGGTCAACGGGCCCGAATGGGTGCGCGCCCGGAAGCCGGTGGTCGCCGGCGGCACGCTCCACCAGTAACTCTCGCCGCCCTGTCGGTCGAAATTCTCGGCAAGGCCTGGCCACGGCAGCGACAACGGACTGACGCCGGGCGGCAGCGTGACTTCGCCGTCGGCCGCCGGTGGCTCTTTGTCAAGCTCGGCGACCAAGGCATTCGACAGCGCGGTGTCGACGGCGTCGATGCTCATCCGGACACTCTGTGCATCGGCCACCACGTTCGCCCACGCCAGTGCAATCGGCGCGGCACGCGGTAACAGGTTCATCGCGTTTTGTTCGAGGACAGCCGTGGTAACTAGGAAGGGAAAATTACGCCCGACCCGATCGCACGACGGCGCCACGACGCCGAGTTGACCGATCGGCACACCGGGCTGCGCCGGCAGCAGAAACGCCCACTTCGGCGTGTTGCCCCACAACGCCCAACCGGGAGCCGGATTGCGTTCCTTGAGCACCTCCAGCCCCGACGCGCACCAGCGATCCCAAAATTGCTGCAAGGGATATGGCATGCGTCGCGAAATGAAATCCCCGGCACCGGGAAGTTTGCCGAAGTAGGCAAAACCCACCGTCGCGGCGGGATCGGGGGGGCTCGCGGCCGGAGCAGCGCTGACCATTGCCTGTCCTAGCGCCCCGGACAGCCGAAGCCACGCAACGCCGGCAGCGTGAGCGGATGACGAACCGATCGCGCGCGCATTTCAACGCGTATCTCGCGGCCCTCGGCGTTGAAGGTGGCGACGGTGCTGCCGGGGGCGCTGCCCGAGGGGCTTGCGTCCAGTAGCTTGTGCAGTGCCCAGAAGCCGGATTTCTCCACCACCGGGCGGCCACCGACCGTCAAACGGACGCGTTCGCTATTTTTCGGCCCCGGCCAGACGACCCGTTTGCCGTCCTCGTTGGCCACCACGACGGTGCCGTCGGCATCCAGCTCCACCCGATCGCTGCCGGGTGGCGTGGCGGTCACCCGCACGTCAAGCTCGAAACCGGGGGAACCGCGCCCACCGGCAAAGAACGTCTCGCGAATTTCTTCCGCCTGCATGAACCGCCGTAGATCCTCGGCACGCCCGGCGGCCGCGCCGTCGGGGCCGGGTTTCGCCGCCCACGGATTGCGCGACTTGTCGACTGCGGAGGCGATCTGGTCGAAAGCTTGTTTGAGCGATCCCGATGGCCCGAAAACCTGCGCGAAATCCTGCGGGAAGGCGTCTTGCGCCGACCGCCGGTCGAAGGGGTAGCCCCGTGCGACGGCGGAACAGGTTTGCCCCACCGCACCGGCCGTTTGCGCGGTGGCGTTCTTGAGCACGGTCGATTGCGTCAACTTCGACGCACTGCTGGTGAGTCCTTCGACAATTTCACGCAACGGCGACGGCAACTGCGCGGCGCGTGCGGCCAGCTTGGCGTCGGCCTCCTGCGAACGGCGGGTGCTGCCGCCGGCCAGCGCCGCCTGATCGTTACGCAGCGTCAGACCATAGTCGAGAATCTCGCGCGCCACCTCATCAATACGGCCTTTGCCGGTTGGTAGTGCCAGTTCCTTGAACGGCCGGAACCGTTCCTGCACGATCATTTCCGGCCGGTTGGTGTTGATCGGCGCATTGGCGAGCGCGGCCGTTGCCGCCGTCACTTCGTCGAGCCCGCGCTTGACCGAATCCTTGATCTGATTGACGCGACTGCCGGGCCCCGATTCGGTGTTAATCAGGATGGTCTGCGCGGCGACCTCGCGGGTTAGCAAGACCAGCGGCGAATCGGCGGCGCCGAGCACGTTGGCCCATTCGATCGTTTCCGCCATGCTGCGCGGCGGCCGCAGCCGGATGTCGTTGAGGAAGTTCTGCCACTCGTTGGCGAAGTCCTGCAGATAGAACTCGCGAATGCGCCGATCCATGCCGCTGGCATCGAAGGCCGCAGTCGCCGCCTTGGTCGCGCTAGCCGTCGTGCTGCTTCGGCCGAGTATCCAGGCCTCCTCAAGCCCGAGCCCCGCGCCCCAGTTGGCCAGGCCTTTGAGGAAATACTCGTTGTAACCACGCTCGGAGAAGAAGCCGGGAATGCCGGCGCTGCTGAGCGACTTGTTGCTGCGGCGCTCGAACACCGCCGGTGCGCGATCGCCGGCCGCCCGGATCACCGTGAATTCCGGCAGGTCGATGCCGAGCAGTTGCGACTTGATGAAGTTGTACGCGCGCTTCGCGGGCTCCTGCTGCAGCAGCGTGTCGCGCACCTGGCGCACCAGTTCGGCATCCTGCGGGAACGGCGATTTGTAGGCGCCAATTTTCAGCAACTCTTCGAGATGGCCGATCAATTGCTTGCGCGTATCGTTCGATACGTCCGGCGGCAGGCCAGCCAGCCAGTCGCCACCGACATAGTTCTTGACGAACTCGTCCTTCACCCGCGCGCTGTCGTACATCATCAGGTAGGCCTTCAACGCCTCGTAGCTCGCCTCGGTCTTGTTGGCCGCGGCAGCGCGCAGTCGCGAATGCACCCGCGCGGCGATGCGCGGCATCAGGCTGTCTTCGAGCAGGCGCTGATAGACGGCCTGCGCCGCAGTGTCGAGTTTTGGTCCCTGGAACAGCCCGTAGCGGTAGCGCCACGGCGGATTGTTGAAGTCGAATTTCGAACTATGGGCGGCATCGCGTGCCTGATTGAGCGCGACCAGCAGCGCCGGCGCATCCTCGCTGGGTGCTGGTGAAATGCCGGTGACCGTTTCCCGCAGCGCGTCGGCCTTGGTGCCGACCTCGGCGATGTAGTCGCTGTTATTGCCATAGCTGACCCACCAGGCGATGTTGGCCCAGACGAAGGCCACGCCGCAGGCGGCCATGCCGGCCCAGCGCAGCCAGCGCATGCGCCGTTCCATCGCCACGTTGCGGCCGGCAATGAAGTGTTCCTTGAAGATGACTTTTTGCAGCAAGTCCTGCAGAAAGTAGCTCTTGCCGGTGCCGGCGGACACCTCGCTGGCACGGACCCGCGAGGCGACCCGGAAGGTGCGCTGCATGGCGCCGAGCACGCGGTCGAACGGCGTGCCTTCCTGCGTGCCCGAAGTGAAGTACACGCCGCGCAGCATCGGCTGCTCGGAAAACTTCGATTCGCTGAATACGGCGCCGAGCAAACGCGACAACACGTCGCGGATACCGGCAAGCTGCTGCGGAAGCGTGTAGGCCAGCGCGCGGCGAGACAGGTCCGGCTCGTCCAGCAAACGCTGCTGCATGCCGTCGTTGAGGCGCTTGTAAAGCAGATCGAACTCGCGGGCAAACGCTTCGCGAACGGCGATCGGCTCCGTCGCGTTCGGGTCGTAGGGCAGCGTGAAGCCCCACACCTGGGCGCGATCTTCGCGTGTGTAGTTGAGGAAGTATTCGTTGAAGCCGGACAACAAGTCCGTCTTGGTGACCAGCACGTACACCGGAAACTGCACGCCGAGCCCTTCGCGAAGCTCATTGAGGCGCGCTTTCAGCGTGGCGGCATGCACCTCGCGTTCCTGCGTCGTCATCTGCAGCAGGTCGGCCACCGAGACGGTCAGCAGCACGCCATTCAACGGCTGCCGAGGGCGGAATTTCCTGAGCAGGCCGAGGAAACCCTGCCACTCGGCACGGTCAACCGCTTCGTTGCTTTCCTGCGTGGTGTAACGACCGGCGGTATCGATCAACACCGCCTCGTTGGTAAACCACCAGTCACAGTTGCGGGTGCCGCCGATGCCGCGGATGGCGGCCTTGCCGAACTGCTCGGCCAGCGGGAAGGTGAGCCCGGCGTTGACCAGCGCAGTTGTCTTGCCCGAACCCGGCGCGCCGATGAAGGCGTACCACGGCAACTGATATACGTACTGCTTCGAGAGCCCGGACAGAAAACCGCCCTTCTCGTTGCTGCTGAAGCGCGTTTTCTTCAGGATTTCGGACGCATCCTTGAATCGCTTGTTGAGCTCTGCAACTTCTTCCGCGCCGGCCGCCGCATCGCCGGGTTTGGCGGTGCTTTGCATCTTCGCCAGTTGGCTCAGCAGCGCGGCGTTGACGTTGCGTTCGCGCCACCAGCGCAGCAGCAGCTTGATCAGCCATAGCGCCCAGATGACGCCGATGATCGACCAGCGCACCCAGACCGGCGCCAGCGGCCGGAACTCGCCGATCGACACCATGGGGCCGACCAGCCAGACGATCGCCGACAGGATCAGCAGCAACAGGATGGTCAGCGTCGTCCGGTTGAACAGTTTGCGGAAAATTATGCGCAGGTAATACATCACTGTTTCCCCTGCGCGGCGTTCAGTTCGCGGTCGCGCTCGGTCGGCGGGATCAGCAGTACAACTTCGACACGGCGATTGCGTGCCTTGCCCTCAGTCGTGGCGTTGCTGTCGATCGGCTCGGACTCGGCCTTGCCCTGCGCGCGGGTGCGGCGCTTGTCGGTGAGACGGGCGTCGATCATGTCGCGCACGACTTCCGCCCGCGCCTGCGACAGTTCGAAGTTGGACGGGAAGCGACGGACACCGCGTATCGGCACGTTATCGGTGTGTCCGGTGATCTGCACGGCGCCCGGCACTGCATTCAGGGCATCCGCCACACGCTGAATGACGATCAGGTAGCGCGGCTTGACGTCGATCTGGCCGCTATCGAACATGCCATCGCCGCGCAAAATGATGATGCTGCGATCGGCCAGATCGTTGACGTCCACCAAACCTTCGCGGATTTCCGGTTCGAGGAACTGCGCCAGTCGCCGGGTGGGGGCGGGTTGCGGTTTGATCGCCTGCGCCTTCGGTGGCCGGATCGAATTGAGCGCGCTGAACACGCCGCTCGATTTGTCGGCGATGAAGAAGTAGTAGAGAAAGAAGATGCCGGTCAGCAATAACAATGTGGCGCCGGCGGTGATCCAGAGCGGCAGGAACCCCCAGCGCGACTTGCCGTCGGGCTCGGCGCCCTGCCAGTGCAGCGACAGCGCCTTCGAATGCTCGCCCCGGGCGCCGTTGATGATTTCGACCAGTCGCCGGCGCAGCGTTTCCAGTTGCGAGCGGCCATTGTCGACCACGCCAAAGCGCCCCTCGAAGCCGAGCGCAATGCAGACCGCCATCATCTCGATAAGGTCGATGTGCTTTTTCGGATCCTGCACCAGGCGGGCAAGCACCTGGAAGAACTTCTCGCCGCCCCAGGTCTCGTTGTGGAAGGTCACCAGCAGCGAATGCCGCGACCACTGACCACCCCCGCCCCAGGGCGTCTTGGCGGCAGTCTCGTCGAGCGCCGTGCACAGCGCGTAGCGGGCCGCGATCAGCGTTTCCGGCGGAACCTGCGATTCGCGGGCGCGGCGCTCGAAGAGCTGCACCTGCTCGACCAGATAGTTGCGCAACTGCTCGGGGTCGGGATGGTGCGGCGTCACTCGGATTTGCGGGATCAGATTGAGCAGCGGATTGGCAGCCACCGCCAGCGAGTTTGCACCGCTCAAAATCTCCGGCAGGTCGGCCGCGACTTGCGGCTCACCGATCGCCGGCGGTGCATCCGGCGCCGGGGCGCCGGCGGGTGCAGCCACGCCGACCGGCACGGCGCCGGGCGCGGCGGCGAGAATGGCAAATGGATCAAGGTTGGCGGGAGTCGTCATGCGCGAATCGCCCAAAATTCAAGCTTCAGACCGGGCCAGTCGCCGGCGATGTGCATCGCCAGGCCGCCCGAGCGTTCCAGCCCGCGCCAGAACTCGCTGGCAGTATCGAGTTCGAAATAATTGTTGCCCGCGTGATACGGAATCTGACGCGGGGCCACCGGCAGCGGCCGCAGGCCAACCCCCGGCAAATGCAGGTTGACCAGATCGCGGATTTTTTCCACCGGACCGATCTTGACCTGGGTCGGGAACAGCTTGCGCACCTGCTCGCCCGGCAATTCGGACGCCACGGCGAGCACGAACGCCGCGCTCTTGATGAGTTCCTTGTCGGCAATCACCGCCACGCGAACGCCGTAGGCGCGCTCTAGCAGTTCGATCTGGAAGGCGTTTTGCTCGAGCACCATCGACAGCGACCGCCGCAAATCGTGCATCAGCGGCGTGAAGCACCCAGCCAGATCGTCGTGGTTGTAGACGGCATAGTCCGACGGCCGGCGGCTGTCGCGGGTGAACGTCGTGAAATCGCCGGCGAGCGCCAGCAGCTCGGCATACATGCGCTCGGGATGCAGGGTGCGCAGTTGCGACATGTGCACCACCAGCGGCTCATAGCGGTTGACCAGTTGCAGCATCAGGAAATCGGCGATCTCCGATACGCCGCCCTTGCCCGGCGCCGACAGCCGCGCGGCAATCGCCTCGCCGCGGTGATGCAGGAGACCGGCCAGTTCGCGCAGGAAGCCGGACAGCACTGCGCTTTCGTGCGCGGCGACCACCGGCGGGATGAAGGATTCCCCCAATGCCACCGAGAGATCGTTGCGACGCTCGACGACGTGGCAGACGCCGAGCGTCATCCAGCCTTCGGGGACTTCGCCTTCGGGCAACAGCCGCAGGCGCGGCTGTCCGGTCTGGATCGGCGCCGGCTCGCCGGCGACCGAATTGTGATCGGGCGTTTCTTCCTCGATGACGTTGTAGCGTGCCAGCGAGCGCGCATCGTCGTCGAACGAAACCTCTTCGCTGCCCGGCCGATAGACCGGCAGGCAGAGGTACATGCGCTTGCCCTTCAGCGTTTCCGGAATTTCGATCGCCTTGGGCGGCTCGTTCGGATCGGGAAAGGAAAAGGTCGTGCCATCCGGCATCACACCGCTGGCTCGCGCGATCGCCACCTTGCCGATGGCCAGCGACGTGGCATCGAGCGCGAGCGTATGGAATCCCCAGTAATGTCCCTCGGACGCGAGCCCGCGCTGGTGCTGCGAAAACTCGCGAAAGCGCTCGGCCTGCTGAAAGTGCTGTGGCCGCAGGAACATCCCTTCCGACCACACCACGCGACTGCGATCACCCATCAATAGCCCCCAGTGTGTCAGAACGATTGCACGACCTCAATATTATGCTCGACAGCTTTTTTGTAGCTCTCCGCCTTCTTCTTCAGATCTGCCACCACCTTGGTGTAGCGCTCGACGGCGGACGTCACTTTCGGTACCGCTTGCGCAATGGTCGCGATCAGTGCCGGCAAGTCGCCGTCGGACGCCTGATCGGCGCCGTCGGATAGCGTCTTCACCGCTTCCGCCAGATCCGCTTTCGCCTGCTCGACCAGCTCGCGAATCTCTTCGTAGTCCTTGCGCGCCTGATTGACGGTCTGGATGTTGTCATCCAGCAGCTTGCACGCCTTGTCCATCTTTTCGTTGGCTTTGTCGACAAAGGACTTGGTGTCCTCAATCGTCCTTGCCATGCTGTCGGTCATGTCTGCCACGTTAGTGCTCCATCATGGCGCTGCGGGCTGCTCGATGGGCGAGCCAGTCAGCAGTTCATGGGTTTTTGCCAATACCTTGCGTAACGCCTCGCTGGCCTCCGGAAAGCGGAGCACCAGCGCGCGCGCTGCCGCCGTGAATTCCTTCGCATGCAGGGTCAGCAGCATGCAGTGCGCCGCCACGGCGCGGTCCGGTGCGCTGGCCACGCGCGCCACCATGCGTTTGAATGGCAATTGCGCAGCCGACGGCTGCAACTGCACCAGCACACGGCAGAGCGCTTCTTCGCGTTCGGGGTCGTCGGTGTTTTCCAGCGAGCGGCTCAGGTCCGCCGCCACCGGCTTTGCCAGCGGGCCAAGCGAACCCAGCGCATCCAGTGCCGCACGCCAATGCGCGGCGTCGGTGGCGTCGACGGCGACGCGCAGCAAGGCATTGAGCGATGCGTTGCTGGCGCCAAGGCGCGTCAGCGCGGCGTAGGCAGCAACCCCTGCCGGCACCAGCGGCACGTCCTTCACTCCTCGCAGCACGAATTGTTCGACGGCGCGCTTGCGTTCGCTGACCTCACCGGCACTGGTGACCAGCGCAGCCAGCGCTTCGCTCGTCCACTCTGCCGGGTTGACGGATGCCACCGCAGCGGCGATCTCCGCCGCCGGCGCGGTGCCTGCCAGTGCGAGCGCAAGCGCCGCGATCTTGCGCGCCGGCACTTCGCTATGTATGAGCAGATCCGCAATCCCGGCAAACGCTTGCGGCGGCACCCGCTGTTGCCGGTAGAGCGCATGCGTCGCGGCGATGCGGACCTGCACGTCGTGTCCGGCGCCGGTCAACCCGGCCAGACACGCCAGGGCCGGGTCGCCGACCTGTTCGCGTCCGGCACCGCCGAGGGCGGTCGCCGCAATGCGCAGCGCGAGTGCATCGTCAGCGCACAGCGTGGCGCAGTGCACCACGTCGTCGACACATTCGTTGAGCGGCGCAGCCGGTTGCACGGCCTGTGCCAGCGCGCGCAAGCGCGTGGCAGGATCGGCCGCGCGCAATTGCTCGCGCAACACCGCCGCCGGCCAGATCGAAACTGTAGGCGACGGCGATGCTGCCGAGTCGGCAGCGCCTGCCGTGGCCGGTACCTGGGGGATGTTGTCGCTCATCGTGCGGCCAACCTAAACGATGTTGCCTATGCCCGGGGTGTACAGCGGCGACACCAGCGACGTGGTGGTGACGACGCCGGCAACGTTGAGCATGCCTGCGATATTGACCACGCCGACCAGGTTGATCACGCCGGCAGTGATGGTGACCGACGCCGACGTAACCGTCACGGCGCCGCCCGCACTGACCGCGACCGCCGCACCGGCGCTTAGCGTGATCGCCGCACCCGCCTGAATACTTACGGCACCGCCGACTTGCGTCGAACTCATGCCGCCGACCTTGAGCGAGTGCGCGCCAGCCACTTCGGTACTGTCGATACCGCCGATTTGCGCCGATCGTTTGCCGCCGATGGTTTCCGTCTGCATACCGACGATCTTGGTGGTATCGGTGCCCATGACAGTCGCCTTGCGCGTCATGCAGGTCTCGGAGTACTGGGCCGCCCCCATGACGTTGTAGCGAGCGGCGGAATACGACGCGGTGCCGGCGATCAGCGTCTTGTCGTTGCCGATAACGGTGTTGGAGCGGCCACCCATCACCATATTGGTCTGGCTGCCGCTGATCGAGTTGGATTCATCGCCGCCGACCGAGACGGTGTGACCGCCGGAGATGGTTTCGACGTGGCTACCCCCGGTCTTTTCCTTCAATTCGCCGCCGATGTTCTGCGTGCGACTGCCGTCGACCATGTTGCTCTGCGAGCCATTGACCGTGGTGTCCTGGTTGGATTTGACGTTGAACGTCTCGTTGCCTTCCACCTGAATGCTCTGGTTGCCCTTGACAACGTGGCGATCGTCGTTGGCCACGAAACGGTCGTCGTCGTGTCCGATGCGCGTGGCGCGGTCGTGACCGACCATGCGCGATTCGTCGGCTTCGACCACGGTGTCGAGATTGCGCTGGGCATGGATATAGAGCTGTTCCTTGCCCTTGAGATCTTCCATCCGGATCTCGTTGAAATCGGTCGGCCCGCCGCCCTTGGTAGAGCGCGACTTGATGCCGCTTGCGGTCTTGTTTTCCGGCAGTGCATAGGGCGGCATCTGGTCGGCGTTATAGACGCGGCCGGTGATCATCGGGTAGTCCGGGTCGCCGCCGATGAAGTCGACGATAACTTCCTGACCGATGCGCGGAATGTGGATGAAGCCCCACTTGTCGCCCGCCCAGGGCTGGCTCACACGCACCCAGCAACTGCTGTTTTCGTCCTTGTGGTCGTAGCGGTCCCAGAAGAAGTGCACCTTCACGCGACCGTACTTGTCGGTGTAGATCTCCTCGCCGGCGGGGCCGACCACCACCGCCGTCTGCGGGCCATAAGTGCGCGGCTTCGGCGTCAATAGCTGCGGCTTGTATGGCATGGTGGTGGGTTGCGACGTCACCATGATGCCCCAGTCGGCGTCGCCCTCGCCGGAACCGGACGACATCTGTGCGTTGTCGCGGAAAAAGTAAGTGGCGGCGACCGACAGGTATTCGCGGTTCTGGTCCGCCCGCGGGCAGCGCTCCAGGTTGAAGCGGTAGCCGGGCGCCATCGTGCGCACCGTCGTATGCCCCTGGGTGCGTTCGTGCTCCGCCACCAGCATGTCCATGCGTTGCGCCGCGTAGTTGTCGCCGTCGGCATGTTTGATGTAGCCGCCGGGCCACTCGTAATGCTGATAGTTGTCGTGCGCATGCCCCATCGGATTGGCGCGCTTGGTCTTGAGATCCGCCTTCGGACGCTCGAAGTCGTAGTCGTCGGCGAAATACTCGCCGGAATCGACCTCCTCGCGCACCAGCCAGCTGTTGAAATGCTCTTCGTCGGCCATGGTGGTGGCATCGGTGCCGTAATACTTGATGTTCGGCTTGATCGGAAGCGCTGCGTGCGACGACATGTCGTCGGCCATCACCAGCGTATGGCGGCCGGCCGCATGCTCGAAGTAAAAATAAATGCCTTCATGCTCCATCAGGCGCATGACGAAATTCATGTCGGATTCCTGATACTGGACGCAATATTCCCACTGGCGGTAGGTCTTGGTCAGCTTTTTGGTGATCGGGTGACCGTAACGGGCAAGCACCTCGTTGATGATGTCGGGCACTTTTTTGAACTGGAAGATGCGGCAGTCGCTGCGACGGCTCGCCAGCCACAGCCAGGGGCGCAAGCGCGCGACGTATACAAGGTGCAAACCTTCGCGTCCGGCGCTGCCGAAACGCGTGCAGATGCCGTTGAAATAGCGGACGCTGCCGCTCTTCTCGGTTTCGACCTTGAGCGTGAAATCCTTGCCCAGTACCGATTTGGCGCTGAGGCCGGACTGCTTGCTGTGCAGGATCACTTCCAGCTCGAACGGCTCCGAGAGTGCCTCGGTGCCCGTCATCTGCCGGAACCACACCGCGTCCCCCAATGGCGTCGTAATGTCTACCAGGCGTTCCATTCAACCGGTCCTTTATTGGTGGGTCTAGCAGTGCCGGACCTTGAGATAGTCTTCCGCGTGGGCGGCGAGCAGGCCGTGGGTGAAGGCCAGCGTCGACAGGTGCAGCGCGCCTTTGGCACGATTGCGCAGCGATGCGCCGGAAAACGCCTCGACGTCGACGCCCTGCCCGGCGGCAAGCACCATGTCGCAGAAGTGAAAGCAGTTTTCGGTGGCATCGCTCTTCCACCGTGCTGCGGCCAGGCCCTTGAACTGGTCCCACACCCGCATCATGCGGGCTTCGTCGAGGTAGCGGAAGCGCCACAGATGCGGCGTGTCGCCGCCCTCCGCTTCGATGTCGTCGGCCAGGGTCGCCGTTGGCGTCTTCAACATCCGGTCGTCCTTCGGATCGACCGGCCGCACGCTCATGTAGGTTGAACCCGGCGGTCCGTCGACGTCGAGCGAACTGAAACCGGCGCTACCCGGTTTCTTGTGCGTAGGCCGCCAGATACGAAGAATCACCATAAGAAATCGTCATTGAAAACACGATGGAGACTGCGTTCTCCATGCTCTTTCAGAACAGACGCAGGCAGCGGGTGAAACACGACAGCGACGCGGCGATCCGCCGCCTCAGCGTCCGGGCACCGGCGCCGCGGCGCCGACCGGACGCGCGTCAGGCGCGCACAACGCGTTGCGCCTGCCATTTGCCCGAGCCCACCTTGACGACATCGAAGCGCACGCTATCGCCGACTTCGATGAAATCGAACCCCGGCGGTGCCACGTGGCCGGCGAGGAATTGCACGTCGCCCCGGCCATCTTTGCGGGCGATCACGCCGTAGCCCCTGGCCAGCGATTTGACGGTGCCAATGATGGCGTTGGCAGCAAACGAGTCGTCGAGTTCGACCGCCGCCGTGCCGGCCACCGGCGCGACGCCCGCCGACGCGCCGGCAACGAGCTTGAACAGCGCCGAGACCGGCGACCGTTCATGCTCGCGGCGGGCCAGCTCGCGCAGGTCGATGACGCGTTCGGTCGATACCGTGACCTTGCCGCTGGCCGGCAGCAGCAGTTCGACCAGCTGAACGCCGGCCGCCTCGAGTTTTTGCCGCAACGGTTGCCAGGTCATTTGCGCGCCGACGGTGACCATCACGTCGCAGGCAGCCAGCGCGACCGACTCGACGGCATCGAGCGCGAGGCCAGCACCGCTGTCGTCAGCGGCGATGTGCGGCGTAGTGGCGACGACGAAGCCGGCAGCGACCGCCTCGGCGTCGGCATTGTTCGGTTTGGCGCGGCACCAGCGCAGCGCCGACAGTTCGGTCTGCTCGAGCGTGTGCCCCAGACGGCCACCGATCGACAGCCGCACGTAATCCTGCAAGCCGGCGAGCGACCAGCGGCGCGGCACCTCGCCCTGCCCGGCCAGCGCCTCGCCCTCCTGCAGCCAGCGGCCACCGTTGACGATCAGACTGATGGAACATCGCTTCTCCGACATGAACCCCTCTCCGCTCCTGAACGACGGCATCGCAATGGCGACGCGCCCGATTGCGGCCATTATCGGCCAAACATTGCCATGCGCGAAAGTACTGCGACCGATACAAATGGTTACTACCGCACTGCCCAAGCAATCGCACATTGCGGGCAACATCGTCGCCGCGGGTGCGTATCATCTTTTTCGTGAAAACGTTGCTGCGAATTGCACTGGCGACGATAATTGCGAAAGTCGACTTTCAATGAAAATCGGCTCTGTGCCTTTATGCAAAACGGTTCTGCCAAAAAAGCCAATCACTACACCCAGCAGCCGCGAGCGAGTCCGACGCCCCGGCTCGGGATTCAGCGCAGCAGCAAAAACGCGCCGGCGGCGACCAGAACGGCAACCACGATCAGTCCGACGATCATGTTGCTGCCCCGCTTCGGCGCTTCGTAGGTGCCGCCCTTGCCGCGCAGATCCGCCATTGCTGGCGGGTTCGCGGCGCGTCGTGGCGGCGCCGGCGCTGCGCTGGCGCCAGTGGCAACACGCGGCAAGGGTGCCACCGCAACAGGCGGCAAGAGTGCCGCCGCAAGCGGCGCCGCCGTCGTGGTGACTTCGGCCGGCGGCGCGGCAACGCGCGGCAGTTTGATCCAGCCGAGCGCGGCGCGGAACTCGCTCATGCTCTTGAAACGGTCGATGGCCCGGATCGACAGCGCGCGGCCGACCGAGGTCAGCAGCGCCGGCGAGTACCCGGCGGCGGGAACGACCTCGTGCAGCGGCAACAGCGAATCGCGCACGATGCGGGTGGTCGCCGGCACCGGCGGCCGTCCGGTCGCCAGAAAATAGATGACGGCGCCAAGCCCGTAGACGTCGGTCCAGCGGCCCTGCTCCATGCTGCCGTCCTCGACGTATTGCTCGATCGGCGCGAAGCCCGGCTTCAGGATGGTGGTCAGCGCCTGCGTCATGCCGCCGAGCACCTGCCGCGCGGCGCCGAGGTCGAGCAGCACGGTAGCGCCATCGGGCATGACCAGAATATTGTCCGGCGAAATGTCGCGGTGGATCACGCGATGCGCGTGCAGCTCGGACACCGCCTCGAACACCGGCGCCAGCCAGGCCTGGATCTGCGCCTCGCTCGGGGCGTCGAGCACACGGGCGCGCACGTCGCGCAGCGTCTTGCCGGGGTAATACTGCATCGCCATGTAGGCGGTGCCGTTTTGCTCCCAGGCGCGATGCACGGCAACCAGGGCCGGGTGCGCAAACTCCGCCAGCAGATTCGCTTCGCGCAAAAAACCCTTGAGCCCAGCCGCGTAGGCATTGCCGAAGTCTGCCCCGCGCGGCGCGATGCGGCTGCCGGCGACGCGTCCGGCAATGGCCGTCGGCAGGAATTCCTTGATTGCGACGGTGCGGCCGCTGCGGGTATCGCGCCCGACGTAGACCACGCCGAAACCGCCCTGCCCGATCAATCCGGTGATCTGGTAGCCATCGAGGTCACTGCCGCTCGGGAGGACGTCGATGTTGGTGGGCGAGGATGTGGTCATGGAGCAGCTAGTGCAGGATTCTCAACCTCGGTCGGCGCCGTCCGCGATGGCGAAGTATCGCCTCCGTCCGCGTCAGGCGACGGCATTTGGTATTTTGCCGTGTCAACCTGGCATCGGTAGAGACGGTTTTACCCTGTTCAACGCGTCATCGGCCTGTGTGTTCGGACGTGTATGAAAAACGCACAAAACCCGGGCTAGCGGGCATTGCGTCACGATTGCGTAACGCAATGCGTCTTTCTGTTTGTCGGCGGAAACGCCATAATTAGCCGGTCTACCTGCCATCGGGCCTTGATGGAAACGCCGTCACAGCAAAATCTCAATCAGTTGCCCGCGGGTACCGTCCTCGGCGATTTCCGCATTACCGGCGTCGTTGGCGAAGGCGGATTCGGCATCGTTTACCTCGCCTACGAGTCGACCCTCGACCGTACCGTTGCGATCAAGGAGTATCTGCCGTCGTCGATCGCCGGCCGCACCGGCAACCAGTCGGTGCAGGTGCGCTCGCAGGTGAACACCAACGCCTTCGCCTCGGGGCTCAGGAATTTTCTGCGCGAAGCGCAGATGCTGGCGCGCTTCTCCCATCCTGCAATGGTCGAAGTGCATCGCGTCTGGGAGCAGAACGGCACCGCCTACATGGCGATGCGCTACTACCCCGGCAAGACGCTGCGCGAGATGCGGCAGACGGCCACCGATCTCGACGAAACGCAGATTCGCCGCATCCTCGAACCGGTGTTCGACGCGCTGACCCTGCTGCACGCGCAAAACGTCATTCATCGCGACGTCTCGCCGGACAACATCCTGATGCGCGAAAACGGCTCGCCGGTGCTGCTCGACCTCGGCGCCGCGCGGCTGGTGATCGGCGGCATGACGCAGGCGCTGACCACCGTGCTCAAGCCCGGCTATGCACCGATCGAGCAGTACGTCGACGACGGCACCATGCAGCAAGGACCGTGGACCGATGTCTACGGCTTGGGCGCCGTGCTTTACTACCTGCTGGTCGGCGCGGCGCCGCCGCAGGCCGTCGCCCGCATGATCACCGACCCGCTGCGCAATATGGCCAGCCAGGTCAGGATTTCGGTGCCGGAGCACGTTGTCGAGGCGACCATCAAGGCATTGGCGGTGCGGCCGGAGAACCGCTTCCAGAGCGTCGACGAATTGCGCGAAGCGTTGGGCTGGACCGAACCGCTGCCGGTCGAACCGCGCACGACCTTCGCTCGTCACGATGGGGCGACTGTCGGCGCGACCGGCGGCCCACGGACGGTGACCGGGCCGGTAACGGCACCCACCATCGCGCGTACCGTCGCGCCGACGCAGCCACCGCGGACGCAACCATCGGCGACTGCGCCGAAACCCGTCACCCAGCCGCCGCTGGACCGGGTGTTCCCGCAGAACGACGACGACAGCGACGCCACGGTGGTGTGGAAGGGGCCGGCGATCACCGCGCAACTGGCTGCGGCAGCAGCCGCCACGGCGGCCGCGACACCATCACTGACCGCGGCGGCCAATCCCGGCCTCGCCACGCCGACCCGCATGCCGCCGCCGCGCAAGTCGGCGTCGCCCCCTCCGCCCCCTCCGCCCGCCCCGCCGGCCGTCGGCGGCGAGCGCCGTCGCGATTACGGCGCCAGCAAAGGCGCCGGTCCCGGACGCTGGATCGCCGGGGCCGTCGTAGCGCTGCTGCTGGCCGCTGGCGGCTACTTCATGTTCGGGCGCGGCACCGACTCCGCCGCGTCGAAGTCGACGCCACCGACCGCGACCGAAAAGGATGGCGGTAACGACGCGAAGGTTGCGGCCGCGCCCGGCGCGTCGCCGCCAGCCGGCAGCGAACCGGCCGTTTCGCCCACGCCGTCGAACGTCGTAACACCGCCGTCGGCGTCGAACAAGCAGGAGCCGACCCAGCCGACGCCGGACCAGGCGGCTGCGGCCAAGGCAGAAAAAGCGCGCGCCGACAAGGAAAAGGCCGATCGCGAAAAAGCGGAAAAGGCTGAAAAGGCGGAGAAGGCAAAGAAAGACGCCGAGGAAAAAGCGAAGGCGCGCGCCGACGCCGAGAAAACCGCCAAAGCCAAGGCCGACGCCGACGACCGGGCCGCCAAGGCGCGCGTATCCGATGAGCGCACGGCGACGACCAACAAGGCCGAGCAGGACGAACGTGCGCGCCGCTTGCGGCAGGAAGAGGAAGAACGGCTGGCCGCCGCCAGAGCCCGACAGGAAGCGGCCGACCGTCAGGCGAAGGCAGCGAGTACGGTGCCGCCAGCTGCGCCGCGCCGTATCGAAGACATTTCGTCGCAGGCGATGGCGGCGTTCAAGCGCGGCGAGCTGCTGTCCGCGCGCAACCTGTGGACCGAGATCGTCAACCACGCGCAGGCCGGCGCCCGCGACAAGGCCGTGGCCTACAACAACATGGCCGTGAGCTATTGCCAGAACGGCGACGAAACGAGCTGCGAGCGCATGTACGCAGCGATGCTGCGCGCCGACCGCAGCTACAGCGTCGACGCCAGCGAACGCGAGCATCCGCACTACAAGCGCGCCTTCGACCGTGCGTACCGCCTGGTGCGTGGCGGCGGCTATTGAGCCGGGTGGCGAGCCTGCCGCGCTCGCCGGCTCGGCACAGTTCGCCCTGAGTCCTAAGCGAAGCGTCTGAAACCGGCATGCAGTCGTCAAACCCTTCACTGCGTTCAGGGTGAGCGGGTATTCGTTTAGCGCTTTCGCTACCGGAAAAACTCGATGATTTCGCCGGCGCGGGCATAGGCATCGCGCTGGCCGAGGCGCATCAGCGCGCCGATAAAACCGGGCTCGAACAGCAGATAACTGGCCAGCGAGGCGCCACCGGCGCCGCTGATCAACGCGCCCAGCGATTGCCGCGTCGCCGTCGGCAGTTCGTGTGCGTGCTCGAGCGCCAGCGCGTCGAGCGACTGCGACGGCTGCATGGCAAACACCCGCACCGGACGATAGGGCAGCACGGCGGCGACCTCCGGCGGCAGGCGTTTGAGCGTTTCGGTGACCCGCTGCGCCTGCTCCACGTCCGCCTGCAGGGTGTCATGGAAGACGCTGGCCATCGCGTGCGCTGCCACCGCCGACAGGCCCGGCCGCTCCTGGATCGGCGCGTCCTGACCGAGGCCGGAGCGTTTCGGCTGGCCGACGCCGATCACCATGATGCGATGGGCGCCCAGATGCATCGCCGGTGACAACGGCGAAATCTGCCGCATCGAGCCGTCGCCGAAGTATTCGGTCTGGCCGTCCACCGGCAACGCGGTGGCCGGGAACACGATCGGAATCGCGCTCGATGCCATCAGGTGATCGACGCCGATCTGCTGGAACTCGGCGCGGCGGCCCGGCCGGTTCCACGGCGGCGTTGTGGAATCGTCGTCGGCGTGGCAGAACGTCCAGTGCACGCCGCTCGAATAGCTCGATGCGGTGACCGCGACGCTGGCCAGCACGTTGCGTTCGAGCGCGCGTTCAATGCCGTCGAACGAAATCGCCTTACGTAGCGTCGCCACCAACGGCGTGTTGTCCAGAATGGCGCCGTGCGCCAGCGCGCCGCGGGTCAGGTTGAGCGCGGCGATGTATTTGTTGCCGCCGCCGAACCAGGCGTTGGCCGAGGTCTGGTTGATCTGGTAGACGTCGGTCGAACGCACGATGTCCCAGAAGTTGCCCAGCTCGGAGAAAGCCTGCAGGCCCAGTTCCGCATAGCCCGCCAGCGACGTGGCATTGATCGCGCCGGCCGAGGTGCCGACCAGCACCTGAAACGGAAACGACTGCGCCGCTTCGGCGCCGGCCTGTTGCAGCAGCGCCGCCATCGCCTTCAGCACGCCCACCTGGTACGCCGTGCGCGCACCGCCGCCCATCAGCACCAGCGCACGGCGCTCGCCGCCCTCCTGCATCAAGCCCGAATAAATGATGGTTCCCAGCGCCATGACGCCGTTTATCTCACAGTCGCACGCTCCGCCAACCCCGGCATCGCTGTTGACGCTGTTCGATGGATACGTGCTGCGTTGCGGCGGAACGGATACAGCTTTTTGCTGTAACGCCTATAGATAAATAGTTAACCGCATAAATCATGCAAAGTCGACTTGTATAAATATCGTCCGCCATGCCCAATGAACGCTCGCATAAGGCAAAAAAGCTGATAGCTGATGCCGATGAATGGCGGGCTTGCGCACGGCACCCGTGGTGGCGACAACGCTACTGCGCGTCGACGCGGCAACAGCGGGCCGATGCCCGCAGGTCAGTGGCAGTCGACTCGGCATTGCGCGCCGAACACGCATTACTGGCGTACACCAGACTGGCATTGAAACTGCTGAGTTCGCAGTAGATCGCTGTCTGCAGATACCCCGACGGACAGGCAGGCGGGAAGGCGTTACCGGTGCCACCGTTCGCCGCTAGCGAAACGATGGTTTTGGTCGTCGTCTGGCAACTGAGCACCGGCAGCGGCGCCGCCTTGAAGTAACCGACGACGTCGCCGGTGAGATGCGCGCTGGCCGTCGCCTTGACCGACAATTCGTTGGCCGACGCGCCCTGGTCAAGCTTGACGATCATGAAGTTGCTGCGCACCTCGCCGGCGGCAAACGCCATGCTATGGGCGACCGGCGGTTCGGTCCCGCCGAACGGCCACGCCACCAGCGTGCCGGAAACGTTCGGGTTGATGACCGTGACGTTGATGGCCACCGCCGCGAAGGACCCGGCAGCACCGACGCCGTTGCAATTGCTTGCCTCGCCACCCTGAAAGGCGTAGTCGCTGACGGCAGTCACGTCGAGCGACCGCGCCACCCCTGCCGCGAGCGCGCCGCCCTGTAGCCGCGTGTCGAAAATGCGACAGGCCGTGATCGGCACGAACACCAGATCGCGATCGGCCGTCCCCAGCTGCGCATGCGCCAGCGGGGCGCACAACGCCAGCTTGAGCAGGACGATCGCAGCGAAGCGTTTTGGACTGAATGACATGATGCCTCCGTGAAGTATTCCATCGAAAATCGAGTTGCGCCGGTCAGGGCAGGCAGTTGGCGCCATGCGTGGTGACGATCCAGTTGATGACTTGCGTCGACGTGACAAAGGCACCGGGCGCGCTGCTGTTGAGCACATTGCCGGTCAACGCGGTGCCCACCAGCCCTTTCGACGCACGGCGGAGCAACACGCCGTCGGTCGTCGCCCGCGGCGTGCCGTCGTTGTCGGCATCCAGCGTCAGCCCGCCCAACTGACCTTCGGCACTGGCGGCGCTGATGCCGGCCACGCCCGAGACCAGCGTCGTTCCGCGGACCCCCATCAGGTAGCGCGCGATCAACGTGGTGTCGGTATCGTCGAATGCATTGTCGCCGTTCAAATCAAGCGCGCACTCGTAGGCGGGATTGATGACGAAATTGCCCAGCGTCAGCGGCATTTGCGCGCCGCCCGGAATGACAACTGCCGCCGCAATCGCGTTGCTCGAGGTATTGAGCGTTGAGAAACTTGCCGGCGCCGCCGCGATGGCGCCCAGCGAACCGTCAACCGCGGTGGCCATCGAAACCGCCGACGCCGGGGCTGCGATGGGACCGGCGGTAACGCTGGCGGCGAAGGGGTCGATCGTGTGTACGCTGCTGTCGAAACTGTTCAGCACGTAGACCTTGTTGGCGGTGGCGCGGGCCAGCGCGGTCGGCTGCGCTCCCACCCGCAGCGTCGCCAGCAGCGCATAGGTACTGCCGTCGAAGATCGAGACGCTGGCCGCGTTGTTGTTGGCCACCAGCAAACGGCTGCCGCCGGCGCCGGAGACGAACGCCAGCGCATACGGCCGGGCATTCGGGTTGTCGGGCGTAATCACCGCGATCGTCTGCGTGACTGCGTTCGCTGCGACATCGATGACGGACACCGTGTTGTCGATGGTGTTGGCGACAAACACACGATCGCCGCTGGCCGACGTGGCGACCGCCGTGGGGCCCTGCCCGACGTTGATCGTCGCCACCGCGGTATTGGTGGCGGTGGCGATGACCGTCACCGTGTTCGCCGCGAAATTGGCAACGTAGGCGCGAGGCTGCGCCTGCGACACCGCGACCCCCATCGGCGAATTGCCGACCGCGACGGTGGCGACCGGCGCGCGGCTGGCCGTGCGCACCACCGTCACCGTGCCCGAGCGGAAATTGCTGACATAGGCATAGCGTTGCGCGGCATCGGCGCCGATGCCGACCGGCTGATTGCCGACCGCGATGGCGCCGATCCAGGTGTTGCTGCCGTGATCGTAGACCGCAACCTGACTCTGGTTATGCAGGGCCACGTAGCTGTACGGCCGCGCCAGCGACGCGGTCGCCGCCAGCGCGAACGCCATGCAAGCGGCGAGGCGCCCAACGCCCTGCGTCCACGTGCCCAACATCGGAAATCGCGTGTACCGCGGCATGTATCACTCCCCCGCAAATACTGCTTCGGACAAATTCGGACTGTTTCGGACAGATAGGACGTAACGGCATCGGCAATCGCGCCAGGCCGCGCCGCCGTTACATCTTTTTAGCAAAAGGCGCATTCCATATGGGTAAAAAGCCAAAATATTCAAGAAGTCGACTTTTCACAAAACAGGCTCTTGGCCTTTATTAATCAGCGCATAGCGTCAAAAAGCTGTTCAACCGGCGTCGGCTGCCGCGCGACCACCGCGAATCCGGTGACGGCGGCGCCGGCTTCGTAGCGCAGCCGCGTCGCCACGATCTGTGCGTCGGTCATTGCGGTGGCGGCCAGGGCGTGCCGCACATGCGCCTCGCTGTGCCGGAAACGCCCGCTGGTGGCCAGTTCGACGCCGCTGGCCGAAGCGCCGTCCGGCATCGCCTCGACCGTGAAGGCGAGCCAGCCGCCAGGGCGCAACACCCGCCCGGCGCCGGCCAGCACCGGCGCCAGATCGCCGAAGTAAAGCAGCGTGTCGGCGGCGAACAGCAGATCGAATGCGGCGTCGGTGGTCGCCAGCCAGGCGCCCAGTTCGGCGCAATGCAGTTGATCGTAACCGCTGCGCGCGGCGGCGTGCGCCAGCATGCGCGGCGACAGGTCGACGCCTACCAGCTGCCGCGCCAGCGGTCGCAGCAGCGGCGCGCACAGCCCCGTGCCGCAGCCCATGTCGAGCACGTCGAGCGATTGCGCGGCCGGGCTTGGCATCGCCGCCAACAGATGCTCGTAGAGCGCTTCCGGCGCCCGGTAGTGCAGGCTTTCGCGCAACAGCGAATCAAAGTGGTCGGCGCCGTCGTCGAAGGTCTGGCGCACGAAGGCGTCGGCGGCGCGCGACGGTGTGTCGGCACCGGAATATGCCGCGAGCAGATGCTGTGCCGCCGGATTGCCGGGATCGACGGCCTGCCATCGGCGCAGCGTCGCGACCGCTTCGTCGCTGCGGCCGGCGTCGTTGAGCACCCCGGCGAGCGGGCGATAGGCGTCGAGCAGCGTGGCGTCGGTGGCGAGCGCCTCTTGCAGCAGCGCGATGGCCTCGTCGCGATAGCCGTCGTAGGCCTGCAGGATGAGGCCTAGGCCGCGCTGCGCCCGCGCATCGTTCGCGTCCTGCGCCAGCGCCCGGCGGAAAAGACTCGCCGCCTCGCGGTCGTGCGCCTGGGCCGCGAGCAGTTCGGCCAGTGCGATCAGCGCCTCGCAATCATCGCCATCCGCCGCCAGCCGGGCGCGCAAGCCCGCCTCGACAGCGGCGGGCGCGGCCGCGCTCATGGCCGGTAGAGCGTCACCAGCCAGCCAGTCACCGGCCGGCCGGCCTCCTCCCGCAGTTTCACCCGGGCAATGGCAACGACGCGCAGGCCGGCGGCGCTGGCCGCTGCGGCGACATGGACGATGCTGTGCGCGTAACGGCCGGAGGTCAGCAGGCGATGCGGCTGGGTGTCGTCGTCGGACGCCTCGACCGTGTAGAACAGGTGTCCGCCCGGCCGCAGCGCGCCGTGCGACGCGGTCATGGCCTCCCCCAGTGCAGCGAAGTAGCACAGGGTATCGGCCGAGACGATGACGTCGAACGCGGCCGGGCTGGCCTGCAGAAACGCCACCAGCTCGGCTTTGTGCAGATCGGTGTAAACGGCACGTGCCTCGGCCCTGGCCAGCATGCCACCGGACAGATCGAAGCCGCTCAGACGCCGAGCCCACGGCGCAAGCAACGGGCCGCACAAGCCGGTGCCGCAGCCGGCGTCGGCAATATCCAGCATGCCCGCGGCGGCCGGATAGACGGCCGCGACGGCGTCGCGAATCAGCTCCGGCGCGCGGTATTCGAGCGACGCCAGCTTGTCGTCGAAGCTCGCGGCGAAGCCATCGAAGACCTTTTCGACATAGGCATCGCTGGCCCGCGCGGACGTCTCCGGCGTGGTCAGCGCAGCCAGATGGTGCTGCAACACCGGGTTGCCGGGATCCTCCTGCAACCACTTGCGGTAGTGCTCGATCGCCTCCTCGGTGTGCCCGAGGTGGATCAACGCCCGCGCCACATGCTCGCGCGACGCCATCTGCGGCGCCAGGATGATCGCCTGCCCGCAGGCGTCGACACCTTCGGCCGTCCGTCCCAGCTCGATCAGCGTTTGCGACAGACTGTACCAGGCGAAGGCGAAGCCGGGCGACAGCTCGGTGGCGCGCCGGAACGCGGCTTCGGCATCGACCGGACTGTCGGTCACCAGCATTCGCCCAAGATTGTTGTAGCCGCTCGCCGCGGCCATGGTTTCGCCGGCCAGCTCGATGCTGCGGCGATACGCCTGCACTGCCTCCGGCCGGCGATCGATCTTGGCGAGCACATTGCCAAAGTCGTTCCAACGACCGGGTTCATCGGGCGCCAGCGCGATGGCGCGCTCCAGCATCGGCAGCGCCTCGAGCGAGCGCCCCTGCATGTCGCGCAGCGCGCCCAGCAGGTGCAAGGCATCGGGCTCGTCCGGCAACTGGCTGAGGATCGCGTTCAGCACGTTTTCGGCGGCCGCGGCCTTGCCGTTGGCCAGCAGGCCACGCGTCAGCTCGATCGACTGCGCCAGTGTCAGGGTGAGCGGCTCTGCCTCATCGGACTTAGTTTGCGTTGCTTCCGTGGAAGCGGGGAATGGGTTCATCACGACGAGCCTCCGGAACGACGAAGGTGGCTACGGCACGCGCTCGCGCATGGCCACCGCAACAATACGCTATGGCAGTTGGGCGCGATAACGCGTCACGGTGCCCGATACTGCCACCGTGACACCGCCGGCCGAGCTGCCGGCGAGAAACACGTTGGGCAGCGCGGTCACGTTGCGGGCACCGCCGTAGTTCTGATGCAGCAGGTTGACCGACCCGTCCGCATTGACCGACGATACGATCGCGGTGTGCCGCGGCGCACCGAAGGAATTCTCCGCCCAACTGCCATCGGATTGCGTCACCCGCACGGTGAAGTTGGAGAATTGCAGGATGTCGCCCGGCTGCAGATTGGCCTGCTGGACGACACTGCCCCAGACGTAAAGATCGCTGCCGGGGCGAGCCGAACCGATCGACTGGATGGCGCGCTCGGCAGCGTCCCAGCATTCGCCGCGGTCAATTCGCTGGCCGAGACGGGTTTGCAGATAACTGACGATGCTGGCACCCTGTGCGGGCGTTGCAGGTGTGGGCATGGTGAATCCTTGACTGCGGAGGTTGCCGGTCGCGGTCGCCCGCGCGCATTTGCGCCGCGATCAGGGCATTGCTGCTACACCTGCTCGCCGCTTGCTATTCAAAGACGTATTCAAAATCCCCGTTAGCGACATTGATCGCGATGCGGCGCAGCTCCCTGCCATCGATCGTGCGTCGCAGGTACTCCTCGGACAGCCGCGGCAGGATGGTGTTGGTCAGGATCGCGTCGATCATGCGGCCACCGCTCTCGATTTCGGTGCAGCGCGAGCCGATGAGCTTGACCACGTCGTCGGAATAGCTGAATTCGGCCTTGTGGTTCTCGGCGACACGCTTCTTGATGCGGCCGAGTTGCAGGCGGATGATGTTGCCCAGCATCTCGTCGGACAGCGGGAAGTACGGCACCACCTGGATGCGGCCCAGCAGCGCCGCCGGGAACACCTTGAGCAGCGGCTCGCGCAGCGCCTTGGCGATGGCGTCCGGTTCCGGCATCAGCTCCGGGTCGCGCGTCATGCTCATGATCAGTTCGCTGCCGACGTTGCTGGTCAGGATGATCACGGTGTTCTTGAAGTCGATCAGACGGCCCTCGCCATCCTCCATGATGCCCTTGTCGAACACCTGGAAGAAGATCTCGTGCACATCGCTGTGCGCCTTCTCGACCTCGTCGAGCAGCACCACGCTGTAAGGCTTGCGGCGCACGGCCTCGGTCAGCACGCCGCCCTCGCCGTAACCGACGTAGCCGGGGGGCGCGCCCTTGAGCGTGGAGACGGTGTGCGCCTCCTGGAATTCGCTCATGTTGATGGTGATCATGTTCTGCTCGCCGCCGTAAAGCTGCTCGGCGAGGGTCAGCGCGGTCTCGGTCTTGCCGACGCCGGATGGGCCAACCAGCATGAAGACACCGATCGGCTTGTTGGGATTGTCGAGCTTGGCACGGCTGGTCTGGATGCGCTTGGCAATCATGTCGAGGCCGTGACGCTGGCCGATCACCCGCTGATTCAGCGTGTCGGCGATCTTGAGGATCGCCTCTACCTCGTTCTTGACCATGCGGCCGACGGGAATGCCGGTCCAGTCGGCGACTACCGAGGCGACGGCCTGGGCGTCGACCGCCGGCAGAATCAGCGGCGCGTCGCCCTGCATGCCAGCGAGCTTGCCCTGCAGTTCTCCGAGTTCCTTGAGCATCGCCGCGCGAGCGTCGTCGCCGAGCGGCACTGAGGTATCGACCTTGCCGTCGCCCGAGCCGCGCAGTTTGCCGCGCAGGTCGAGGATGGTGTCGACCAGTCCCTTTTCTTCTTTCCAGCGCGCTTCCAGCGTGGCGAGTTTGCCCGCTTCGGCGTCGCGCTGGCCCTGCGCATCGGCGCGGCGGTTGCCGACGTCGATGCCGACCGCTGCCTCGCGGTCGATGATGGCCAGCTCCACGTCGAGCATCTCGATGCGTCGTTGCGCGTCTTCCACTTCCGGCGGCGTCGCATGCTGGCTCACCGCGACGCGGGCGCAACTGGTATCGAGCAGGCTGATCGCCTTGTCGGGCAATTGCCGGGCCGGGATGTAGCGGTGCGACAGTGTCACAGCAGCAGCGATCGCCTCGTCGAGCAGCAGCACCTTGTGATGCTTTTCCAGCACCGTAGCCACGCCACGCAGCATCGCGATGGCTTTCGGCTCATCCGGCTCCGGCACCTGCACGACCTGGAAGCGGCGGGTCAACGCCGGGTCTTTCTCGATGTACTTCTTGTACTCGGCCCAGGTGGTGGCGCCGATCGTGCGTAGCGTGCCGCGAGCCAAAGCGGGTTTCAGCAGATTGGCAGCATCGCCCGTGCCTGCTGCCCCGCCCGCGCCAACCAGCGTGTGCACTTCGTCGACGAACAGGATGATCGGCTTCGGACTGGCCTGCACTTCATCGATCACCTGACGCAGCCGTTGCTCGAATTCGCCCTTCATGCTGGCGCCGGCCTGCAACAGGCCGATGTCGAGCGTCAGCAACGATACTTCCTTGAGCTGCGGCGGAACATCGCCCTTGGCGAGCCGCAGCGCAAAGCCTTCGACCACGGCCGTCTTGCCGACGCCCGCTTCGCCGGTCAGGATCGGGTTGTTCTGGCGGCGCCGCATCAGGATATCGACGATCTGGCGTATTTCCTCGTCGCGTCCCGTGACCGGGTCGATTTCGCCCTTCTTCGCCTTCTCGGTCAAGTCGACGGCGTATTTCTTGAGAGCCTCCTGCTTGCCCATCTGCGCCGGCGCCATGGCGCCGCTGGCTTCGCCAGGTTCGCCGCCAATCCCGGTGCCATCGCTGGCGGCGAGTGCATCCTCCGGCGAGCCCTTCACAATGTCGGGCAACTGGTCGGACAGCGCGTCGATCCCCAGTTTCTCGAATTCCTTCGAGATGCCGTACAGGATGTTGCGCAGGCCCATCGTCTTGACGATACCGACCATGATGTAGCCGCTGCGCACGTGAGCGTCGCCGTACTTCAGCGTGCCGTAGACCCATGCCCGCTCGACCGCCATTTCGATGTGCTCGGAGAGGTCCGAAATGGCCGTCGCGCCACGCGGCAGGCGATCCAGCGCGCGGGTCAGATCGGCCGCCAGCTTAGAGGCGTCGACGTCGAAATGGCGCACGATACGATGCAGGTCGCTGTCGTTGTTCGACAGAATCTGGTGCAACCAGTGCACCAGTTCGACATACGGATTGCCGCGTAGCTTGCAGAAGACGGTGGCGCCTTCGATCGCCTTGTAAAGCAGCGGATTGAGTTTCCCAAACAGGGCGGTGCGGCTGATTTCGGACATGGTGTTCCCCTCCTGGCAATGGTTCCGCCGCGCTCAGGCGGCGGCGGACGTTAGTCTTTCGGCATCGAGAATGACGTCATCGACGTCCCGATTGCGACGCACAGGCGGCATGGCGAGCCAGCTCGTCCAGCCAAGGCGGCCGACCTTGCCGAGCTGTGCCGATGGCACCTCGTCGCGCTTGAGCACGACCTGGACGTCCCAGGCGATCTCGACCCCGATGTAATTGCGCACCCAGTCGCGGATCTGGATGAAGCGGACGCCGCCGGGCAAATACCGTTCAAACTCGGCAAACGGCATGGCGCCGACTCGCAGACGGAATTTGTTCTGCACGTCGGGAACCCTGGCGCCGGCGATCGCCCCCTGGCCCAGTCGCGACGATGCCGTGCCGAGCTCGATCCGGTGCTGCTTGCTCTCGCCCGCGTAGGCAACCGACGCTAGCCGCGTGCGGTCGTCCTCGGCCAGTTCGAGCCATTGCAGGCAATATTCGCGCAGCGAAACCGGCACCCGCAGCAGCGCCGCCAGCCCTCGCACCAGCCCCTCCGGATTGCGCGTCAGCCGCGCCAGGTGCCCGGCATGATGCAATTTCAGATGATCGGGCACGCTGTCGCGATTGCGCAAGCTGGCCTGGCCCAAACCGATCAGGCTCGATACATAGCGGCCGAAGTGATCGCGGTCCGGATTGTCGAGGCTGGTGACCGCCTGACAATCGGCCCAGGCGCGATAGAACAGCAGGATCATGCGGTGCTGGAAGATGTCGACAAAGCGCGCGATCGTTTCGTCCTTGTAGTGCAGGATGCGCTCCTGCACGTACTCCGTGATGTGCTGGGGCAGCGCACCGTTCGGGCCCCAGAGACCGAAGTTGTATATCGATAGGCGGCCAAGGCCTTGGGCGGCGACGCCGTCGCGATATTGATACAACGACGAAGGCGCGAATATCAACGACGGCTGCTGGGTGAGCCGCAATGGTTCGTAGCGCGGCCGCGGCGACCGTCCCAGCGGCGTGCTGCCTTCGACAAAGGCGTCGACATGGCGCAGTGCGTAGTAGAAGTCGAACCGCGTCGCGTCGGCGGCGAGGCCTGAAAACAACCGGTTCAGCCGTTCGCTATTGCGTGATGTCGGTGCCGGCGCCTCGGTGGCGGCCGGCGACGAAATTGCCGCGGATTCGCTCATGGTGTCAGACCGTCGGGCGCCTGCCGATGCGCGGCAGCCACTGGGCAATGGGGCCGCGCTGCACGCTGCGCAAAGCAAACTCGGTGAACGAATTCAGGCTCACATGTCGCGCCAAGAACTGTTCAAGCACGGCGCCCAGCACCCAGGGGCTGACGCCGGCGAAAGGCAATTCGTCGACCTCCATTTCGAGCGACACGCCACGGCCAAATACGATCGGACCGCGATTGGGAACACGCCGGTTGACCGCCCGGACGCCAAGTTTTTGCACGCCGACTACCTGCGCGTCGGCACCCGCGGCGCCAACGCGGGCGTAGAGCGCCAACAGTTCGCGGATCGCCGCCGCCCCCTGCTCGGCATTGACGTCGGTCATGGTCAGATAGTTGAGGCTCAGCTGCGAGATCAGGCGCCAGGTAATTTCCCGCTCGGCCAGCGACGGCGCCGGTCGGCTGGGACCGGCGATGAAGCGGACGCTCTCGATCGGCGCCGACGACATCAAGGTCAGATCGGTGTCGGCATGCCCCACCGGTGTCAGCAACGGCAGGTCGCGGTTAGTACACAGCGCTTCGACCGTGATCTGCCGCAGATCGGATGCAAACGGCGCCTCCTTCATGTCGACCAGCGAAAGGAAGCATTCGGAGCCGATGTAGCCGGTGCGGGGCCCGTGCCGTCGCGATTGCTCGGACAGCAGGCGCAGTTCCCGACGCACCGAGAAATACGCGCCGGCACCGCGGCGGTCAACGTCCGCCGCCGCGTAGAACGGATGAAAAACCAGTTCGCGGTCGGACTCGGTGTGATGACCGGTCACCCGCTCGATGCTGTGAATCTCGAAATCGAGCGGACGGGTTCGCTCGATCACCGCGTGATACTCGAAGCGCGTAGAGGTCACCGGAATGCGGTCCGACGTGCGCTGGAAGAGATTGACGACCGGCGTGCAGTAGAGCGCAAAGTTCTGGGCATCAACGACCTGCTCAAGCGCGGTGTTAGCCTGCTTGAGCAGGAATACGATCTCGAACGCGTTGCCTTCGATGGCCGGCAGTGCGCGTTGCAGACCGTTCATCGAGAAGAAGCGGAAGCGCTCCGCGAAAGCAAAATACTCGTGCAGCAGGCGGTGCCCGTCAAAGGCACGCGAGTTGACCGGCAGGATCGCCTGCTCGGCGGCAAAGCCTTCGGCCTGCAAAGCGTCCGGCTGAAACGGCACCAACTGCCGGATCGGCAGCCCCCCCGCATGCACCATCACGCCGACACATTGCGTGTGCAGCAACTCCTGCAAACGCGACGCGGTGTCAGCCGTACCATTGATGAAGATCGGCAGCGAATCGAGTTTGAGCGCCGAAACCGGTACCTGGGACGTCGTCTCGAAACCAAGGCGCAAGGCACCGCGAACCGGCGCTCCCCAGCGATAGCCGGCAATCGGCAAATCGGGAGGGGCGGCAGTCAGGCGAGCCTCGGAGAGCTTCAGCGGCCACAGCGTAACGTCGTGCGCGGTCCGGAATTCGCAGGCCGTCTGTTCATGCGCCGGCAGTCGCGCCCGCAAGCGCGAGTGGCGCGGCAACACATGCCCATCGGCTGAGCCACCCTCTGAGCGCGACGGGGTCATCTGGGCAATGCCCATCGCCGGAGTCGGCGCCAGATAGCCCGGATAGATCAGATCCAGCAGCCGCTGCGAAAAGCGCGGAAATTCGGCATCCATCTTGAGCTGGATGCGGGCCGACAAGAAGGCAAAACCTTCCAGCAGCCGTTCGACGTAGGGATCGGCAACCTCCAGACCGCGCATGCCAAGGCGGGCGGCCACCTTAGGAAATTGCTCGGCGAACTCGGCCCCCTGCTCGCGGACATACGCGAGCTCGCGGTTGTAGTAGTCGAGCATCCGGGGATCCATCGTCAGGCGGTCCCCGTGGTCAATTGATCGGTGACGGAAATCTGGCCCGTCTCAAGGTCAAGCTCGGAACGAATCAGCAGTTCGATCGGAAACGGCATGGACCACAACTCGCCGCGCAGTTCAAACTGCAAGAGGTTGTGATGCCCAAGGTTGTCGACCGGAGCAATCGCCGTCACCTTCAGCGAATCCGGCAGGATGCGCGGCTCGAACACCAGAATTGCCTCATGGATGGAACGTTCGAGTTCACGCCAGTCGACGCCCGAAAAATGGCGGCCGGACAGCACCGGAATGCCAAAGTTCACGACCGAGCGACGAACCTCCGGATGGTCGTCAAGCTGATCGTCGGTGTGATACGCAGTGGTATTGAGCAACCAGGTCAAATCGCGCAGCACAGTACGCTTGAGGCGCCCTTTTGACACAACGGCGTTCTGCAGCAGCTCCTTGCGGTTACCTGGTTCGTCGTCGGTCAGCCGGTCCAGCAATGCCGGCTGCAGACGGTCACCTTCGGAGCGCAGAACGGTTCGTTCATCCATGGTGATTTCCAGCTTACCACGCTAACCGGCGAGCGAATCGCGAATGAACAGGACGGCGACCATCATGCAACGGGCTGCCCGTCGGTCGCCGTGGCAACCATCGTGATCAGTCGTGTGTCGAGAATGGCATGCTCGCCGACGTCGCTGGTCCAGAGCCGCTGTCCCGAACCGAACCACATGTCCGGGTAGACCTCCTGCCATTCCGTCACCCGCGACTGCTTCAACTCGTCGGCATTGGCGGCCGTCGATTCCGCGGTGCCCGGGTATCGCGCCGGCACCAGCACTGGAACGCGACCTTCGTTCGGCAGCAGGACTTCACCCGACGCCCAGACAAGATCGCGCAGGTCAGCCGGCGGTTCCAGATTGAGGCCGAGGCAGGATTCAAACGGCAGCCAGAAATACTGGCCGTTGGCGATAACTTCGCACACTGGCCCCAATCTCGAGTCTCCGTCGGCAAGCCATTCGCAGGCGGCGCCGTCGACCGTGCAGGCGCGCGGTTCGGCGAGTTCAAGGGCTTGCGCGCGTAGCTTGGCGGCGGCCTCGAAGTCGCCAGCGCCGTCGTGACGCAAGGCATCGATGAGCGAACCGATCCAGACGGGCGGCTTGCCCATCACCTGTGGGCTGCGCTTGCCGGCAAATACCTCCTGACGGAACAGTTCGACACGAATCGCTTCGCGATAGGTTTGCGCCATCGGCAGCGACTTCGCGTCCATCTGGCCGCAGACCTGCAACTGGCCTAGTGCCCGCGTCCAGTTGCCCATCACACACAGTAACTGAAAAAGGTGAATCCGATGCTTCACATTGGCAGCATCGGCGCGAATCAGGTTCTGCACCGCGGCCAATTGTGCCGCCAGGGGTTCGTGAGATTGCGCTGCCATAACACCTCCGAATCAGTTCGCCTTATTGTCTCGGTCTGTGCGCCGATCGCCACAAACGAAAATGGCGTGCGGGCCAAAGGACCACGCACGCCGCAGACCGTCGATCGATCGACTAGATCTTCTTGTTCGCCTTGATATCGTAGCCGCCGGTTGTCGGCCCGCCTTCGGCACCACCTTGCTGGTTCTGCGCCTGATACTCGATCTTGATCTTGGTGAAGTTGAACGAGACGGATGCGTTGGGGATGTCTGCCGATCCACCCAACTGAACGCTCGAAATCAGCACCTCGTTCATGGTGACTTTGAGGAACACGAGTTTGGTGCCACCGGACTTCACCTGCTCCAGTTTGGCCTCGGGAATGTGCTCGCCGGTGCAGCACTTGACGAGCAGGTCCGGAACGGAACGGTCCATGCTGGTCGTGAAGTGGAAGTCCTGCAGGTCGGCTTTGCCGGTACCCATACCGCCACCGAGCCGTGCGCTACCGACGTTGGAGCCGCCGAACGAGTAGGACTCGAGGTGGATCCAGCCGTCGTGGCCTTCGGCCTTGGCTTCGCCAGTAACACCAGTGATTTTCAGAAATGCGTCAAATGCCATGATGATCTCCTTAAGATCGTGAGAAAAGATGGTTGGTAGGCTTCGCTACTCGGTCAAGCGTCACATCCTTGACGCTCCTGTCTACATAGACGCAACCATCATGTTGAAAATGTCATCGTCCAGGAAAATTGTTCGGGCGCTCGATCAGGCCTTGCCCTTGGCCGACGGCAGCTTGGACACGAGGCGCAGCGATACCGTCAAGCCTTCGAGCTGATAGTGCGGGCGCAGGAAGAACTTCGAGGTGTAATAGCCGGGGTTGCCCTCGACCTCCTCGACAACAACTTCCGCAGCCGCTAGCGGACGACGCGCCTTGGTTTCCTGGCTTGAGGATTCCGGGTTGCCGTCGACGTAATTGATGATCCAGTCGTTCAACCAGCGTTCCATGTCCTTGCGTTCCTGGAACGAGCCGATCTTGTCGCGCACGATGCACTTCAGGTAGTGCGCGAAACGACAGCACGCGAACATGTAAGGCAGACGGGCTGCCAGATTGGCGTTGGCCGTTGCATCGGGATCGTAATACTCCGCAGGCTTGTTCAACGACTGCGCGCCAATGAATGCGGCCAGATCGGTATTCTTGCGATGAACCAACGGCATGAAGCCGTTCTTGGCAAGCTCCGCCTCTCTGCGATCGCTAATCGCGATCTCCGTCGGGCATTTGAGGTCCACGCCGCCGTCGTCGCTCGGGAAAGTGTGCGCCGGCAAGTCGGTGACCACGCCACCGGATTCGACGCCCCGAATCGACGTGCACCAGCCGTATTCCTTGAACGAGCGGTTGATGTTGGTTGCCATCGCGAACGCCGAGTTTGTCCACGTGTACTTGGCATGGGATCCGCCTTCGGTGTCTTCCTCGAACGCGAATTCCTCAACGGGATTGGTTTTGGCGCCGTAGGGCATCCGCGACAGGAAACGCGGCATCGCCAATCCGACGTACTTCGAATCGTCGGAATCGCGAAGACCGCGCCACGCGGCGTACTCGGTGTTGCTGAAAATCTTGGTCAGGTCGCGCGGATTGGCTAGCTCCTGCCACGAATTCATCTGCATGATCGCCGGCGAAGCACCGGCAATGAACGGTGCATGAGCCGCCGCCGCGACACGGGCCATCTCACCCAGCAGTTCGACATCGGGTGCACTGTGGTCGAAGTGATAGTCGCCAACCAGACAACCGTATGGTTCGCCGCCGAACTGGCCGTATTCTTCTTCGTACAGTTTCTTGAAGATGGGGCTTTGGTCCCAGCCGGTACCCTTGAACCGGCGCATCGTCTTGCGCAGGTCGTTCTTCGAAATGTTCATGACGCGAATCTTGAGCATTTCATCCGGGTCCGAGTTGTCGACCAGATACTTCAGCCCGCGCCAGGTGCCTTCCAGTTTCTGAAACTCCTCATGATGCAGGATGAGATTCATCTGGTCGGACAGTTTCCTGTCGAGCGCGGCGATGAGCCCTTCGATTGTGCGGTAGGCGTCGGTAGAGATTGTGTTCGTGTGGGCCAGTGCCTGCTGGGCAAGCGTCTGCACTGCGCTTTCGATCGCGCCGCGCGCTTCGTCAGTCTTTGGCTTGAACTCCTTGTTCAGCAACGAGGCAAATTCATTGCCCTGGAACTCGACGTTGGCCAGACCGGATGTAGCTTGGGTTTCAGTTGCCATGATTTCTCTTCCCTTGTCTTTCGGTTCCGCTTAGGCGCTCGGAGTATCGTTGGGCTTCGGTGCCGACGACAACGACGACATCAGTGCCGGATCCTGCAGCACTTTCGACAGCAGTTCTTCGGCACCAGACTTGCCGTCCATATACGACAGCAGGTTGTGCAACTGGGTGCGGGCTTCGAGCAACTGGTTCAGCGCACCGACCTTCTTGGCCACCGCAGCGGGAGAGAAGTCATCCATGTTTTCGAAGGTGACGTCTACCGACATGTAACCCTCGCCCGTCAGCGTGTTCGGCACCGTGAACGCGACGCGAGGCTTGATCGCCTTCATGCGCGCGTCGAAGTTGTCGAAGTCGATTTCCGTGAATTTGCGATCAGCGATATCCGGCAACGGCTCCTCGGATTTGCCGGAAAGGTCGGCCATCACGCCCATCACGAACGGAATCTGAACCTTCTTTTCGGAGCCATAGACTTCGACGTCATATTCGATCTGCACACGCGGTGCACGGTTCTTCGCGATCCACTTCTGACCACTTTTCTTTGCTGACATGACTTCTTACTCCTTGATGAATACCAGGTTGCGAACAATCAATAGCTCGACGACGAATCCTGCTCCGCCTTCGCGCCAGTAAGCATTTCGAGATGATGCATTGCATCGGGTGACATTTCTTTCATGATGTCGAGAAACGACATTCCCAGCATCCGCTGGGCACGGCGGGCGAACAGTGCCGCGGGGTTGCTGGGCTCATGCCGCTCGAGGTACTCGCAAACGCGGTCCAGTGCGCGTCGGGCGTCGTCGCGGCTTTGAACTAGGCCCGATCCGCCAGCGACACCCGCCATCGTGCCCGCAGTTCCATCGCCGCCTTCGGCAGACAGCTCGCCCACGTCCGCGGCGCCCGAGGCCAGGGAACGGATGCCAAGCGCCACCGGTTTCAGTATGTTGACCAGCGCGTCGAAATCGGGCAAGTCGGCAGCAGAAACCTTGTCGTCGAGAAGCTGCCGCAGCGCCAGATAACTGTCGAAAGCTTGCGGAATCGCCTCGATGTCGAGATTGCCGGCTGCCTGCGCGTCACGCACCATGGTCTCGACCTGTGACAGTGCGTAAGGCGCGTCGGCCGATTTCGAGAAGGCGAGTTCTGCGTCGCGATAAGTTAACGTCACCGGTTGCCGGATCAGGACACACTGGCGCAACGCCAGCAGCAGTCTGTCTTCGCCCGAGTACTCGGTACCGGAGAAGGCTGCAATCGCGTTCATGCGGAGATAGGGGTCGCTATCGCCGTCCACCTCCACTCTCGGGTGCACCTCATTCCAGTAGCGCTCGCAGAGCTGCGCCATGAGGCGCAACCCGGCCGCAAAAGCCGTGGCCCCTTGCAAGTGGACATTGGCCAGACTTAGCCATCCGACGACACGCAGATCACGTGTGCGCGCCAGCACCGCAGTGGCCAGTGTGTCTACCTCGCGCCAATCGGGCTCGACCGCCGGAATGATGGTGTCGCCGAACTGCTGTTCCGGTTTGCCTGCGGTAGCCTGCGACAGGGCCAGGAAGTCATTGTCATACTCGCAATCCGGCCCGCAGGGAGAATCGCCCTCTATCGGTTCCGCGAATCGATCGAAATCAGTCACAACGTCCCCACTCTCATTGCCCGCGACGCATCGTAGAAGCGGCCAGACCCGGTATCGCGCGCAAACTCTGGCGCGGCTTTACGACACGCGTAGGCTACAACTGTCGCGGGCGCAAGACAAGCAAAGGCTCAACAACCCGCGTTACAACAAGTTACATGCCGGTGTACCAGTGGACAGACGCAAGCGGACGACAAAAAGCGTCACGCCGCCTGCAGCGACATCGGTGGCATCGTCCGTTGATCGTCTTCATCGCTACCCTGGGAGGCCAGCGTGCAGCGCACCAGCAAGGCGCTGAAATTGTCGTGCCCGGGTGCCATGCGCCCGCGTACAGCGGCTACCAGGTGGTCGCGCCAGGTCGCGACATTCAAACTCATTGCATGCAGCTTGCCGAGCGTCGTCTCGTCGATGAGTTCCCAGACACCATCGCTGCACAGCAGTATCCCGTCGCCCGGCAGAAGGTCAAGCGCGGCGGCGCTGACGAATGGCTCGACCGACTCCTCATTGGCGCCGAGCGAGGCATAGAGCACGTTGCGTTTGGGGTGCTCACGCAGCTTGGCCGCAGGGTACAGGCCAGCGTCAATGAAGCGTTGCACCAGACTATGGTCGTAGGATTGCGCAACGACCTGCGAGCCGCGGAACACATAGCACCGCGAGTCGCCAAGATTGCCGATCAAGGCATGTCGCTGCCGGTAATCGACCAGTATTCCCACGAATGTCGATGCCATGCGCGACAGGCGTGTCTCCTGCGCCTGCCGCTGACGCACTGCGTTGTCGGCGCTGGCGATGCAGCGGCGCAGCGTCTCGGTACTGAATGCAGGCATCCGCATGAACTCGGCGCGAGCCGCCGCGATCGCCGTCTGCGCAGCGACATCGCCGCCGCCTTGACCACCGGCACCATCGGCAAGCATGAACAGTCGCACGGCGCCAAACGCATCGCTGTCGCCGACGGCATCCTCGTTGTAGTCGCGTCCACCGTCGTGGGAAAAGCTCGCCGACTCGAGTCGAAGTTCGCCAGAACCCATCATCACCGCTCCCCTCCAACCGCGGGTGTTTCGCCCTTTATGCGCGCCGTTTCACGCTCGTAAGCCTGAACGAATGCGCGCCCGAAGATGCTCTGGAAGTCGTCTTCGGCCTCCCTGCGGATTTGCAGGTAGCGCTCCAGATACATGTCCCACAGTTTCGCCTTGCGTGCCGACGGCAGCAAGGACTCCAGAACAGACCCGCGCGCCAACTTTTCACCTAATACCGCCGGATCGAATTTGCCGAGCACTTCCGTCAATGCGGCCCGCGTCCCTGCGATGACGCCGACTTCATGGGCCCGCAAATCGTCAAAAGCATCGCGCATGGCAACGTCAGCCCGCATGAAACCGGGCATTTTCTTTCCCAACAACTGCAACATCGCAGCGTCGGCATTGGGCAAAAACTTCAGCGGATTATTGGCCTGCACCGAAATGATGGTGACACTCGCCTGTACCTCGCGCTTGGTGGCCGCGCGCGCAGCCAGCATGTCCACCGCGCCGGCCGTCGCGCTGCGCAGCACGCTGCCGACCATCATCATCACCTCGGGCGTCAGCCCTTGCGGGAGTGCCGAGGGCGGCAGTCCCGCGCCACGCAAGAACGCCTCGGTCAGCGCGTCGGTCGACGATGCCGCCGGTGGCGTCGGCGCTACGTGCTGCACCACCGCAGGTGCAGTCGCCGAAGGCGTCGGCGCGAAGGCGCCGAAAGGAATCGGCGGAACAGGCGGCGCCGCAACGGGGGGCGCCACCGCCGGTGCGACCGATTGCAGGACCGGCGGCGGCATGGCTGGACGCACGGGCTCCAGCGGTGCCGCGATCAGGCCGGCGAACGGATCCTGCGGCAGGATCGGATTCGGCGCGGGTGCACGCACAAGTTCATCGACCGCTTGCGGCACCGGCGGCGCAAACGCTGCTCCCAACTCCAGCGCGTCGTCCCGCATGGGTCGGTGACCCGGCGGCGGCGCTTGCGTCGGTGCGAACAACGCCAAAGGATCGGTGTCGTCGCTGTCGGCCCCCAGCAGTATGCCCAGCCCGTCCGCAGAATTGGAAACCGGCAGCGCGCCAGTTCCGGCCAGGAGTGGGTCGTGAGATACACCCGGCGCCCCCTGGAACAACGAATCGATCGGCGGCGCAACGTGGGTTTGTGTAGTTGCCGTTTGCGCAGCCGCTCCGGCGGGTTGGCCGAGCAAACCTGCGAGCGGATCGGCACTATTGCGCTGCACATCCGATGGCAGATCGAACGGATTGAAGTCGTCGGGGATCGTCGCTCCGGAGGCGGCGCCAAGTGCGCTCGACGCCGCCGGGATGCGCGCGCCACTCGGTGCACTGTGCGGCAGCGCAGGCATCGCGCCGACACTGCCGCCCAGCGCGGCGAGCGGATCGGCGCTCAACCCGGCAGGCACCGAGGTGCCGGCGGGTGAACTACCGGCAGAGGGAAAGACACCGGGCGGTGCACCAATGCCTTCGAGCAAATTGGCGAACGGGTCCGCGCTCGCGGGCGCTGGCGCTGGCGCACCGGTCAGAAAGTCGCCGATCGTCGCCGCAGCCGAAGACGGCCCCAGCGCCGGCGGTGCCGGCATCTGCGACGGCTCCAGCAGCCCGTGACCGATGCGCGAACCGTTGCCGGCAGCCGCACTTCCGATCACCGACGTCGGTATGGCGACTGGCGCTCCGGCAAGCAAAGCTTGCAAAGGGTCGTCGCCCGCCGACGACAGCGGCATTGCAACAGGTGCGCCCGCCGCAGGCGCCGGGAATAGCGCGCCCAAGTCCAACTCTCTCGCCGTGGCGAGCGGCGCCGCGGACATGCTCGCAACCGGCGCCGCCGCACTTTGCGACGGCAACTGCGTCGGCGGCTGTATGAGTGGCGAGACCTGCGGCCTGGGCGCACCTGTCGCCGGCACCGCGGTCACCCCCGGCAGCACGGCCTGCAGCAGGTAAGGCCCGATTTCGATCGTGACGCCGTGCGCGACCGGCACCGACTCCCCGCTATCGAGCTGCTGCTCACCCACTGCGATGGGCAACGAAGCGCTGGAGTTGGTGATCGTCGCCACGCCGCCGGGAAAGCTGACCGTGGCATGCAGCCGCGAGACCCGGCGATGCTTGTCGGGCAACGGCATTGAATTGCTCTCATCGCGACCGATGGTGCCGCCATTCACGTCGAACCGGCAGGCAAACGCCTGCGTCGGCGGGGCCGCATCGACGGAGACAACATTTAGGGTCAGACCGGTCATTGTCCTTGGCACTCGGTTGCGACTGATCGTGGCTTTGCTTGCCAGCGGAACGAATTAACGGCCCAGCACTGCGCGGCGAGCGCGCTCGAACTGCGGCCCCCAGACTGGATGCCCGCGTTCAGCCGGCGCCAGCTCGAACTGCGGATCGGCCCGGAACGCGCGTTCGAAGGTTTGTCGGCACGCCGTTGTCGAGCCCGCCGAGCACTGCGAGAAGGCAAGCACTTTGAGCGCACGCAGCAACTGCGCCGGATCGAGCGAACCGTCGGTTGTCATTGGGTTCAACTGGCGGATGGCGGCGCCGAATTCGCCGCGGTCGTAAGCGCCGATCGCGGCGACCAGAGCCCTCTCGCTGGCACTTGTGTCGACCGCGGGTGCCGCCGGAGCCACCGGTGGCGCGGCCAGTGCGGGCGGAGGCGTCACCGACGGAGTCGGTGGCGGCGGTGGCGCCGGGTGATTGACCGTCGCCGGCGGCGGTGTCGCGCAACCGGCCATCAGCACCGCGGTGGCGATCAGCGTTGCAAGTTTCGGGGTACCGCTTGATTTCATCTTCACTCTCCTGCGTGCTCGGTCCGGCGCCTTGCTTGTTGACTAAAACGTGTGGCGGACCGTCACCGACTTGCCTGCCACCACGTCGACGGTTTTGGTGACCGGTGGTCCGGCCGGGTTCTGGATCACGATCGTGTGACTACCTGGAGGCAACGACAATTGCATCGTGGGCGGCGAAGCACCTTTCGAGACGCCATCCACTGTAATGCTGCCCCAGGGCTTGATCCGCAGGTCCACCTTGCCGGTTTCGCGGGCCACCGGCTTGTCGGGGCTGACCGGCGCGGCGGGCTCGGCATCGGTCGCCGCCGGTCGCTCCGGCGTCACGACAACTGCTTTGCTTTCTTCGGCGGGGGGCGCGGGGCTGACCGGTGCCGGTTGCGCGTCCGGTCGTTCAGCAACCGGCGGCGGCTCCGGCGGCTTGGCAACTTTGGGTTCTTCAGCCGGTGACACGATCGCCACCGGTGGCTCGCCGGGCCGATCGCCTTTGCTCATCATCAGGTACGCCGCCGCACCAATCACCGCCATTGCGGCAATGCCAAGCACTGCGACCGGCAGCACATTGTTCTTCTTCGCTGGCGGCGTGGCAGCGGGGGTTTTGACCGACGACGCGGGCGGCGGCGGCACCGCTGGTGCCCCCGTTGCCCGTGCCGGCGCCACGGTCGGCGAACTGCTCACCGATCGAGCCGAGGCTGGCGCCTGCCCGATCAGCGCGGCAAGCGGATCCGCAGCCGCAGGCGACGCCGCCGCGACCTGTGCCAGCGGGTCGACGGCCGCGCCGGACACCGGCGGCGCAGCGGCCGGCAGCGGCGATGCGACCGGCGGGCGCACCTGGTTGGCCATGGCAGATTCCGCCGGTCGCGCATAGGCGGTACGCTGCAGGATCACGGTCGAGCTGACCGGAGTCGTCACCCAGCCCAGCGCGGCACGCAACTCATCGATCGACTGATAGCGGTTTTCCGGCATCACCGCCAGACACTTCATCACCGCCTGACACAGGGTATCCGAAAACTCACCGCGGGCAGCAACCGACACCGGTTTCAGCGGATCGTTCATCATCCGCGAGATGGCCTGCACCGGCACCTTGCCCGTCATCGCGTGATAAAGCAAGCCGCCGACCGCATAGATGTCCGTCCATGCGCCCTGCGGCATCGAGCCGTCGTCGGAGTATTGCTCGATCGGCGCGTAGCCGGGCTTCAGTACTGTGGTCAGCGCACGGGTCATACCGCCGATGATTCGCCGGGCCGCGCCAAAGTCCATCAGCACCGATCGCCCGTTCGGCAATACCAGGATGTTGTCCGGTGCAATATCGCGGTGATAGCACTTCTCGTCGTGCAATTCCTGCAAGGCGAGCAAGATCGGATCAAGCGTTTCGCACAGCCACTGTTCGGTCACCACCTGCGGATTGGTGCGCAACATTTCGCGCAGGGTGATACCGCGGTAATAGCGCATTGCCATGTACGCGGTGCCGTTACCTTCCCAGAAGCGGAAGACTTCGACCAAGCCCGGATGCGAGAACTTGGCCAGCATCCGCGCCTCGTTGATGAAGCTCGACAGGCCGGCGTTGAACGTCTTGGTGTGCTCCTCCGAACGCACCTGCACGGTACCTGCCGCGGTGCGACTGGCGAACGCGGTCGGCAGGTATTCCTTGATGGCGACGATACGGTCGAGGCTCGAGTCGCGCGCACTGTAGACGATGCCGAAGCCGCCTTCCCCGATAACGCCGGTAATTTCGAATTCACCGAGTCGCGTGCCGGGCGGCATCGCACTGGAAGCTGTGGCAGAAGAAGCGGTCATGGTCTCTTCTCGCGGAATTGGGTAATCGACATTGCCGGCATCATTGGAAACTATGCGAAACCGTCACCGAAGCGTCCGCCGTCACTTCGACTGTCTTGCTGACGCGGTTTGACTTGTTGATGATTTCGATGGTGTGCTTGCCGGCCGGCAACTTGAGTTCGGTGACCGGTGGCGACAATCCTTTAGCGATGCCATCGACATCGATCCGACTCGGTGGCTTGATGTCGAACTTCACGGTGCCGACAGCGGTCGGCAGCGCATTCGGTGCGCTTTGCCCGCCGCTTTCGGTCGTCGGATTGGCCGTTGTACTCGGCGTCGTCGCCGCTGGCGCGGGAGCGGCCGGCGTCGGGGCCGGGGTCGGCGTTGCCGCCGCGATCGGCGACGGCGCCGGCTTTCGGGTCAGCCAGTACGCGCCACCGCCTACCGCGAGTGCAAGCGCAACGGCACCGGCGATCAACGGTGTTCGCGATGGCCCAGCTTCGGCGCGCACGGCAGGCGCTCGCTCGCCGCGCAGGTGCGGCTCGTTGCGGTCGGGCGCGGCCACCGGCGGCGGTTTCGGTCCGGTGCGCGGTGCGTTGTCCGGTTCCAGCCACACCTGCGGGCTGGGCAGCGTAACCACCCGTGGCTGCAGGCCGACGTTCCAGCCAAGTGCTTCGCGGAAGGCGGTAACGGTCTGAAAGCGGTTGTCGATGTGCACGCTCATCGCTTTCGCGACTGCCTGCGAGAAAGAGATCGAGAATTTGTCGCCGGTGACCTGATTGACCGTCGGCAGCGGATCGGACAGCATGCGCGACACCGCCTGCAAGGGCGGCTTGCCCGTGGCAAGGTGATAAAGCACGCCGCCGAGCGCATAGACGTCGGTCCAGGCACCCTGCTTCATGGTGCCGTCGTCGCTGTACTGCTCGACCGGCGCGTAGCCCGGCTTCAGCACGGTGGTCAGTGCCTGGGTGGCATCGCCGATGATCTTGCGCGCCGAGCCGAAGTCGAGCAGCACCGAACGGCCATCGGCCAGCATGATGTTGTCCGGCGCGATGTCGCGGTGGAACACTTGCTCGCGGTGCAACATCTCCAGCGCGTCGAAAATCGGCCCCATCACCTGCGCGATACGCTCCTCGGTGAAGTCTTCAGTCCCCTGAGCAAGCACCTGACGCAGCGTTTCGCCCTTGTAGAGGCGCATGGCCATGTAGGCAGTGCCGTTGCCCTCCCAGAAGCGGAATACCTCGACCAGCGCCGGGTGGGCGAACTTCGCCAGCATCTTGGCTTCGTTGATGAAGCTCTTGAGACCGGCGTCGAAGGTTGCCTTGTGGTTGACCGCGCGAACCGCAACGCGCACACCGTCGATGCGTCCGGCGAATGCCGCCGGCATAAATTCCTTCAGGGCGACGATGCGATCGAGCGAGGTGTCTTTGGCGAGATAGACGATGCCGAAGCCGCCCTCGCCGATCAGACCGACGATCTCGAAGTCCGCGACACGCGTACCGACCGGCAGGCAATTGGCATGGGTTGCTAGCAGTTGACTGGACGGACTCGACACGCAGGGCCTCAACTCGTATGACAGCGGGAACCATACCAGTATTCGGCGGGCGTGACCAGTCGGAACGCCGTGCATAGCGTTACATCGTCACAGCCCGACCAGCCCCACTTCTGCGAAGGTTTTCGATGCGACCGTGCCGACCACCCGCGAGCGGAAATCGGCCGTGGCGGCGGTACGCCCGTCGGCGAAGAGTTGCGATGGTGCGCCTTTTTCATTGCCCAGTGAGGTGACTTCGCTGATTTGTACTTGCGCTCTGCCTTTTTGGACGTCGATGTCGCGCACTTTGGCCTTGACATCGAAGACATAAACCACGCGCTGGCAGCTTGCTCCGGTTCCTGAAACACAAAACGGAAACTCCTGGCGGAAAGCGACAGTGCTGCCGACGAAAGCGCGTGCATTGGCCTGCCGCTCTTCCAGCGCCTTGCTGGCGGCACGGGCGGCAACCCGCGCCTGCTCCTCCCAAGCCGCAATCTTCTGCTTCGCCAACGCATGACGTTCGCATTCGTCGTCGGGGAAGGAATCGATGAAACGCTTCAGCGCCGCAATGTCGCGCGCCGCGTTGTAAGCCGAGGCACACAGATTGGCACGCGACGGTGCGGTCGGGTTAGGCGTGGTCGGCAGCACGGGCGGCGGTGGTTCAGGCTCCGCGGCCGGCAGACTCGCCGCAGCGACCTCGGCGAAGAAGGTCATCACGCCGCGCGGCGTCGGTTTACCGGCGTCGAATTCGCCTTCGAAACGGTCGCCCGAGCCCCAGCGCATGATGCCCTGGCCGTGGGCAACCCCGTCGCGGACGGCGCCGGTGTAGGAGTCGCCGCTGGCAAACAGGATGTCGGCTTTGCCGCTGGCGCGGTCGTCACGCCAGTCGCCGTCGTAGGTGTCGCCGTCCGGGAAGCGCATGGCGCCGGTGCCGTCCTTGCGATTGTTCTTCCAGGTGCCGTCGTAGCGTTGCCCGTTTGGCCATTCCTCCACGCCACGGCCCTCGCGGGCGCCGCGCAGCCACTGGCCGCTGTAGCCGCCACCGGACTTGTAACGCAGGGTGCCGGTACCGGTGCGTTCGTTCTTCACGAAATCGCCCTCGTAGACGTCGCCATTGGCGAACGTCAGCGTGCCTTTGCCATCCTGAAGATCGTCGCGCCACTGACCGCTGTAGCGCAGGCCATCCGGCCAGGCATAGGTGCCGACGCCTTCTTTGCGGCTGTTGCGTAGCGTTCCCTCGAAGCTGCGACCGTCGTTGTACTGGGCGCGGACGTCGCCGCTCAATGCGCCGGTGACCGGATCGACCGTTATCTGACCGCGATAGATGCCATCGACGGCGCGCACTTCACGCTGGATTTGCGGCGCGGCGGGTGCGGCCGCCGGTGGCGCCGGCACGACGTTGGCGGCAGACGCGGCGGCCTGCTCGTGCAGCCGCAGCAGACTGCGCGGCACGTCATCGGCGCACGCGTCGCCGGCGCAATCGCGAACGTTGTCCTGGCGCAGCAGATCGCCGTTGCGGAACTGGCCGCGCAGGATGTAGCGGAGCTTGCCGGCGCTGAATGCAATGACGTCGCCGACACCATTGGCGCGGCCGCCACTGCACTCGCCGGTCCAGGAAATGGTGAGCGACTCAGCATTGGGAATCGAATTGACCGCGCAGCGCGTTTGCAGATCGCTAGCGGTCACCGCGCCCTGCGCCGATACCGGCTCGGGTAACGCGAGCAGGGCCGCCAACACAATGACCGTCGGCACGGCGGCGGTCTTCATGCGGCGTGCGTTCGCAGCGCGCTCAATCATCGATCAACCCCATGTCTGCCCTTGTAGGGGCCCATTATCGCCGATGGTCGCGCACCAGCATTGCGGGTTCCGCCGCAGCCGCGATCGTGCACGACGCTTGGCGTTGGCGAGTGGCGGAAACGGTCGGGCGTCGTCGGCATGCCGTGTCAGACGAAAACGGCGCGACTTTCAGGCAATGGCAAGTAGCAGCTTTTCGAAGAAACGTAGATCACATGCGATCTACGTGCACAAATGGCGAAAAGTCGACTATTAGGTTTTTGTCGTTGAATGCCTTGTTTCAATGCGTGTTATGACGAAAAGCTGATTGCCCATCGCTAGTCCGTCGTCAGCGAATCATTGCGTCGACATACTGCCAGCGGCCCCCGGTGCCGTCGTCGCGCAGGAACCGGCTCAGTTCCTCCAGCCGCTGCGCCGGGCCGCCGCCCGGCGGGCGGTTGCGGGCAACGAATTCGACGAAGCCTTCGTGGTCGGATGTGGTCCACGCGCGCTTGACGGTCAGCCCGAGCCACTTCACGCCGGAATCAAAACGCTCCATCTGCTCCGGCCGCGTGGAGGCGTGCCAGGTGTCAAGCAGGTAGTCGCGCAGGCCCAGCACGTAGGCGCTGTAGCGCGAACGCATCAGCGCCTCGGGCGTCGGCGCCAGCAGGTAGTACGCCCCGGCGTGATAGCGGCCGCAGCACTGGCGGTAGTCGCCGGGCAATCCGCAGGGGCAGGCCGCCATCTCGTTTCGCAGCCGGCGCCGCGCGTCAGCCGCGCAGCTTCGCCTTCAGCGCGGCGCTGATCTCGGGCCGCTCGGCGAACGGATCGGTCGGGTTGCGCACCGCCGTGATGTCGTTCATCCGCGTCGCTACGTTGCCGAGCGCATGCGGATGGCTGAAGATGTAGAAGCGGCCGTGGTCCACCGCGTCGAACACCGCCGCCGCCATCATCGCGGCAGTCACCTTGCCCGAAGTCACCGCCTTGCTGGTTTGCGCCTGGGCGACCAGTTGCGACAGCGTGGGGCCGTCGTCGTTCTTCAGCTCGGTCGGGCGGTTGCGATGCGAATTGGCGATGCCGGTGGCAATGAAATACGGGCAGAGGACGGATGCCGTTACCTGGTCGCTGACCAGCTTCAGATCCTGATACAGCGTTTCGGTCAGCGACACCACGGCGTGCTTGGACACGTTGTAGACGCCCATCGTCGGCGCGTTGAGCATGCCCGCCATCGACGCCGTATTGACGATGCAGCCGCGATAGTCCGGCTCGGCATTCGCCCGTTCCAGCATCATCGGCGTGAACGCCTTGACGCCGTAGACGACGCCCATCAGATTGACGCCGAGCACCCACTCCCAGTCCTTGAGCGAGTTCTCCCAGACCAGGCCGCCGGAGCCGACGCCGGCATTGTTGAACAGCCAGTGCGGTGCGCCAAAGCGCGCCCGGGTCGCGGCGGCAAGGGCCTCGATCTGCTCGTGTTTCGACACGTCCACACGCTGCGCCAGTACCGGCACACCGGTCGCGGCGATCTCCGCGGCCGCAGCGTCGAGTGCGCCCTGCTCCACGTCCGCCATCACGATGTTGTAGCCGCGCTGCGCGCCGAGCCGCGCGAATTCGAGCCCGAAGCCCGATGCCGCGCCGGTGATGACGATCGTTTTCGTGTCCGCTGCCGTGGTCATGCCAGTTTCACCAGTTGTTTGCCGAAATTCTTGCCCTTGAGCAAATCGAAGAAGGCCTGCGGCGCGTTGGCCAGGCCGTCGGCCACCGATTCCCGATACTTGAGTTTGCCGGTCGCCACCAGCGTACCCAGTTCGGTCAGGCCGACCGGCCAGTGCTCCATGTGTTCGCTGACGATGAAGCCCTGCACTTTCAGGCGCGACTGCAAAATCAGTTGCGGCGCCGCCATCGGGATCGGCGCGCCGTTGTAACCCGAGATCATGCCGCACATGGCGATGCGGCCGAATGCGTTCATGCGCAGCATCACGGCATCGAGAATGCTGCCGCCGACGTTCTCGAAATGGCCATCGATGCCGCGCGGCGTCGCTGCCTTCAGCGCGGCATAGAAATCCTTCGGCTCGGGATGCGCCTTGTAGTCGATGCAGGCATCGAAGCCGAGCTCACCGGTCACGTAGTCGCACTTGTCGCGGCCGCCGGCAATGCCGATCACCGTGCAACCCTTGAGCTTGGCGAGCTGGCCCACCACGGAGCCCACCGCGCCGGACGCGGCATCGACGCATACCGTTTCGCCCGCCTTCGGCTCGCAGATTTTGTTCAGTCCGTACCACGCCGTCATGCCCGGCATGCCGACCACGCCGAGGTAGGCCGATAGCGCAATGTGCGTGGTGTCGACCTTGCGGATGTCGCCGCGCCCGGTGGCCGTCGAGTAAAGCTGCCAGCCACCCATGCCGACCACCTTGTCGCCGACGGCGAAGGCCGGGTTGCGCGACTCGACCACCTCGCCGACGGTGCCACCGATCATGGTCTCGTGCAACGGCTGCGGCTGCGCATAGCTCTTGGCGTCGCTCATGCGGCCACGCATGTACGGGTCGAGCGAGAGGTAGGCGTTTTTGATGCGGACCTGGCCGTCGTCGAGCGGCGCGAGTGCCACTTCCTCAAGCCGGAAGTTTTCCGTCGACGGCGCGGCCATCGGGCGGGAGGCGAGGACGATGCGTTGGTTGTTCAATTCGATGCTCCGTGGGTAGGGCGGGCATCGCCCGCCGTCATCAATTTGGCTATCCGCCAGTAACCACCGACACGCCACCATCCACCGCCAGCGTCTGCCCGGTGATGTGTTTGCCGGCGTCGGAGGCGAACAGCAACGCTGCGCCTTTCAGATCTTCGTCGTCGCCGATGCGGTTCAACGGTGCATGCTTTGCCACTTCGTCGGCGCCGCCCGCCTGTTGCAGCAGCCCCTTGGTCATCCTGCTCGGGAAAAAGCCCGGCGCCAGCGCATTGACGCGGATGCCGTAGCGCCCCCACTCGGCCGCCAGCGTGCGGGTGAAATTGATCACCGCGGCCTTCGACGTGTTGTAGGCAATGGTTTTCATGAACGGCGGATTGCCGCCGAGCCCGGCGATGGAAGCGACGTTGATCACGCTGCCGGTCTTGCGCGGAATCATGCTCGCCTTGCCGATCGCCTGCGTCAGCACGAAGATGCCGCGCACGTTGAGATTCATCACCTTGTCCCAGGCTTCCAGCGGATGATCCTCCGCCGGGGCGCCCCAGGTGGCGCCGGCGTTGTTGACCAGAATGTCGACGTCGCCGAGCCGATTGATCGCCTCGCCGGCGAGCGCCAGCGCGCCCTCGGTGTCGCCGCAGTCGGCGGCGATCGCGGAGGCGTCGATGCCGGCCGCTTTCAACTCGGCCACCGCTTCATCGAGCTCGGCCTGCTTGCGTGAGGACAGCACCACCCTGGCGCCCGCTTCGCCCAGCGAATGCGCGATTTGCAGGCCCAGCCCGCGCGAACCGCCGGTAATCAGCGCGCGCTTGCCGGTCAAATCAAACAGCGCCTTGACGTTGCGAATGGTCATGAAGTCCTCCTGAAAAGCCTGAATTCGTTACTTGCTTCGTTACTTGTCGCGGTTCTGCAGCCAGATGACCAGCAGCATCAATCCGCAGCCCAAAATCGCCGTGGTCCAGCCCCATGCGGTGCCCTGTGCGCCGAGAAATCCTCCGGCGAACATCATCACGGCGCCGACCATGCGCAACACATCATCCCGTTTCATCAAAATGCCTCCAGTGAAACACTGGCACAAGTCATATCACGACTGCTGACCACGCCCAGCCAGGCGTCGATCTTCGGCAATTCGTAGTGGAAGAAATAGCGCATCGCGGCGCGTTTGCCTTCGATGAACGGTGCATGGCGGTCGTCGCCCGCCATGGGCAGGGCCAAAACCACGTCGAGCCAGATCCACGCCAGCACCGTATGGCCAAACGCTTGCAGATACGGCGTGGCGTTGGCCAGCGCTTCGGTCGGATTGCCGGTCGACCACGCCGCCTTGGTCGCCGCGCCCACGCGTTGCAGGGCGCCTGCGAGCGCCTGCGCGTGCCCGGCGAGGTCGGGTTGTTGCATCGCCCTCGTGATGGTGTCGTTCATTCGCGCAGCCAGCAGCGCGAGGCCCGCGCCACCGTTCATCGTCACCTTGCGGCCGAGCAGATCGAGCGCCTGAATGCCATGCGCGCCCTCGTGAATCATGTTCAGGCGGTTGTCGCGCCAATATTGTTCCACCGGGAAATCGCGCGTGTAGCCGTAGCCGCCGTGAATCTGGATCGCCAGCGAGTTCCCCTCAAGGCACCATTCGCTCGGCCAGCTCTTGGCAATCGGCGTCAGCACTTCGAGCAGCAGTTTGGCCTCGGCGGCGGCCTCGCCCTCGCCGGTGCGCGCCTCGTCCACCAGCCGCGCGCAGTACAGCGCATGCGCCAGTGCGCCTTCGCAGTACGCCTTTTGCGCCAGCAACATGCGCTTGACGTCGGCATGCTCGATGATGGGCACCGGTTTCTGCTCGACGTTCTTTTTCATCTCCGTTCGCCCTGAGGCGGACGCCGAAGGGTTCGATACGTGAGCAGACCCTTCGCCTGTTGGCTCAGGGCGAACGGGCGATTGAACGGGTCGCCCCTGTACGCGCTGCTTGGCATAGTCGAGCGATGCCTCGTAGCCCGCCATGCCTAGCATGGTCGCCGCGAGGCCGACGCCGATGCGCGCCTCGTTCATCATGTGGAACATGCAGGCAAGCCCGCCGCCGGGCTTGCCAACGAGGTAACCGATGGCGCCTGCCTTGCCGCCTGGCGTGAACTTGCCCTCGCCAAAGTTGAGCAGCGTGTTGGTGGTGCCGCGCCAGCCGCATTTGTGATTGAGGCCAGCGAGCGTGACATCGTTGCGTTCGCCGAGCACACACTCCTCCCCCTTCAAGGGGGAGGTTGGGAGGGGGATGGGGTTTGACGATGGCGCGGACGAACCCCATCCCCACCCTGACCCTCCCCTTGAAGGGGAGGGAATAAATTTCGGCACGATGAACAGCGAAATCCCGCGCGTGCCCGGCACCAGTTTGCCGTCGGCATCGGGGATCTTGGCCAGCACCAGATGCACGATGTTCTCGGTGATCTCGTGCTCGCCGCCCGAAATCCACATCTTGTTGCCGGTCAGGCGATAGCGCGGACCGAGCGCGTCGGTCTCGTCCTCCAGCTCGGCGCGCGTCGCGATGTCGGACAGCGACGAGCCCGCCTGCGGCTCCGACAGGCACATCGTGCCCATCCAGCGGCCGGCGAATTCGTTGCGGGCAAAGACCTCTTTCTGCAACGGCGTGCCATGCACCATCAGCAGGTTCGCGTTGCCGGTAGTCAGCATCGCCCAGCTGATGCTCACCGACGCCTTGCTGAAGATCGAGTGCGCCGCTGCTTCGACGGTGTAAGGCAACTGCATGCCGCCCCAGTCGTAGTCCTGCGCGGCGGAGAGCATGCCGGATTCGGCGTAGGCGGCCCAGGCGTCGTGCGTCGCCTGCGGCAGCACCACGCGCAGCGTGCCGTCGGCCGCGGTCTCGGTGCGCGGCTCCTCGGTGTCGACCAGCCGGTTGAACGGCGCGTACTTCGCCTTGGCGATCTTCTCGGCGGTATCAAGCACCGCGCCAAAGGTCTCGACGCTGTGATCGGCAAAGCGCGGCCGCGCCGACAACTCGCCGACCTTGAGCCAGTCGTTGAGAAAGAAATCCAGCGTCGCCCGCACTCTCAGTCTCCGTTCTGCGTAGTTGGGTTTGTGCATCAGCTTTTTGCTGAAATACCCATTGGATAAGGGCTCAGAGCATGTTTTCCCATAAAGTCAACAAATGCCAATTTCGTGCTCTATGCCCAATGCCGACGCCGTTTGTTCTGTAAAGCTGTAGGGTGGGCAACTCGTTGCCCACGCGTAACCCCTCACGCGATTCGCCACCGTTCGCGTGGGCAAACAAGTTGCCCACCCTACGATGGCACAGAGCAAAGCGGCGCTTACGCCACCTCAAAAATCCCCGCCGCCCCCATGCCGCCACCAATACACATCGTCGCGCAGACGAGTTTGGCGCCGCGGCGCTTGCCTTCGATCAGCGCGTGGCCGACCAGGCGTTGACCGCTCATGCCATACGGATGGCCGACGGCGATCGCGCCACCGTTGACGTTGAGCTTGTCCATCGGAATGCCCAGCGTGTCGGCGCAGTAGAGCACCTGCACGGCGAAGGCTTCGTTGAGTTCCCAGAGGTCGATGTCCTTGACCGACAGGCCCAGACGCTTGAGCACCTTCGGCACCGCGAATACCGGGCCGATGCCCATTTCGTCGGGGTTGCAGCCGGCCACCGCGAAGCCACGGAAGATGCCCAGCGGCTTGAGGCCACGCTGCTCGGCGAGCTTGCCGTTCATCACCACGCAGGCGCCGGCGCCGTCGCTGAATTGCGAGGCATTGCCCGCGCTGACCACGCCGCCCGGAACGGCGGTGCGAATGGCGGCCACCGCCTCGTAGGTGGTGCCGTCGCGCAGACCTTCGTCCTTGCCGACGGTGACCTGTTTGGTCGTCATGCCGGTCTTCGGATCGGCGACGCCCGCCGTCACCGTGATCGGCACGATTTCGTCGTCGAACTTGCCGGCATCGCGTGCGGCGCAGGCCTTCTGCTGGCTCTCGGCGCCGAAGTGGTCCATGCGCTCTTTCGCGACGTTGTAGCGCTTGGCGACGTTTTCCGCCGTCTGCATCATGTTCCAATAGATGGTCGGCTTGTTCTTGTCCAGCCAGGAATCCTTGAACATGTGCATGTTCATCTCCTGCTGCACGCAGGAGATCGATTCCACGCCGCCGGCAACGAAGATGTCGCCCTCGCCGGCGATGATGCGCTGCGCCGCCATCGCGATGGTCTGCAGACCCGAAGAGCAGAAGCGGTTGACCGTGGCGCCGGCCACGCTGTCGGGCAGGCCGGCGCGCAGCAGCGCCTGGCGCGCGATGTTCCAGCCGGTGGCGCCTTCCGGGTTGGCGCAGCCCATCAGCACGTCGTCGATTTCCGCCGGGTCGATGCCGGCGCGCTTGACGGCGTGCTCGATGGCGTGGCCACCGAGCGTGGCGCCGTGCGTCATGTTGAAAGCGCCCTTCCAGCTTTTGGCAAGCGGGGTGCGGGCGGTGCTTACGATTACGGCGTCGGTCATGATGTGGCTCTCCTCAACAAATCAAAATCGGGGTCGGGTCGGCGTCGGCGAACTTGCTTCGTTATTTCGCGGCGCCCGTCGCGTTCTTCAGCAACTGGTAATAAAACTGGATCATTTCGGTGTAGTTCGCCACCGAGATGCGCTCGTTGGTGCCGTGAAAGCGCGGCAGATCGTTCGGCCCGGCACGCACCGGCGAAAAGCGGTAGACGTTGTCGGCGACGTCGTCGAAGTGCCGCGCATCGGTGGCACCGAGCATCAGCGAAGGCGCCACCACCACATCCGGGTGCAACTGGCGGATCGTTTTGGCAATGGCCTGATAGCCCGGCGCGTCGGTACGCGCCACTTTCGACGGCTCCGAATAACCGGGTTTCTTCTCGGCCTTGATTGGCGCTTCGCCCACCGCCAGCAGCGTGTGTTTGATGACGTCGTCCGAGTTGTCGCCCGGCAGCACACGGAAGTTCACCTGTGCATTGGCGCGGCCCGGCAACACGTTGTCGCGCTCGCCGGCGTTGACGACGGTCAGTGCCGTCGTGGTGTGCAGCATGGCGGCGGTGCTGGCACTTTTGGCGAGCTGCGACTCGACCAGCGATTTGGTCAACCAGAGATTGGACAGCACGACGCGGTTGCCGAAATTCATTTCCGGCGCCAGCGCGTCGAACATCTCAGCCGCCACGCCACGAATCTCGATCGGGAATTGCTTGTCTTCGAGGCGCGTCAGTGCGGCGCTCAGCATGCCGATGGCCGATTGCCGCGCCGTCGGCGGCGGCATCGACGAATGGCCCGGCGTGGCAGTCGCCGTCATCAGCACCGTCAGATAGCCCTTCTCCGCCATGCCCACCAGCGCCGCCGGTTTGTCGAGCCCTTTGAGGATGCCCTCGACGATCAGCGTGCCTTCGTCGAGGATGAAGTCGACCTTGATGTTTTCCGCCTTGAAGCGTTTGGCAAGCACCTCGGCGCCGCGATGGCCGGAGACTTCTTCATCCTGACCAAAGAACAGGTACACCGTCTGGCGCGGCTGGAAACCCGACGCGACCAGCATCTCGACGGCCTCCAGTTGCGACATCAGGTTGCCCTTGTTGTCCCAGGCGCCCCGGCCCCAGATGAAGCCACCGTCGATGACACCGCCAAACGGCGGTTGCTGCCAGTCTTTCTCGGTGCCCGGCGCCACCGGCACCACATCCTGATGCGCCAGCAGTGCGATCGGTTTGGTGCCGGCATCGCTGCCCGGCCAGGTGTAGAGCAGGCCATAGCTGCCGACGCGCTCCTGCTTGAGCGCGGCATGCAACCTGGGAAAGCTCGCCTGCAGGTGCGCGTGCAGCGCACGGAAGGCGTCGCCGTTGAACTCGGGGTCGGTTGCCGACGACACCGTCTGCAACTTGACCGCGCTGGCCAGCCGGGCAGCCGCCGCCGCGGCATCCACGGCAACCGGTTTCTCCGGCGCAACGTTGAGCTGCTTAGACGAGGTAAGCAGCGTCTTGCCCGCCACCACCAACGCGAACGCGGCGATCAGCCCGATGACTGCCAGTAGTGCTTTCTTGATCACGAACTCACGCTCCTCCAAATTCGCGCTTCGGCCATGACTTGCTGCCAACGGCAAGCGGCACGGGCTCCGCCTCTGTCCCAACACACGGCTGCGGGTCGGGCCGAGGGCCGCGGTTCGCGCGCCCGCTTGCCCCTACGCGGCCACTCGACCGCCCTCTCCCGCGCCGCGGGAGAGGAAACCTGCATCACACGAACTGCTTGCCTTCCGCCACCAGCTTCTTGATCAGCGGCGCCGGCTCCCAGAATGCGGCGTCGTCGAGCGGGTTCTGCTGGAACTTTTTCATCATCTGGGCAACGTTGAACAGGCCGACCTGATTGGCGTAGTTCATCGGGCCGCCGCGATACACCGGGAAGCCGTAGCCATAGATGTAGACGATGTCGATATCGCTCGCCTTGTTGGCAATGCCTTCTTCCAAAATGCGCGCTGCCTCGTTGACCAGCGAGAACACCAGGCGGTGCACGATCTCGTCGTCGCTGATTTTGCGTGGCGTGATACCGAGGCTTTCACGGTGCTTGACGATCATCGCCTCGACTTCGGCATTCGGAATCGCGTCACGCTTGCCGGCCTGATAGTCGTACCAGCCCTTGCCGACCTTCTGGCCGAAGCGGCCCATCTCGCAGAGCAGATCGGCCGTCTTGCTGTAGCGCAGGTTGGGTTTTTCCACATAGCGGCGCTTGCGGATCGCCCAGCCGATGTCGTTGCCGGCAAGGTCACCCATGCGGAACGGGCCCATCGCGAAGCCGAATTTTTCGATCGCCTTGTCGACCTGTTGCGGCGTGCAGCCTTCTTCGAGCAGGAAGCCGCCCTGACGGCCGTACTGCTCGATCATGCGGTTGCCGATGAAGCCGTCGCATACGCCCGACACCACGGCCACCTTCTTGATCTTCTTCGAGATCGCCATGACGGTGGCGAGCACGTCTTTCGCCGTCTTTTCGCCGCGCACCACTTCGAGCAGTTTCATCACGTTGGCCGGCGAGAAGAAGTGCATGCCGACGACGTCCTGCGGCCGCTTGGTGAAGTTGGCGATCTTGTCGACGTCCAGCGTCGAGGTATTCGACGCCAGGATGGCACCGGGCTTGGCGACGGCGTCAAGCGCCTGGAACACCTTTTCCTTGACGCCGATTTCCTCGAATACGGCCTCGATGATGAGGTCGCAATCCTTCAGATCGGCGTAGTCGAGCGTGCTCGACAGCAGGCCCATGCGCTCGTCCAGTTTGTCCTGTTTGAGCTTCTTCTTGGCGACCTGCGCCTCGTAGTTCTTGCGGATGACGCCAAAACCTTTGTCGATGGCTTCCTGCTTCATTTCGAGCACGACGACCGGAACGCCGGCATTCAGGAAGTTCATCGCAATGCCGCCGCCCATGGTGCCGGCGCCGATGATGCCGACCTTCCTGATGTCGCGAATCTTGGTGTCTTCGGGAACATCGGGAATCTTCGACGCCGCGCGCTCGGCGATGAACAGGTGACGCAGCGACACGCATTCCGGCGTGAACATCAGGTTGGTGAAGATTTCGCGCTCGGCCTTCATGCCGTCGTCGAACTTCATCCTGGTGGCGTTCTGCACTGCCTCGACGCACTTCTTCGGCGCCGGGAAGTTCTTGGCCATCGCAGTGACCGTATTCAGCGCGAACTTGAAGTAGCCATCGGCTTCCGGATGGCCGACCCTGAGGTCGCGCACCAGCGGCAGCGGACGCGCATCGGCTTTTTCCAGCGCGAAGGCGATGGCGCCGGCAAGCAGATCGCCCTCGATCACCTTGTCGAACAATTTCTGGCCGGGGAAACTGGCGATGAACTCGCTCTTGACCGGTTCGCCGGAGACGATCATGTTCAGCGCGGCCTCGACGCCGAGCACACGCGGCAGGCGTTGCGTGCCGCCGGCGCCGGGGATCAGGCCCAGTTTGACTTCCGGCAACGCGATGTTGGCGCCGGGTGCGGTGACGCGATAGTGGCAACCGAGCGCGAGTTCCAGTCCGCCGCCCATCGCCACGCTGTGAATGGCAGCGACGATCGGCTTCGCCGACAGCTCGCAGGCACGGATCAGCGACAGCAGATTCGGCTCTGCCACCGCTTTCGGCGAGCCGAACTCCTTGATGTCGGCGCCGCCGGAGAACGCCTTGCCGGCGCCGGTGACGACGATCGCCTTGACTGCGGCATCGGCGTTGGCTTTGTCCAGCCCTTCCGCAAAGGCCACGCGCAGCCCGTAGGAAAGGCCGTTGACCGGAGGATTGTCGAGCGTGAGGATGGCAACGCCATCGCGTACTTCGTAGCGGGTAGTCATGGGAAAGCAGTCCTCCAGAAATGGTGCGTTTCGACGCTCCGATCTGCCGCCGCACGACGTGCGCCGACCGATCCGGGCATTCAGTCAGTTCGTGAGTTTACGTCGCCGGCGCTGCGCGTCATGTAGATGAGTGGCCTTTGGAGCGAGCGCACCAAACGCCCGGTCGCCGTGACTGGCGGCATCTGCGTTGACGGAAGCTGCGCTAATGTTTGCTGATTATGAAAACCGTTTTCAAAGTCGACGTACAGTTCGGCGACTGCGATCCCGCCGGGATCGTGTTCTTTCCGAACTTTTCGAAATGGATGGATGCTGCCTCGCTGCACTACTTCGTGAGCCACGGCGTACCCCCGTGGCGCGAACTGGTCAAAACCACCGGCATCATCGGCACGCCGCTGCTGGAGATCAACACCCGCTTCATGAAACCCGCCACCTATGGCGAAAGCATCGAAATCCACACTGAAATTACCGAATGGCGTCCGAAGGTGTTCATCATGCAGCACATCGTGATGCGCGGCGAAACCCTTATCTGCGAAGGCACGGAGATTCGGGCCTTCTGCGTCCGCGACGGAGACCGGATGCGTGCGGTGGAGGTACCGGCCGAGATCAAGGCGAAGTGCGTGGCCGCGTAGTGCGTAGTGTTGCGCGGCGTTCGACACACGCGCTGATTGCGGCCCCGTGCCTCGCGCCCGGCGCTTGGTTGCCGCTACCGGCAAACTCCGGGGAGTGCGGTGCGTGGTACCTCAATGCCAGCAGCGAGCCATCATCCATGGCGCCATTCCCAGTCAACGCCGTACACCACGACAATGCGGCGGCTGCCCTGCCGCCACGGCCTTGTGCCGGAGATGGACGTTGCATGGCCGGCAGGGCGTGACTTTGCCTTATGATTATCGAGGGGTAAGAAAAGATTGCGAACGGGTCACATGCGGGTGATTGCATGCGGATCGCCGTGCACGTGTGACGCAACGTCGTTGGCAATGGTGATATCGCGCGGGCAGGCACTCATCCGTTTGCTCAGTGCGGCGGAGTAGACCATGGAATTTCCAGTTTTGCAGGCTGTCGGGGATCGCCGCGCTGGAGCTCGCCGGCGGACGCGCGTCCCGGTCGTGCTGGAGACTGCCGTTGCCGAATTCGACGCGGTCGCGGTCGACTTTTCGTCGTCCGGGATTCGTCTCGAATTTGCCGACCAACAGCCGCCGGCCGCTCTGGCAGAGTCGGTCGGTTTCGAAGTTCGCGTGCGCCCCCGGCTGGACGGCGAGACCTCTGCGCAGGCCGTGGGGTTAGGTCCGCTCGCTGCACGCGTCGTCCACGCATCGGATTCCTGCGTTGGCGTGGCCATACGTGCCCTGCCCGATGCCTGGCGTGCCTGCCTGGAAGCCGCGCCCAGTGTCATCGCCGCGCCGCGGCGGCAGCCCGCCGCGGTCGCCGCCGATACCGCGCCCGGGAATGCGGAATTCGCCGGACTGCGGTCACGTTGCCGCGCGATATTCGCCGCTTTCCTGCGCGACTTCGGCTCCGAAGCCCTCAGCATGACGACCGACCGGCTCGGCGCACTGGAGGGAGAGGCAAGCGTGTATTCCATGCGTAACGAGTACCTCACGGCCCGCACCGTGTTGTCGACACAAACGGCGCCTATTCTCGATCACTTCTGCGCAATGGCGTTGTTGCGCTTCGACCAGAACCAGGCGGTGAGCGACGACGCCAACGCAGCAGCGCCGGCGGATCTGCGGCTGATGCATGCCGACGAACTGGAAGACTATCTGGCAATCTCCGCCGTGATCAAGCAGTGTCACGAGGCGCTCGCCGCCAAACTCGACAGCGCGGAACTGCGCTTCAGTCGGCTGACCGGGCAACCGGTTGTCAGAGGGAAATCACCCTTCGCGCCGGAAGCAACATTGCGCGAGCTGCGCGCTGCCGTGACCATCGCCAAGCTCCCGGCTGCCGGTGGACGTTCCTTATGCCAAGTGCTTTCGATGATAACGCGGCAACGTGTCGAGACGTTGCTGGACGACATCGTTCGCACGCTGACCGCCGTGCCGCAAGCGACGCGCCCGGTGAGCACGCATGGCGTACGCGGGCGGGCCGCTAGCGGTCACCGGCGTGTCCCGCTGTCGGCACTGGCCACGGCGGACCCGGGGGCCCGCCAATTGGTGAGCGGTATGCGCGGCAAGTTGGATACGAACGCCGCGTCACCGGCCACGCGACCGCTTGGCGTGATCGATTCGCTGTCGCGGGCGGCGCACCGAGTCAACACCGGTCGCAGTCGTTTCGGCCCCGCACTGGTGGCGGCGGAGCCGCAACCGCCCGCCGGAACGCCGGCATCTGTCGCCGAGCTTATGGGCGCGATCGGCGATCTGCCGTCGTCGACCGGTGCCGCCTTCAGCGAAACCACGATCGACGCAGTGCAGGACGCGCTCAAGGCACGAGCGGCGCAGTCGGGAACGGTGCAACCGATCGTGTCTGCTGCCCACGCGGAAGTATTGGCGACGTGTACACGCCTGTTTCAACGGGCCAGTCACGACTTTGGCGCTAACGGCGACATCGAGATATTGGTCAAGCGTCTCGAACAGACGCTGCTGAAGCTGGCGTTGCGCGACGGCGAGTTTCCCTCCTCGCCGCAGCATCCCGCGCGCAAGGTGCTCAATCTGATCGACCAGTACAACTTCGCCGCCGGAGACGATGGCAAGCTGCTGGACGGCAAGCTGAAACGCAACCTCGACGCCCTGGTGTCGCGCATTTGCGACCAGGCTGACAGCGATGCCGGTATCTTCGCGGTCGCGCAGCAAAGCATCGAGCAGGACGTCGACTCCCTGCGTCGCGATCGTCGTGAGCGAGTCGACCGTATCGTCGAGGCGCTTGAAAGCCGCGACCGCGTGCGCGTCGCCCGTGCCGCCGTTGATCGCGTTTTCGCCCGCCGTCTGTCGGAGCGGAAACTGCCCAGACTCATGATCCGGTTGCTCGATGAGGTCTGCAGGCAGCACTGCATCCTCACTGCCCTGCGCTACGGCGACGCGTCGCAAGCATGGGCGGATGCGCTCCAGCTTGTTGAGCAGACGCTCACCGTCGCCGCAGCGGGGCTGGACGACCCCGCTACGCTTGCGCTTCGCAAGGCGCTGTACCGGGAAATCTCGACGGTGCTTCGCGAGGTGGTCAGCGACCGGCCTCTGCGCGACCGGTTTTCCGGGCAACTCGAGGCGTTGCTGATCGACGGCGATCCGGCAGTGATTGCCGACGCAGTGGTGGCGCCGAAGTTCGTCCCGCCGGACACCTCGCTGACTGCGAACGACGCGTCGCGCTTCGCCATGCAGTTGGGTGACTGGTGGGACATGCAGGTCGGGCAGCAACGCCTGCCTGTGCAATTGGTCTGGTGCAGTCGGGACACCGGTCATCTCGGTTTCGTCAATCGCGCGGCCACCAACAAGCTCGAAATGACGGCCGAAGAATTCGGCCGCCGGATGCGATCGAACCACTTGCGAGCACGCGAAAGTCTCGACGTTCCCCTGCTTGACCGCTCGGAAGCGAGCTTGCTCAACGACGCTTACGCCGACACCCTCGGTCGCAGCGAGCGCGATCCGGTAACCAATCTGCTGACACGGCGCGGCTTTCTGCGTCGCCTGGCCGAGGTCAACCAGCCCGGATCCGGCGGCTCCCATCATGCCGTTGTCCTGATCGAGTTCGACCAGTTGCGCGCCGTCGGAGCATCCGCTGGGCTGGACGCGCTTGATGAGTTGACGAAGACGCTTGCCGACACCGTCAAGGCAAGCGCAGGGAACGACAGTTGCGTGGGAATCTATCGCGACGATGTGTTCTCTGTTCTGTTGCCGCACCATGCGGCGTCGGCAGCCAATCGGGTCGCCCAGAACCTTTGCCGCAAATTGACGGACTTCACCTTCCCGTATCGGGAGCACGTTTTCCGCATCGGCGTTGCGGTGGGCGTGCTTGACTTCGATGCTGGGCAGCTGAGTACGGACGAGGTGTTGCGTCGCGCTGACGCTGCCTGCCTGGCAGCCGGGGCGGGTGGACGCAATCGGGTACAGCGGTACGAGCCGGGCAACGAAGACTTGCGTACCGAGGAGTTACGCCTGCAGTGGGTTGGCCGCGTCGAGTCCCTGCTTGATAGCGATGCCCTCTATCTCCGGGCGCAAATGCTGATGCCGATCAGCGCCGCAGCCGGCGAATTGCCGAGCTACGAGATTCTGCTCGGCATCGACGCACCCGGCGAGAAAATTTCGCCATACGAATTCGTCGCCGCCCTGCAGCGCCTCGGTCGTTCGCACGAGCTGGATCTCTGGGTGCTGCGTCACACCTTCGCGTGGTTGCGCGAAAACTGGGCCGTACTCGACGCCATTGAGAGCCTGTCGGTCAATTTGTCGGTGGCTTCCCTGACTCACCCGGCAGTGATCTCCATGCTTCGCCAGGCGCTGGCCGACGCAAGTCTCCCGGCGCGGAAACTGGTGTTTGAAATCACGGAGAGCGCAGCAATCCAGAGCTTCGAAGCTGCCGAACGCTTCATTGTGGAAATGCGCCGTTTCGGCGTTGGTTTCTCGCTGGATGATTTTGGCAGCGGATTCACGTCATACGCGCATCTGAAGCGGTTGTCGGTCGACAAACTGAAAATTGACGGCAGCTACGTGGTCGACATGTGCGGCAATGCCAGCGATCTAGCCATTGTCAAATCGATGACGGACATCGCCCACACCCTTGGCATGCAGGTGATTGCCGAATGGGTCGAATCACCGCAAATTCTTGAAAAACTGATTGAGGTGGGCGTCGACTACGCCCAAGGCTATGCCGTGCACAAGCCGGTTCGGCTGTCGGAGTTGGTCGCGCCGCCGGATGTCACCGGAGACCAATCGCCAGCCGTTTCCTGAGCGGCGGGCCGTTGCGTCAGACTTCCAGCCATTCCTTGCGGATATTGACGTCGGCCTTCAATTCGGCAGGTGTGCCTTCGAATACGATACGGCGGTCGCCCATCACGTAGACGCGGTCGGAAATCTGTAGTGCGATAGCGAGTTTCTGCTCGACCAGCACCACGCTGATGCCGCGACGCTTCAGCTCCTTGAGGTATTCCGCCACCAGTTGCACGATGGCCGGCGCCAGTCCCTCCGTCGGCTCGTCGATCATGATCAGATCGGGGTCGCCCATCAGCGTGCGGCACAGCGTCAGCATCTGCTGCTCGCCGCCCGAGAGCACGCCGGCCTCGGTGTTCTGTCGCTCGCGTAGCCGCGGAAACATTCTGTACATGTCCTCGAACGACCAGCGGCTTGGCTTCGTGCCGCCTTTCTCGCCAAGCATCAGGTTCTGGTGCACGGTCAGCTTCGGGAAGATATCGCGGCTCTCCGGCACGTAGCCCAGTCCGAGATGCGCAATCTCATAGGCCTTGCGGCCGAGAATGTTCTTGCCGCGCCAGAGCACTTCGCCACGATTGTCGACCATGCCCATGATCGCCTTTACCGTCGTCGAACGGCCGGCACCGTTGCGGCCGAGTAGCGCGACGATTTCGCCCTCCTTCACGTGCAGATTGACGCCCTGCAGGATGTGGCTCTTGCCGTAGAAAGCGTGCAGCTCCCTGACTTCGAGCGCGATGTTGTCGTTACCGGCCATCAGTGCGCCCCTTCCGATTCAAGTACCGCGCCGAGATAGGCCTCTTTCACTTTCGGATCGGCGCGCACGCGGTCCGGCGTGTCGAAGGCGATCACTTCGCCGTAAACCAGCACCGCAATGCGGTCGGCGAGACCGAACACGACTCCCATGTCGTGCTCGACGGTCAGCAAGGTCTTGCCGACCGTCACGTTGCGGATCAGGTGCACGAAGCGGTCGGTCTCGGAGTGGCTCATGCCCGCCGTCGGCTCGTCAAGCAGGATGACGTCGCCGCCGCCGGCGATAGTGATACCGATCTCCAGCGCGCGCTGCTCGGAGTAGGTCAGCAGCGAGGCAGGCACATCGCGTCGCCGCTTGAGTTCGATCGAGGCCATCAGCGCCTCGGTACGGTCGTTGAGCTCGGTCAGCTTCGACAGCGGCTTCCAGAAGCTGTATTTCTGGCCGCTGGCGTAGAGCGCGGCCGCACGCAGGTTTTCGAAAACCGACAGGCGGGAAAAAATATTGGTAATCTGGAAACTGCGTGCCAGACCGCGGCGACTGATCTCGTAGGGCCGTCTGCCCACGATGTCCTCACCGTTCAACCGGATGCTGCCGCTGCTGGGCTCGAAGCGGCCGCTGATCAGATTGAACAGCGTGCTCTTGCCGGCACCGTTCGGCCCGATCACGGCGACGCGTTCGCCCTTCCTCACCGCAAGATCGACACCACGGATGATTTCGGTCTTGCCAAAGCGTTTGGTCACTGCCGAGAGTTCGAGTGCGATGGGCGTATTGGGCTGACTCATACGATGGCTGCCTCCGCCTTCTTGATCGCCTCGGCGATGCGTTCCTCGCCGTCGTCCCACACTTTCCTAAACTTGCGGCGCCAGACCTCGAAGCCGAAGCCGCCGATCAACAATACCGCGATGGCGGTCGCCCACGACACCGCGCTCGCCGCATCGAGCGGGATCTTCGCCACCGTCAATGCCGTACCGGAGCCGGCCGCTACCTGAATCTGGTAGGCCATCTCGACGACCGCGGCAAAGCCCCACAGCGCGATCAGGCCAAAAAACAGCATGCCGGCATAAGGCCAGCGCATCTTGCGCCACTCGCCATACTTCACGCGGCGCAGGTTGAGCATGATCAGGGCGGAGAACCCGCCTGGTGCGTACACCACCATGATCAGGAACACGATGCCGACGTAGAGCTGCCAGGCCTTGGTGAATTCGGACAGCACGACCAGCGCGAAGATCAGCAGGATCGAACCAATGATCGGCCCGAAGAAGAAACCAACACCGCCGAGGAAGGTGAACAGCAGGTAACCTCCGGAACGCACACCATGCAGCAGATCGGCCGTGGCGGCCTCGACGTTGATCGCCGTCAGGCCACCCGCGATACCGGCAAAGAAGCTCGATGCCATGACGATCAGGTAACGCACCCAGCGGGTGTCGTAGCCCACGAATTCGGCCCGCTCGGCGTTGTCGCGCACCGCATTGGCGATGCGGCCCAGCGGCGTCTGCGTGAAGGCGTACATCGCCGCCGTACAGACGAACAGGTAAATCGCGATCAGGTAGTACACCTGAATCTGCGGCCCGAACGTCAGCCCGAGATCTTTCAGCCAGCCTTCTCCCGCAGTACGGTTGGCGTTGATGCCCGCCTCGCCGCCAAAGAACTCGGGGAACATCAACGCCGCTGCAAAAACCAGTTCACCGACGCCGAGCGTGATCATCGAGAACGGCGTACCGGCCTTGCGCGTCGTCACATACCCAAGCAAGGCACCAAACACCAGACCGGCCAATCCCCCAACCAGCGGAATCATCCACATCGGCAGCCACCAGCCGCCGGCAACCTTGTTCATCGCGTGAATGGCAACGAAGGTGCCGAGACCGGTGTAAACGGCGTGGCCGAACGAGAGCATGCCCGCCTGGCCGAGCAGCATGTTGTAGCTCATGCAGGCGATGGCGGCGATACCGGTCAGGCACAGCAGCGTCAGCGCGAAGCTCGATTGGGCAGCCAGCGGCAGCAGCAGAAGGATTACCGCAAACGCACTCCAGACGACGATGCGGACGCCGTTGAGCGGCTTGAAATGCAGAGGCTTCAGGGCGGTGCTACTCATCGCGCGTCCCCATGATGCCCTTCGGTCGCACGATCAGCATCACCACCAGCAGCAGATAGGGCAGGATCGGCGCGACCTGCGAAAGTTTGAGTTTCCACACCGGGTAGCCAAACGTTTCTGGCGTCACTTCGATGCCGAGCGCCTGAAAGCCGCCGATGAACGACCAGTCGAGGCCAACGGCGAAGGTCTGCATCAGGCCAATCAGCAGCGACGCGATCAGCGCACCGCCCAGCGAGCCCATGCCGCCGACGACGACCACCACGAAGATGATTGCGCCAACGGCCTGCGCCATACCCGGCTCGGTGATGAAGGCGTTGCCGCCGATCACCCCGGCAAGTCCCGCCAGCGCACAACCGCCGGCAAATACCAGCGCGAACACGCGCGGTACGTTGTGGCCGAGCGCCTCGGTGGTCTCGGGATGCGTCAACGCCGCCTGAATGACCAGCCCGATGCGCGTTTTCTTGAGCACCAGAAACAGGCTCGCCAGCATGCCGATGGCGACGAACATCATGAACGCCCTGTACTCCGGAAACGATGCGTTGTACAGCTTGAACAGCGCGCCATCGAGCCCCGCCGGCACCTTGTAGTCAACTGGCGTGCGGCCCCAGATCAGTTGCACGATTTCGAGGACGACGAAGGACAGCCCGAACGTCACCAGCAGTTCCGCGACGTGGCCGAACTTATGCGTTTTGCGCAATACGGTACGTTCGAAGATGCCTCCCAACACGGCCACCAGCATTGGCGCAACGACGAACGCGACCCAGAAATTCGTCCATTCGGAAACCTGGTATGCCAAATACGCGCCCAGCATGTAGAAGCTGGCATGGGCGAAGTTGAGCACCCCCATCATCGAGAAGATGAGCGTCAATCCGGCGGACAGCATGAACAGCAGGAGCCCGTAGCTCACTCCGTTCAGCACTGACATGACGAAAAATTCCAAGCTAAGCCCCTTCGCGCCGTCGGACCATTTCGGAAAATAGAGTTTAGACCGCAGGCATGCGGTCGGCCAGAGTCAAGACGAAAATAAAGCCACGGCGGAAACGTCCTGCCGTGGCTTTGTCGGCGATTGCCGGTCAGCGCGAAACTACGGGCGCTTCGGCATCTTGCAGGTAGTCGGCGCAGACGCCTGATTGGGCATCAGGTAACGCATCGTCTTGAAGCCATAGCCGGTGTTCTCGGCGTCGAACTTGACGCCGGTGCCACCGGCCTTGGTCCAGTTGGTCACATAAAGCGCCTGCTGCAGGGCGCCATCGGCGGCGCGCATTTCGATCTCCTCGCCCGACGCGCCGGACATCTTCATGCCGGCCATCGCCTTCGCGACTTTCGCCGCGTCGGTGCTCTTCGCCTTCTCGACGCCTGCGACCAGGAAGCGGATCGCGTTCACGGCCGCAACCGTGTAGAACTCTTCATTGAACTTGGCCTTGAAGCCGGTGTAGATGCTTTCGAACTGGCTCTGATCGGAATTCGGATGCCAGTAGGAAACCATCGAAACGCGATCTGCCCCGGCCGCACCGATTGCCGTCGGCGTACCGATCACACCGGCGTAGAAGGTGTAGAAGCGGCCTTTGAAGCCGGCCGCGTTGGCGGCGCGGATCAGCAGCGCCAGATCGGGGCCCCAGTTGCCGGTTACCACCGAGTCGGCGTTGGCCGCCTGCATCTTTGCGATGTAGGGCGCGAAATCCTTCACCTGGCCGAGCGGATGCAGCTCGTCGCCGACGATCTTCACGTCGGGGCGCTTCTTGGCCAGAAATTCCTTGGTGAACTTCGACACCTGCTGGCCGAACGAATAGTTCTGGCCAATGATGTAGACGTTCTTGATGCCTTTCTCGTCCTTCATGAAGTTGGTCAGACCTTCCAGCTTCATGTCGACGCCGGCGTCGAAGCGGAAGTGCCACGGCGAGCATTTGCCGTTGGTGAAATCGGGGTCGATCGCGGCGTAGTTCAGGAACACCACTTCCTTGCCGGGATTGCGTTCGTTGTGCTTGTTGATGGCATCGATCAGCACGCCGGCCACGTTGGAACCGTTACCCTGCGATACGAAGCGGATACCGTCGTCGCTCGCTTTCTTGAGCAGCGCCAGCGCCTCCTGCGGGCTGCCCTTCGAGTCCATCGGCACGATTTCGACCGTCACGCCGCTGTTGGCCTGTTTGCCGCTGAAGCGTTCCGCGGCGTATTGGAAGTGCTTGAGCTGGTTCTGGCCAACGCCGCCGAACGGCCCAGAGAGGCCCTCGATGAACGCAACCTTGACGTTCTGCGCCTGAGCTGCGCCGGCAAAGGCGAGTACCGAAGCCACTGCCAACGCGGCGGGTTTCACACTGAAATTCACTAGAGCCTCCTTGTTTGGTCCAACGAAAGGTGAGATCGATCGTCCGCCGCAAGCGTAGCGGATCACCTTAGAGTGCCCATTCTATGAACAGGTCAAAATTTCCGTGTTATGGAAAACCCAGTTTGACGCCGGACCGCGCCGTGCGCTGACCTCCGTCACGCGGCGTCGCGAGGTTTTTCGGTATTCATTTCCGGAAAATGGAAGACTGCCGCCGCGCCCGTTCGGTCGCGGCATCGGGCGATGCGGCAACCGCCACGCGTCGAAGCGGCGGTGGCGCCGCAAACGCGCATCACCACCGCTAAAATCGGTGCTCGTTTCAAACTACCCTGCGAACCCGTGAACGCCCCGCTTCCTCCTGCCGCTGCCCTGTTCTCCCACGTCGAAATGGCTCCCCGCGACCCGATTCTCGGCGTCAACGAGTCGTTCAACGCCGACGGCAATCCGAACAAGGTCAACCTGGGCGTAGGCGTGTACACCGATGAATCGGGGAAGATTCCGGTGCTGGAATGCGTAAAGCGCGCCGAAGTCGCGATGGCTGAAAAGTCGGCGCCGCGTGGCTATCTGCCGATCGACGGCATCGCCGCCTACGACAAGGCGACGCAGGCGTTGGTGTTTGGCGCCGAATCCGCCATCGTCAAGGAAAGCCGCGCCGTCACTGTGCAAACGCTCGGCGGCACCGGTGCATTGAAGGTGGGCGCCGATTTCCTCAAGCGCGTGTCGCCCACCAGCGTCGTCTATATCTCGAACCCGAGCTGGGAGAACCACCGCGCGCTGTTCGAGAGCGCCGGCTTCGAGGTGCGCGACTACGCGTACTACGACGCCGCTACGCGCAGCCTCGATTTCCCCGGATTTCTCGCCTCGGTGAAGGCCATGCCGCAAGGCAGCATCGTGGTGCTGCATGCCTGCTGCCACAACCCGACTGGCGTCGACCCCACGCTCGATCAGTGGCAGGAGATCGCCGCTGCCGTGCGCGCCGGCGGTCTGGTGCCGTTTCTCGACATGGCCTATCAGGGCTTCGGCGATGGCGTCGAGCAGGATGGTGCCGTGGTCAAGCTGTTCGGCAGCACGCCAGGCCCGATCTTCGTGTCGAGCTCGTTCTCGAAATCGTTCTCGCTTTATGGCGAACGCATCGGTGCGCTGTCGGTGGTTGCCACCGACAAGGACGAAGCGGCGCGTGTGCTGTCGCAGTTGAAGCGCGTGATCCGCACCAACTATTCCAACCCGCCGACGCATGGCGGCGCGATCATTGCTGCTGCGTTGACCGACCCGCAGGCGCGCGCACTGTGGGAAAAAGAGCTGGGTGAAATGCGCGACCGCATCAAGTCGATGCGCGTCGCCCTGCACGCCGCGCTCAAGCGCCTGGCACCGGCCGCCAACTTCGAAAACATCCTCACCCAGCGCGGCATGTTCTCGTATTCGGGCCTCAACAAGGATCAGGTGCATCGTCTGCGCAGTGAGTTCGGCGTCTACGCGGTGGATTCGGGCCGCATCTGCGTCGCGGCGTTGAATCAGAAAAACGTCGGCTACGTTGCCGAGAGCATCGCCAGGGTGCTTTGATTCACGCGTGAACGGTGAGGCGCGTTTGCATGAATCGGGAAATGCGCTATAATTTATTTCGTTGCGGGAGTAGCTCAGTTGGTAGAGCGCAACCTTGCCAAGGTTGAGGTCGCGAGTTCGAGACT
>JAPUER010000061.1 GCA_027492485.1 Betaproteobacteria bacterium
GCTGCTCACGCGCCAACTTCTCTACCAGTGGCGCTGTCGCATCGAGCATTGCGCCTGCTTCCTCGAAACGACCCGCGTGAGCCATGACTTGCGCTTGCAGAACGCGCGCGGCGACCGTATCGACCGAAGAATCGCCCTCGGCCTTGGCGAACTGCGTGGCCGCCGCCGAGAATTGCGCGATCGCGGCCGGAAAATCCGAGATCTGGTAGTAAACATCACCCAACGTCCGGTGCAGCGCACCCGAAATTTCCGGCATCGCCCCGAATCGCGCATCGATGCGGGGAGCGGCCGCATCGAGCGCTTCCTGTACACTGATGCCGGCACGTCCGCCACGCATCGGACTGGCAACCGCCAGTACATCCTCGTTGAGGAACCGATTGACGGCGGCGGCGATGCGCGCCTCGTGCTCCGCGCGGGCGTTCGCGGTGGCCACCTGCCGATACATGCCAATTGCGACAGCCAACCCACACGTCATCGAGGCGAAGGCAAGCGTTAGCCATCTTCGCCTGCGCCGCGAACGCGTTTGCGCGCGCTGCTCGCGTTGCTCGCGCTCAAGTGCCGCAGCAACGGCGAGCGAGCGCAAATTGAGTGAACGCAAGTTTGCCGCAAGCGAACGCGCCGAGTCGAAGCGAAGATCGGGATTGCCGTTCGCGGCGCTCGCGATGTCCTCACGCAGCAGTGGATCGTCGATATCGCTTTCCCACCCTGCCGAGAGCGGCCTCCGCAGGTCGCCGACACGTAACTGATAGAGCATGACGCCGAGCGCGTAGATATCCGAGCGCACCGTCGGCACCTGGCCGGCAAGCAATTCCGGCGCGAGATAGAGCGGCGTGCCGGTCAGCTCGCTCGCCATCGTTTGCGTCTGGGTGAGACCGAGCCGGGTGATGCCGAGCGCTTCGAGCCGGCCGGGATCGAGCACGCGTCCGCTGCCGAAATCGACCAGCCGCGGCGTCGCGCCATCGGCAGTTTCGTGGACGAGCACGTTCGCCGGCTTGAGATCCTTGTGCAACACGCCAAGCTCGTGCGCCGCGCCGACGGCGTCGGCGACCTTCGCCAGCAATTCGATGCGCTGCTGCATCGGGACCGACGCGAGACCACCCTTCGACTCCACCCACTGTTCGAGATTCGGACCGCCGTATTCGGATTCGATGAAATACGGCGCGTCCTCGAAATCCCAGTCGACGACGCGCACGAATTCCTCGCGTGCGCCGAGGCTGTCGTGCAGCAGGCGCGCAATCGTCGCCTCGCGCTTGAGCGAAGCGAGCCGGCTGCCGTCGAAACTGAACTTGAACACGCGCCGCTCGTGTGTCTTCGCATGCTCGGCCAGCCAGACCTCGCCCGCTCCGGACTGGTCGAGCGGCTGCGCCAGCCGCCAGTTGGGACGCCGCGGCACCGCGTCTCCGGTCGCGAGCTGCGTGCCGGCCGCGCGGCGCTCGATGAGCCGCCGTTCGACCTTACCCAGGAACCGATAGCCGACACGCGGCACTGTCGCGATGATGCGTTGCTCTTCGTCGCCGATCGCCTTGCGCAACTTGCCGATCGCGTTGGTCAATGCGCCCTCGACAACGATGCGCCCGGACCACGCCGCGTCGAGCAATTCGTCCTTGGTGACGACCTCGCCGGCGTGCCGCAGCAAGCAACCCAGCACGTCGAGCGGCCGCCGCTCGATGTCCACCGCCATGCCGCCAACGCGCAATTCCCACGCCGCCTCGTTGAACTCGACCACCCCGAACGTCCAGCGGAATACCGCACCGCCCGCCTCGCGCATGCCGTCCATTTTCTCCACGGGTCCGCCCCTTTGTGTACCTCGGCGCACTGTAGAACGGCCGCCGCATTGGGGCAAACATCATTACAGATCAATGCCTTGCGATTCGTGTGAGTTCCGTGTGGGCATCGTGGGGACGGCGCCTGCATCGCAGCGACAGCGTTGCACAAGTACATCATCCACGGACACCACGAATGAACGAACAGCATCCGACCAGCCTGCGGGGCGTCGTCATCAAGACACCTTCCGACACGCCCGGCCTGATCGTCGCAAATAGCAAGCAGTATCCATTCCGATTGGAAGGCCTGTGGCAATCCTCGGTCGCGCCTGCCGTCAATCAGCCGGTGGAACTGCATCTGGATGGCGATGGCAGCATCGCCGCCATTCGCGTCGCGGCAGATACCGGCCAAACACAGAACGCCGTCGAACGGCTCACCGATCTCGCACGCGAGCACGGCCCCGGCATTGCGGAAAAGGCGCAAGCCGCGGCACTGACGCTCAAGCAGCGCATGGGTTTGTATCCGCTGATCGCCGCCTGCGCGCTCGTGCTGGCATGGTTCACGCTCGCCAGCGTCAGCGGCATCTCCTATGACACCGCCGGCTTGAGTTTTTGGGACTTATCTAGCCTGGACATGAATAGCATCGCAAAGCTGCGCCTCAAGGAGCACGGAGCGCTCAGCTTGCTGGGCCTGTTGTGTCTGGCCGGCCCCTTCGCCGCAGTGTTTGCCCACAAACGCCTGACCCGTCTCGCCGGCGCATTGCCTCTTGCCTTTGTCGTGTTCACGGTGCTGCGCATCTTCGTCAGCGTAAACAACTATTTCGCCGCGCAAGCCGCGCGGGAGCGAGCCGCCGGGATGTTCGGCCGGCAAGCCGACTTTGGAGACTTGGAGCGGCAAGCCATTCAAAGCGCGATGGAAGGAGTCATGGAGGCGGCATCGCTCGGCTCCGGCTTCTACCTGATCGTTGCAATCAGCGCCTATCTCGCCTGGCGCAGTTGGCGAGCCTTTGTCGCTTTCCCGAAGGAGAATTCGTGATGCGTGCGGTCGGTTTCGCTCAGATTGTCTTTTCCACCTTCGCCGCCGCCCTGCTCGCCGCGTGCTCGCGCGAAGCAGCGCCGACCTCGCAACCTAAAACCGTGGCGGAGGCACTGACGCCCTACGCAATGGACCAAGCGCGACAGAAAGCCGAGCAGGAAGCGCGCGCGAACGCGGAAAAAGCCCGCCTCGCCGCCCTGCCGCAACCTGATCCGTCCACACCGGATTCGGCCTACATACCGATCACCGACGCCAGCCAGCTCATGTTCCTGTACGCGGCGAACTCCGGCCTGCCGCCCGACTACGAACAATTGGCGATGCAATATTCGAGCGATTACCGCGCAACGCAGGACAGCTTCCGCAAGCGCGACCTGCTCACCGCGCTCACGCCGAAGATCGACGCGAACATCGCCGAGGCGAAGGCGCACCCCTACCTGCTCTGGACCGATTCGTCACCCGACCTTGGGCACTACGACTTCAATCGCAAAGGCTTTCCCGTCAACACTGCGTTGCTCAGCGACGGTGGTTACGGCTATATCAGCGATTTTGGTTATGGCGGCAACTACACACTAGGTTTCGACAATACGTCGGCCTACCGCTTCATTCCAATCGCCGACGAAGCCATCGCCAAGGACATCGAAAAGTTCGTTGGCCAATATAGGAAGCTTTCGCTGAAAATCCATGCCTTCGCGCGTTCGACGCAGGACAACAACCATGCGGTGATCGCGCACATCATGAAGGTGCAATTGATCGGACCCAACCAGCAGGTGCTCGCTGAGGCCACCGCGCCGTGAGTACGCTTCGCCATTTTGCGCTCGCGGCAATCGTCATAGTGGCTGCGCTTGGCACACGGGAGTCGCTCGCAGTTGACGCTTCCGGCCTGCTGCAACAACTCGGCTTGAAACCTCGCCAGCAACAAGTCGACGCCGCACATCCAGCGCAAGCCACCGAGCGCGATGCCGGCACCGTCACCGACGACGCCACCGCCATGCGGCGACTCGAACAAAGCTATCGCGGAATGCGCGTCCGCCCGACACCGTTTCCCGGCATCTATGACCTCAGCAAGCCGGGCCAGGAGGACCTCGCACCGATGCTTGTCGATGCCGACAACCGCGTCTCAGCCAATAACGGCGTCATGGGCTGGCACGACGCGCGCACGGGCGCGCCACTGCCGCAGAACGCTATTGATGCGCTGCACGCAAGCGCAGTGGCGCATTTGCCATGGCACGACGCAATCCTGATGGGCGGCAAGGACAAGCCCGTGCGAGTAGCGGTGCTGAGCGCCGTCGAGTGCATCCCGTGCCGCAAGTTCGAAAAGGACATGAAAGCAGCCGGCATTCCGTACTACGTGTTCCCGAGTTCGCTGTTCGAGGAAAACCGCCCGATCGTGGCGTCGATCTGGTGCCAAGTCGATCGCGCTCGCGCGTGGGGGCAGGCGATGGGCGATCACGTGTTCCCGCGATCGACGCCGGCCGGATGCCAATACCCGGATCGAGAAGTGCGAGTGCTGCGCGCCTACTTCAGCTACGTCACTCCGACGCTGATCTACGCGGATGGCACGACATCTGCATACCGAGGGATGGCAACGTTACGGGAGCGCATGACTGCGCTCGAACGCACCAATGCCATGTTTGATGCGAACTGACACGGAGAACCTGCAATGGCCGCGTTTCGTCAATTCCTGCCAATGGCGCTGCTCGCGCTGATTGCCGCGCCGGCCAGTGCTTGGGATGGCGTGTTCGTTCCAGCACCCGATTACACCGATGAAGCGGAGGCGCCGGCGACTACGCCGGCGGCGACGCTCCTGCAGGACGGTCGCGTCGCTATCGTAGATGGGTGGGGCGTTTACGTGTTCGACCCTGCTCACTCGACCGTCGCGCGGGTCGCGACACTGCCTTTCTCGCTTCCCGGCGCACCCTTCACTTCGCTGCCAGACGGAAAAGCGCTCCTGATCGGCGACTTCTGCTACACGAATAACCGAGGAATCGTGTTCGACCCTGCGGACAATTCGGTCATTGCGACGCCGAATCTTGCGACCCCGCGCGTCGCGCCAAGCGTGACGCCCCTTGCGGACGGACGCGTCATGATTGCCGGCGGCTGCGCCGACGATATCTGCGCCACGCCGCTGGCCAGCACCGAAATCTACGACTCGGCGACCGGCACCTTTTCACCCGGCCCGAGCATGCTGCAACGGCGCGCGTTCCATTCCGCGACTCTGCTCGCCGACGGGCGCGTGCTGTTCTATGGCGGAAAAGGCTATGGCGCAAGCGCACCTGATGGCGGCTATCTGTCTGCGCTCGACACAGCGGAACTCTACGATCCCGCGACGAATTCGTTCAAGTACACCCGAAATCGGAACGGCGATCAAACCTATATGTGGTGGTCGCGCTCGTATCACACGGGCAGCGCCATGCCGAATGGTAAGGTTCTTCTTTGCGGCGGGCACCAAACGGGCGCTGTCGACTATGGCGTCGCCTATTCCTGCGACATCTTCGTGATCGCAACGGGTGAAATCATCTCTCGGCCGGGGGTCGCCCTGCCTTATGGCTCGGGCGCCATGGATCACACTGCCACCGTATTGGCCGACGGCACACTGCTGATCGCCGGCGGCATTGACAACATGTGGCCGATACCCAAGGCCTCCGCTCGCATCTACGACCCCGTTACGAAAACTGTTCATGAAGTGTCCGGCATGACCCATGCGCGCCGCAGTGCCGCAGCCGTGCGTCTGCTTGACGGCAGCGTCCTGATGATCGGCGGCCAGACAACCCCCGCCCCACCCGCCCCGAGCCTCGGGACACCGACGATGGAGCGTTACGTACGCGACGACATCTTCAAGGATGCGTTCGAGCGCTGACGGCTTTCCGATCCACATTGGCCAATGAAAAAATTTCTTCCTGGATGGAGTTACCCATGGCTTCCCGATCCACCACGCAAATTCTGGCGATCTGCTGTTTGATGACGGCGTCCTCGGCAGTTGCCGGCCCATTGCAGGGAATACAGAGCATTGCCGCAGGCCCTTACCACGCCTGCGCAACCATGGCGAACGGCCAAGTTCAATGTTGGGGCATGTACACCGCGTTCGCTTTGGGCGATGGCAGGAAGTCGAACACGAGGCGCGCAACACCGGCACCGGTACGCACGTTGCACGGTGCAACAGCGGTAGCGAGCGGCGATCATCATTCGTGTGCGATAGAGAATGGTGGTGTTCGCTGCTGGGGCGGCCTCATAAATGCGGATGTCAACGTCTTGGGAGATGGGAGAGCACCCCCAATTTACGACTACAGCATTTACGCGATGAATCCATCACCGACCGCTGCCAACGAACTGGACGCGAATATTGTGTCCGTCAGCTCGAACTACCATCACACTTGCGCAATTCGTCGTATCACGAACATGGACTCTCTCTGGTGCTGGGGGGGGCCCAACGGTAGCGGCCTACTTGGCGACGGGACGAGGATCGATCGCAATGTTCCCGTGCGAGCAAATGGTTTCTCTGCTTCATCTCACATCGCGGCTGTCGCGACCGGTGACGACTTCACATGCGCTGTCGCAGGCGGAGGTGCATGGTGCTGGGGAGCAAATGGGAGCGGTCAGTTGGGGCTGGGAACCACTTCTGGCACACATCTGACTCCAGAGCCTGTCGTGGGCCTGTCCAGCGGCGTCTCCGCAATCGCCGCCGCAAGTGACCATGCTTGCGCCATCGTCAGCGGCAACGTGATGTGCTGGGGAAGGAACAATTCTTCCGACGTGCTCGGCAACGGAAGCACCAACAACTCCAAGATACCCGTCGCCGTTGTCGGCCTGCCAGCTGGCGTAACCGCCATTGCAATGGGGTTAAGCCACACCTGCGCCTTGGCCAACGGCGGCGTCAAATGCTGGGGCGAAAAGGGCAGCGGAAAATTGGGAAACGAGTGCGTACTACAGGCGCCGCTGCCGTGCTCAACACCTGTCGATGTTACCGGCCTGACCAGTGGTGTTATTGCAATCTCGGCTCCGGGCCATGGCAACTACACCTGCGCGATCCTCCAAGATCATACGGCACGTTGCTGGGGCAATAACGCGATGGGGCAACTGGGCAATGGCATCAATCACGGCGGGAGCTCATCCACACCAACTACCGTCGTCGAAGCGGATTACATCTTCTACGACAGCTTTGGAATGACAGCGGACTGAGCTTTTGAAGGCACGCACTGGTCGTTCACCCGATAAAACCAAAGAGAGGGCGGCCCATGGGCCGCCCTCGTCCTTAGCAATCCCTGCGGCCATCCCTGGTCTGCCTGCTGGCCGCATCCAACGCGGCAATCGTTGCGGGTCTGATTGGCGAGGCCCGGTGCATGGCACGCCCGCGCGACTCGATTCGGAGTTCAGGACTTCATCACAGCGTGCCCCGGCGGCCCCTTAGCCGTATGCGTCCGCTGCACACACATCGCCGCGCAATCGGATCACACTGGGCATGCCGAGCGCAGTCATCACCGCTGAGGCAAGCCTGCACGCTCACCGCGGGGCTTGTCGCGTCGCCGCCTGCCTTGCGCCGACTGCGTGTCTCGCGCAGCGGTCGGCGCCGGCCGCGCAGTTGGCCAGCTCATGCGCCAGCGCACAACAGGCGCTGCACCGATCGGCGATGATCGGGCGACCCTG
>JAPUER010000062.1:0-10669 GCA_027492485.1 Betaproteobacteria bacterium
CGCCGTGTTGGTCCGCGTTGCCGCCACCCAGGGGGTCAACCCTGGACGGGTCGGGCCACCCCGCTCCTACAGTGGCGCAGCAAGCCCCGCCAACGCCCAGCGTGGCCGCACGCTCACCGCGTAGTCGCGCCGCGCCTCGGCCAGCCGCAGCGCGCCGACGTGCGCGATCATCGCGCCGTTGTCGGTGCACAGCGCGACGGGCGGATAAAAGACGCGGGCACCGATGCGCGCCGCGCCCGCAGTCAGCGCCTCGCGCAGGCGCGCGTTGGCGCCGACGCCGCCGGCGACCACCATCTGCCGCAGCCCGGTCTGTCGCAGCGCCGCCAGCGATTTGCCGACCAGTGAATCGACAATCGCCGCCTGCACGCTGGCGGCGAGGTCCGCCCGGCGCGGATGATCCGCCGGCAGCACCGGCTGCGGCGCCGACACCGCGCCGCGGGCGGGCAGTTCGGTCCCGGTCAGGCGGCGCACCTCGTTGGCCACCGCCGTCTTCAGACCGGCAAAGCTGAAATCGAGGTCGCCGGAGTGCAGCAACGGGCGCGGAATCGCGAACGCCGCCGGGTCGCCGCCTTCGGCTAGTGTTGCCAGCAACGGCCCGCCGGGATAGGCGAGACCGAGCAGCTTGGCGGATTTGTCGAAGGCCTCACCCGCCGCATCGTCGATCGTATCGCCGAGCATCTGGTAACGGCCGATGCCGTCCACCCGCATCAACTGCGTGTGTCCGCCCGACACCAGCAGCGCCAGAAACGGAAAGTCCGGCGCCGGATCGGCCAGGAGCGGCGACAGCAGGTGCCCTTCCATGTGGTGCACCGGGATCACCGGTTTGTCCCAGGCGAAGGCGAGGGCGGCGGCAAGCTGCGCGCCGACCAGCAGCGCCCCGGCCAGCCCGGGGCCTTGTGTGTAAGCGATCGCTTGCACGTCGTCCCGCGTGGCGCCAGCCTGATGAAGCACGACATCGGTCAGGCGCAGGCCGTAGCGGATGTGGTCGCGGCTGGCCAGCTCCGGCACCACGCCGCCATACGGCGCATGCAGCGCAATCTGCGAATGCAGCGCTTCGGCGAGCACGCGCCCGGACGCCGGGTCGAACAGCGCGGCGCCGGTTTCGTCGCAGGACGACTCGATGCCGAGCACCAGCCCGGCCGGGGCGCCGCCCGCTTGTCTTGAAAGTTCAGCCATTTCGGGGTATATTATCGGGCTACTCAGCGAAAACACCGCCTCCGGCATTTACCAGCATGATCATCAAAGTCCGCGAAAACGAACCTTTTGAAGTGGCAATGCGCCGCTTCAAGCGCGCCATCGAAAAAACCGGCCTCCTGACCGAACTCCGCGCCCGCGAGTTCTACGAAAAGCCGACCACCGAGCGCAAGCGCAAACACGCTGCTGCCTGCAAGCGCCATTTCAAGCGCATCCGCAGCATGCAACTGCCGCCGAAGCTCTACTAAGAAGCTCGTTTTGCTGAGTTCTGGATGCGGCCCTTCGGGGCCGTTTTCGTTTGTCGCGCTCTGATCAAGGATTCAAGATGTCTCTCAAGGAAACCATCACCAACGACATGAAAGCCGCCATGAAGGCCGGCGACAGCCAGAAGCTCGGCACCATCCGCATGCTCATGGCCGCGATGAAGCAGCGCGAAGTCGACGAGCGCATCGTGCTGACCGACGCCGACATCGTCGCGCTGACCGAAAAGGCGATCAAGCAGCGCAAGGAAGCGATTGCCCAGTTCACGGCCGGCGGCCGCAACGATCTGGTCGAGAAGGAAACCGCCGAAATCGCGGTGCTGACGCCCTACCTGCCGGCGCAGATGAGCGACGCCGAAGTCGACGCCGTGCTCACTGCCGCCGTCGCCGAAGTCGCCGCCAGCGGCGTCACCGGCAACGCCGCGATGGGCAAGATCATGGCCATCGTCAAACCCAAACTCGCCGGCAAAGCCGACATGAGCGCGGTGTCGGGCAAGGTGAAGGCGAAGCTGGGTTAGTCTCCGTCGACGTACTCAGTACCGTTCAACGGGTAGGAGAACCGCTTGCAATACATACCGTTCATGCGTTCGATCGCACGATTCGCTGCTACCACCCGGTCGCTTGCCGGCTGCCTCGCCATACTTTTCGCCACTGCGCCCGATGCGGCAATCGTTGCCGCAAAGTTGAGCGCACCGGCGGTGCAAGAGGGTAGCACCGGCTACGTCGAAGTGACCTTCGACCGCCGCGTGTGCTTGCCGTCGCCGGCCAACCCGTCTCTTCTGCAGGTTGTCAACGGGCGAATGACGCGTCTTGTCCAGGCGCGACTCGACGGCACGCGGATTTCGCTGGTTGTAGCGGCTATCTCAGCCGATACCGTCAGCGCGTGCGAGGCGGGGAACACCGCCACCTTCGCGCTTCCGAAGCTCTCGGCGGGTACCTACACGGTCCGCGTCGCCGAGGCGAACTACAAGTTTGTGCCGAACCTTTACGCCACATTTCAGATCGCATCGGTCGCTGCGGTCGATTCCACCCTGACCGTCACGCCCGCCGCTACGCCGATCCCGGTCTACGTGATTCAGCGGGATTTCGGTACATCCCTCATTACGGAAGATGTAGGCACCTACCAAGTGTGGCCGACTTTTGCGAGCGAGTTTGCGGCTTGGCAACCGGTCTTTTACGCTTGGCCCGTCGGCGCTGCGGGCGCCGCGCCTGGGCTGCGAGCCGTCGAGCCGCTCACTGTCACCAGCGGTCCGCGGACGGGGCAGGGGTTTTATACCGTCGACGCAGCGGAAAAGGAAGCGCTCTTGCGCGATGGCTTCTTCACGCCGCAGCCACCCATCTTCGCAGCATTTGTGCCGGAAGGTGGTGTTTGCGCCGATGGGCACGTCGGCATCTACCGCGCATTCGATGCAAAGGCACTGATTCATCGTTTCGTTCCAGCATCTACCTATCGAACCATGATCGCAAACGGATGGATCGGGGAAGGCATCGCGTTCTGCGCGGCCGCCGGACCTGCCGGCCAGAGCGACTGGGCGCCGAATTAGTCGTTTCCTGATTGGCAAGTTGTTTCAGCAGAGGTGCCGAGTGCTGGTGCTTTGTCATGTTGAGCGTAGCGAAACATCAGGTGGCATGCGGCGAAGCGCTCAACGAGCTCGGATGTGCGCCCGCTGATCCTTCGCTTCGCTCAGGATGACAATCCTGGGCGCTGAGCCGCCTGACTATTCAGGAATCGTTTTTGGCGATGTCGCGCACTTCGCGCAGCATCGCCATTTTCGTCAACAGCACTTTCGCTTTTGCCGCCCGTTCGCTGTCGGGCAGGCTGGCGAGTTCCTTTTCGATTTCCGCGATCGCCCGCAGCGCCGAAATCTCCAGCGGCGAGTAACCGGCGTTCTTCAGCACGCGATGAATCGCGCGCAGTTCGGGCGGCACCAGCGGGTCTTCGCTCAGATCGAGCGGTGCGCCTTCGCCATCCAGCCCGCTCAATTCGCCCTTGCGTTCGGCTTCGCTGACGCGCTGCTCGGCGATGATGTCGGCCCAGTGCATCGGGTGTTCCTGCGTTGATTTGCCTGCAAACGGCTGTATCTTAGGCGGATGAAGGCAATCGTCAAATGGCTGCTGGCGGGGGCAACGGTGGCCGGCGCGCTCGGTTGCGCGACCTTGCTCACACAAGCGGGCGGCAATCCGTATTTCGATGCGGCGAAGAAGCACCACACCGCGACCGGCTTCCGCAACAACTATCCCCACGCCACGGACCAGAACTTCTGGCGGTGGCAGTACGAGCGCTTCACGGCGGGCGTGCCGGCATCGCCGCCGCCGGGCGGCTGGGCCGGCGTGTTGCCACGCGCGACGCCGGACGGCGCATTCCTGAAAGGCAATCGCAGCGAACGCAGCCTGACCTGGCTTGGCCACGCCACCGTGCTGTTGCAGACCGGCGGCGTCAATATCATCACCGACCCGATCTTCTCCGATCGCGCCTCGCCGCTGTCGTTCGCCGGGCCGAAACGGCAGGTGCCGCTGGCGATGCGCATCGACGAATTGCCGGTGATCGACGTGGTGTTCGTCTCGCACAACCACTACGACCATCTCGATGCCGACACCATCCGCGCTTTCAGCGCGCGTTTTCCAGGCGCCGTCTACGTCGTGCCGCTGGGCTTCAAGCCGTGGCTTGCCGGGCAGGGCGTGCCCGCGGCCCAGGTGCGCGAGCTCGACTGGTGGGATCGCGTCAGCGTGCGCGGACTCGATTTCACGCTGGTGCCCGCGCAGCACTGGAGCAAACGCACGCTGACCGATAGCAACCGCATGCTGTGGGGCGGCATCGCGATCGAGGATGCCGGCCGCGACGCGGCGAAACCGTGGCGCTTTCTCTACACCGGCGACACCGGCTACTCGCAGGACTTTCGCGACATCGGCGCGCGCTTTGCCGGTGGCTTCGACTGGCTGGCGGTGCCGATCGGCGCGTATGAGCCGCGCTGGTTCATGCAGGCGCAGCACGTCAATCCGGACGAAGCGGTGCAGATCATGCGGGACGTGGGTGCGCGGCAGGCGCTCGGTGTGCACTGGGGCACCTTCGTGCTGACCGACGAGCCGCTCGACCAGCCGCCGAAAGATCTGGCGGTCGCGCTGTCACTGCACGGCGTCGATCCAGCCAGGTTTCAGCTATTCGGCAACGGCGAAACGCGGCGCTTGCCCGCGCCGTAGCGGCGGTGGAGACGGCAGCGCGCTACGCGGCGCGCATCAACTTCTTGTGCGTTTTTGCCAGCGCCTGCAGATATTCCATCTGGTCGGCGAGGATGTGGCGGTTGGCGAGGATCAGCTTCTCGCTTTTCACCGGGCGATAGGGTACATAGAGCAGCCGCAGCCCGGCCTGTTCCGGCGTGCGGCCGGCCTTGTCGAGATTGCAGTCGCGACAGGCGGTGACGCAGTTCTCCCAGGTATCGCGCCCGCCCTGCGAGCGCGGCACGATGTGATCGCGGGTGAGTTCGGTCTCGCTGAACTCCTCGCCGCAGTAGGCGCAGAGGTGGCGATCGCGCGAAAACAGCAGACGGTTGTCGCGGCCCGGCAGTGCCGACACCGGGCTCCAGGTGCTGTGCTTGTGCTCGCCTTCGCAGGCGATGATGGAGGCGACTTCGATGACGCTGCGCTCGCCGTTGCAGCGCTGGATGCCGCCACGGAAGGTGAAGATGACTTGCCCGAGCGACCAGACGACGGTACCGCGCGCATATTGGCAAACGGCGGTTTCCGGCGTCATCCAGCCTTTTGGCTGGCCACCGGCGTCAAGTGCCAAGATCGCTAACGACATCGATTCGCTGCTCCCCCTGCGCAAGGTCTGCGCAGTCAACGGCTACTTCTTGCGTGGCGCGGTTGCGTCACTGGGACGAAACTTACCACGTTTCGGTAGTGGACGCTTGCGCGATATATGGAATGGTGCTCCCTGTACTCTTCACCGTCCGCCGCGCAATTATCGGGTCATGAGCAAACAGGTATTTGGAACTGCCCTTGGCACCGCACTCGCGCCCTCTATACGCGCTCCAATATGAGCATTCAGCAAAACATTGTTGGATGGGTTTTCGATCAATCACGAGCACTTGGCGTTGTTTTCGTGATTGTCGTTGGGCTATTTGCCTGCGACGAATCGCATGCGCAACGAATGCCGGGCTCTCCGAATGCTCAATTAGAGGTGTTGCGTGCGTTTCTCGACTTGCCTGAAAGCCAAATTGATCTGGCCAAAATCAAAGTCGCGGTCGACAAAGTGATTGACCCGAATACGGATGACCGCGCAACCCTTAAAAGATTGGATGAAATCGCGACGCGTGTCCGAGCGATGATTCCAACGACCGCGTCAAGTCGAGAGAAGTTTGAGGCTCTGCGTTCTTTTCTGTATGAACCAGGACCGTGGAATCAGTATCAAATTTACAAGTACGATTTGGACGGCGACCCGCTTGGCACGGCCATGCGCGGAAAACTTATGGCTAACTATCTCGCCACTCGCAAGGGAAACTGCGTATCCATGCCTATCCTATTCGTCATCATAGGGCAGAAACTGGGGATCGACGTTACGCTGTCATCCGCGCCGGAGCACTACTTCGTCAAATACCGCGATGAAACGGGCATGTACACAAACGCGGAGGTAACCCACGACGCAGGCCCAAAGGCAGACGCTAGCTACATTCGCGATTTTGAAATCTCGCCGGTGGCCATAAAAAATGGTTTGTATCTCCGGCCGATGACGCAAAGGGAAAATGTCGTACAGATTATTGGAACGCTTACGGAGCACTATTCGCAGACAAAAAACATCGCCAAGCTTCACCCAACAATCGACTTGCTGATGCGATACGATCCTCGTCGGCCCGATCTGATGGCGCGCAAAGGCTATGCGTACTATCTGGAAATTGAGACGCGTTTCATCGGCAAGTTTCCAGACATGTCCACGCTCCCTGAACCTTTAAGGAAAGAACATGACCGACTCGCTTCGGCTAATCGGAGGTGGTATGGAAAGGCGGAGGCCCTGGGTTGGCGTCGCCCCTCGAAGAAGTTGATGGCAGCGCAAGAAACCTTCGCGCGCAATGCAGCGTCGAATCAGCAAACGAAAGGTACTCGATGAAAATTGCAATCGCAACAAGGATGTGCGTAGCATTGATAGTGGTACTTTTTGCGTGCGATTCATTCGCACGATACGTACAAAGCGATCCTATTGGACTCTCCGGCGGCTTAAGTACATTTGGGTATGTCGCTCAGCAGCCGAGTCGTCTGACGGATCCAACGGGCCGAGACTTTTGGGTTGAAGGCCCGGTGCCCGGCGAAGGCGGTTACCCTTTTCATCAGAGCATTTGTGTGGGTAGTTACAGTGGCGCCTGAGTGTGCATTAGCTTCGGAGTTTCCGAAGACGGTTGTTTCTTCAAATGCAAGGGCGAGGTTTACATTGACGATTCGGCTGCGGGGCCATTGATTCCGGGGTACTACCGCAATACAGGCCCAAGCATTGATGGAGCAATACGTCAATATTTGATGGGCTTGGTTGGTAGACCAGGCACGTACTTTCTCATCGGCAACAACTGTCGCGATTTCTCCAAGGGAGTTTTTGGAGATTTAGACGGGCGTTACTTCCCGCCCGGCCTCAAACCGCCGCGCTCGCCTCGACTCCCCTGGTGATTTTGAGTGCGCCAATGAATGTCAAGAGGAAAACAACCGTAACCTGGATTGCAATCTGTGTTGGTTGCGTTCACTTTTTGATATCGTGGATAGCGATGACACGATCCGCTGCGATACATCCGTCATCCGCAGATTTGGTTTGGCGAAACATCGCCTCGCTGCTAAGTTTTCCGTTGCGACTATTGCCAAGCATGATCGGTCAGATTGACTTGTTTCCGTTGTTGCATCTAGGAAACAGTTTACTTTGGACCGGGGTTACCTGGCTGTTTCTCCGCAGGTGCGTTAGCGCCTAGTGCGAGGGTATCCGCTCAGCGAAGCACACGGATGTTGGCGGCAATATTGAGGCGCCGATCGTTGCGACGCAGCATGCGCCAACCCGCAACCGTGGAGTAACCGGCGCTATGTGCTGGTGCTTCGGTGGTCAACCCTGCAACTGCAGCGACGCCAGCCGGCTGTACAGCGGCGAATTGGCCATCAGTTCGGCATGCGTGCCCTGCGCGACGACGCGGCCTTCGTCGACGACGACGATGCGGTCGGCGTTCTGCACGGTCGAGAGCCGGTGCGCGATGATCAGCGTCGTGTGCTTGCGCGCGAGATTCTCGATGGCGTCGGTGACCAGCGCTTCGCTTTCGGCATCGAGCGCGCTGGTGGCTTCGTCGAGCAGCAGGATCGGGCGGTTGGCGAGAATGGCGCGGGCGATGGCGACGCGCTGGCGCTGGCCGCCGGAGAGGCGCACGCCGCGCTCGCCGAGTTCGGTACCGAGACCGTCCGGCAATGCGCTGGCGAACTCGGTGACGTGGGCGGCGTCGCAGGCGGCGCGTACCTCGGCATCAGTGGCGTCGGGATTGCCGTAGCGCACGTTGTCGGTCACGCTGCCGGAGAAAGTCACCGGCTCCTGCGATACCAGCGCAAAGCGTTCGCGCAGCGCGTTCAAATCGGCGGTCTTGACGTCAACGCCGTCGACCGCGACGGTGCCCGCTTTCGGGTCGTAAAAACGCAGCAACAACTGGAACACGGTGCTCTTGCCGGCGCCGCTGGGGCCGACCAGCGCGACCACCTCGCCGGGTTTCACCGCCAGCGAAAAGTCGGTCAGCGCCTCCGACTGCGGCCGCGTCGGATAGCTGAAGCTCACGTTGTCGAAGGCAATCTCGCCGCGCGCGGCGGGTAACGCCAGCGGCGTCGCCGGCGCCGCGATTTCGGTCGGCGTGGCGAGCAGTTCGCGGATGCGCTCGCTGGCGCCCGCGGCGCGCTTGAGCTGGCCGAACACCTCCGAGATGGCGCCGACGGCGGTGGCGACCATCACCGCGTAGAAGATGAACGCCGAGAGCTGCCCGGCGGTCATGCGGCCGGCCAGCACATCGTGACCGCCGATCCAGAGAATGACCGAGACGCCGGTGAAGGCGAGCACGACCACGATGGCCGAGAGCAGCGCGCTGGTGCGTTCGCGGGCGGCGGCGTTGCTGAATACGGCGTTGATGCGCTCGCTGAAACGCTGTCGCTCGAAGCCCTCGCGCGCATAGGCCTGCACCGTGCGCACCGCGTGAATGGTCTCGTCGCCGCGCGCCATCGCGTCGGCCAGACGGTCCTGGCTCTGCTTGGCAAGGTTGCGCACGCGGCGGCCGAGCAGCACCACCGGCGCGATCACCAGCGGCGTGCCGACCAGCACATAGACAAGCAGTTTCGGCGAGGTCAGCGCCAGCATCACCAGCGCGCCGAGCATCATCACCAGATTGCGCAGCGCCCACGAAAAGGCGCTGGAGACGACGCCCTCGAGCACCTGGGTGTCGTTGGTCAGGCGCGACAGCACGTCGCCGACGCGCTCGCGCTCGAAGAAGGCGGGCGACAGCGTCAGCAGGTGTGCGTAGATGCGCTGGCGCACGTCGTTGACGACGCGGTTGTTGACCCAGGCGATGTTCGAGAAGCGCACGTAGATGCCGACGCCCTGAGCCAGCGCGAGCGCCACCATCACCACCAGAATCTTGTCCAGCTCGGCGCTGCTGCCGGCGGCGAAGCCCTGGTCGATGACGCGCTTCAGGCCTTCGCCGATGGCCAGCACCGAGGCCGCGGCGACGGCCAGACCGAGCATGGCGATGGCGATGCGCCGCCAGTACGGCCGCACGAACGGCCACATGAATTGCAGGACGGCGGAGCGATCGTTCATGGCGGGCAGTTGTGGGCGCTTGGCGGCATTGAAAGGGGGAACGGGCTACGATCGGGCGTAGCAGCTTTTTACGTTAGCGCGCATTGGCAATGGGCAAAAACGTTGAGTTTATGAAAAGTCGACTATTGGCATTTTCACGGCTTGAGCCCAATTGGAATAATGCTTTCCGGCAAAAGATGCTGCCCGCGACGGCGATATGCACGCAAGCGGTGCACGCTCAAGCAAAACGACAGCCAAAGCACCAATAATCCTCGCCGTTGAACGCGGCAACGCATTCGTTAAGGAGGTTTAGCAGATGAAACGACGTACTTTCCTGCAGGCGACGGCGGGCGCCGCGCTGTTGCCGGGCGCGCTCTTCGCGCAGGACAAATATCCGAGCAAGCCGATCATCTGGATCAGCCCCTACGGCGCCGGCGGCAGCGCCGACAGCCGCGCCCGTCAGGTCGGCAAGCTGATGAGCCAGATTCTCGGCCAGCCGATCATCGTGGACAACAAGGTCGGCGCCGGCGGCAACATCGGCACCGAGGCGATCGCCCGCGCCAAGCCCGACGGCTACACCATCGGCATGGGCAATTTCGCGCCGCTGGCGGTCAACCACGCGCTGTTCAAAAAGATCAACTTCGATCCGGTCAACGACATCGTGCCGATCATGCTGATCGAAAAAGGCCCGCTGCTGCTGACGGTGCGCGCCGATTCGCCGTTCAAGACGGTAGCCGACATCGTGAAGGCGGCGAAGGCGTCGCCGGGCAAGCTGTCCTACGGCTCCGGCGGCATCGGCGGCACCCACCACCTGAGCGGCGCGCTGTTCGAGCACGTGGCCGGCATCGACATGATCCACGCGCCGTACAAGAGCGGCTCGGCGGCGGCGACCGATCTGCTCGGCGGCCAGGTGCAGATGATGTTCGAGCAGATGTACGTGGCGGTGCCCGGCGTGCAGTCGGGCAAGACGCGCGCCATTGCCATCACCAGCAAGACCCGCTCGCCGATCATGCCCAACGTGCCGACCATGGCCGAATCGGGATTTCCGACCTTCGAAGTGCTCAACTGGCAAGGCATCGTCGGCCCCAAGGGCCTGCCGGCCGACCTCGTGAAGCTGCTCAACGCCGCCGGCAACAAGGCGCTGCAGGACAAGGATCTGCGCCAGAAGATGCTCGAGCAGGGCAACGAAATCGCAGGCGGCACGCCGGAGCAGTTCGCGGCGCTGATCAAGGCCGAAATGCCGAAGTGGGGCAAGGTGGTAAAGGACGCCAAGATCGAGCCGGAATGACCGTCGCGCCGGCATCGTCAGCCATGCAAAAAGCCCGCAATCGCGGGCTTTTTTTATGCGGCCCGCTGTAGGAGCGGGGTTGCGCCACCCCAAGCCCGGGTTGGAAATTCGGTGTGGCGGGCAGCCCCACCAACACCC
>JAPUER010000062.1:10679-45201 GCA_027492485.1 Betaproteobacteria bacterium
CGCGCGGGTATTTTTTTTGGCGCCCGGGTGTCGCGGGGGGGCCCGCCCCCCCCCCGGGGTTGTGGCATGGGGGGGGGCGGGCCCCCCCGCTCCTACAGCCTAGCGCTGGCTGGCGCACTGGCCGATCGCCTCGGGAACAGTACGTCCATGACAGAGCGGCCGTAGTTAGCCGCCATCATGTTCGTCGCCAACGGAAATCCGAACTGCGCTAGTGTGCAATTTGTAATGGCGTTGAGTACCAAATGACCGTCGCGAGCGTGGCTGCGAAGCTGCCAACAGTTGCGGTACCGATCCAGTTGGTCAGGTTGCGGAAATTCACGCTTCCCCCTAAAAACAAGTACGGCGGGTCGCGAGAACCCGCCGCCGACTTCGTTGCTTAACGCGCGAAGTTGCCCATCGCGTCGACATCCAGCCATGCAGTACAGGCGTTGTCGGTCATCAATTCGTTCAGCGCGCCTTTGCCCGGTTCAAGTAGTCACTGCCGCTGGAGATTTGTTCGGAGCGACTGCGAAATCTCAGGTTCACCCGATACCCGACGCGTGCGCCGCCAGCGAGACGGCATGTCGTACTTTGGGCGCGGCCTCGACTGCGGTATTAGCTGGCGGTCTCGTGGTTAGTCATTTCGTGACGAAGAACTGGAGGCCGAGGTTCGGCGCCGTTGTGATCCCCCAAATCGCGAAATGCACCAGGAGGACGATAAGGCTTCGCGACAATGTTCTCCAGCGTATGGCGAAGATCCATATGAGCGCGGTCGCAAGCCCAGTCAATGTCCAAAGCGCAACACCCGTGTAGTTTGCAGCGGTGCACGCCGTCACAACCCGTCCGCAGACGAACAAGCCAACACCTACACGCGCGGTGTCAGAAGTAATTAGCAAAAGATAAATGAGATTAGCCAGCATGATCCGAAATCCCGATCATGTGGTCGGTGGTCTGACAAATCTGCTCAAACCACCGATACGCGATCAAATGCTATTTGTACTGAATCCAGAAACAAACTGTTACTTCGCCAAACCCATCCGGCGTGATCGGATTCTTGGTCACGGTCACACAGCGCAATGGGGATGTATACGGACCCATCCCGGGATTGTCACTACCCACGACGTTTTGCATATCGAGTATCGAAATTTATTCATGCGCACTGCGTAGGACTTTGTTAATACGTGACATACGCTTGGCCGCAAAGTTGCAATTCCTGACCGTCGACATGTACACCGAAACCTTTGCAAATCACGTGACTAATCGGCATTCGAATCGGCGCATCGTACGGTCCCATGCCAGGATTGTCGCCGCCAGTAATTTGCGTCGTATCCGCGACTGGAATGTTTTTCATTTTTTGTTTCCTCCGCGCACTGTTATGGAGAGCCCAGCGCTATGCGCGAATCTCGCGCCGGGCAGATTTGAGTTGCTTTTTTGTCCGTTACCGTCCCCGGCAATGGGACTACAGACCGGGGATATTCGGCAGTGCGTCCGGCCCTTGTCCATATGCGTGGACAAATTCCTCTTTCGTGGGCAGCATTAGCGCCGACGGCAACGTGCCTCCGCCGACGTTGATCGCGCTGGACGTGCTGATTGCTTTCGTCTTTGTTTCCTTTACTTGTTGTGATGACGCTCTTCCCGGGGCCTGGGAATCTGCGGTCGTCTCATCGCCTCGATCTTGCAAGCGGGGCGTGGGGCGATCTCAGAATGCCTGCGCCAGCACCGACACCAGTAGCCCGCCCCAGGCGATGATGGTGAAGGCGGTGCCGAATTCGTCGTAGCGACGGCGCTTGATTTGGGTCGTTGTGTTCATGTTTTCCTCTGCTTGCTCTTTGTGGTTTCGCCTGCGGTGTGGCGGTTTGTCGCTTGGCGCGTCTGTCGTCGCGCCTCGCTTCACTTTCGTCTCGCGGTGTTTTCGATCACCGTGAGCCGTATTCAAATCACTTTCCGCAATTTCCGTAACTGTCAGTTCTGACAGGTAGGGCAGAAATGGCCCCCCGCTCGGCAAGACACAAGCCCCGGTCACCGCCGATCTTCGCCGAGGCAGACTCGGAATACAGCGTCTTTCGCAAGTCCAGAATGAACGGGGGGCTTGACCGTTGGATGCCGGGTGCAGACCCTTGGCCTTTGGGTCAGAGCCTGTCCCGGCGAAGGCCGAGGCGAACCGTTCACACCTGTGCAGGACGGGCATTTGCTTAGACCTGCCTGGGCGCGCGGCGATGCCTGCTTGTGACGGCAGCAACTTGCTTGAGCAGAATGTCTTCATGCTTATCAAGTCTGCCGATGATCAGCCAGCAAGTCCCCACCGCCATCCGCAAAACCAGCGGATGTTGAACGGCACAAGCTGATCTGTGCTACCTGCGGAACGAAGATCAGTTACGCGGAGGGCAAGTTCTGCTGGGGCAACGAAAAGCGTTTCGGTGGCCTGCAGTATTGTCGCGAGCATCAAAAAGCGTTTTAGCGCCCACCGTTGCCCATTGGCGATGCTGCGTCAGGTCTCGTCCCGCAGCCACCGCGCCGCATCTACAGCGCCGTAGGTGAGGATCGCTGACGCCCCGGCGCGGCGGAAGCAGATGAGCGTTTCCAGCAGGCATTTTTTGTAGTCGAGCCAGCCGTTGGCGGCGGCGGCCTTGAGCATGGCGAATTCGCCGCTGACCTGATACACCGCGACCGGCATTTTGAATTCGCTGCGCACGCGGGCGAGGATGTCGAGATATGGCAGCCCCGGCTTCACCATCAGCATGTCGGCACCCTCGGCGACGTCGAGCGCGCATTCGCGGACGGCTTCGTCGCTGTTGGCGAAGTCGAGCTGATAGGTCTCCTTGCTGCCCTTGCCGAGGTTGCCGCTGGAGCCGACGGCGTCGCGGAACGGGCCGTAGAAGGCGCTGGCGAACTTGGCGCTGTAGGCGAGGATTTTGGTCTGGATGTGGCCGCCGGCATCGAGCGCGGCGCGGATGGCGCCGATGCGGCCGTCCATCATGTCGCTCGGGGCCACGAAGTCGGCGCCGGCGCGGGCGTGCGCCAGCGCCTGCTTGACCAGCACGGCGACGGTCTCGTCGTTCATCACATAGCCGGTCGCATCGTTGGCGTCGATCAGGCCGTCCTGGCCATGCGAGGTGTAGGGGTCGAGCGCGACGTCGGTGATCACCGCGATGTCCGGCACCGCGGCCTTGAGCGCCCTGACCGCACGCGGGATCAGGCCGTCGTCGTTGTACGCCTCCTCGGCGAGCGGCGTTTTCGCCGATTCGACCACCGGGAACAGCGCGATGGCACCGACGCCCAAGGCCGCCGCTTCGCGCGCCCGTTCGACCAGCAGGTCGATCGACATGCGTTCGACACCGGGCATCGACGGCACGGCCTGGGTGCGCTGCGTGCCCTCGATGACGAACACCGGCCAGATCAGGTTGGCGGCGGACAGCGAGGTCTCGCGCACCATGTTGCGGCTGAAGGCGTCGCGACGCAGGCGGCGCATGCGCACCGACGGATAGGCGGGATGGGGGGCTGCACTCATGCCCGCATTTTAGGCGCCGCGCAACGGCAGCCGCCGACCGCCGCCGGCGGCCGGTTCCATTACGTCGTCGCCGACGCTCCGGCGATGATCGTTTTCTCGATGACCTCGCGCACGTTGGCCGACAGCGCGTCATGGGCAGCCAGTTTGTGCAGGACCATGCCCTGCAGGGTGCGTGCCGGTTCCGTGCACTTGTGCCAGCGCGAAAAGACGTCGCAGAAGCGCGCCGCCAGCGAAGGGTTCTGGGCGTCGAAGCGCAGGATCTGCTCTGCGATGAAGGCGTAGCCGCTGCCGTCGCTGGCGTGCAGACCGCACCAGTTCTGGTCGCCGAATGTCTGCACTACCGCACGGACGCGGTTCGGGTTCTTGCCGTCGAAGCGCTCGTGGGCGAGCAGCGCGCGCACCGCGGCAACCGCCTTGCCCTCGCCACTGCGCAGCGCGCCTGCCTCCAGCGCGAACCAGCGATTGAGCATCGACAGATCGTGCTGCCAGCGGTCGTGAAACGCGCCGTACATGCGGTCGCGTTCGCGGCAGGGCTGGTCGCGCAGTGCCGTCATCGCACTCATCACGTCGGTCAGGTTGTCTGCGGCCTGCCATTGCGTCAGGCAAAGCGCCTGTGTTTCGGCATCGCCGGCCGCATTGATCAGCGCCAGCAGCACGCCCGCGAGCGCGCGATGCGCGGTCGCCGCAACGTCCGGCGACCACGGGTTGGCGGCAAGCGCAACCCGCTCGTGGCCGTAGCGTTCGATGATCGCCGCGCGGTGGGTGACGGCAAGGCCGCGCAGCAAGCGGTCGCGGACAGCGGCAATGGCGGCCGGATCGATCCGCTCCTCACGGTCGGCGATTTCGCCGTGCGCCGGGAAGCTCAGCATGTGCGCAATCAGTGCCGGGTCGGTGCGGTAGTCGGCAAGCAGCGCGGCAATCGCATGATCGAACGCTGCCACACCGCCGCCATCGGCGCGCACATTGTCGTAAGCGCGGAAGAACAGCGTGCGCATCGCCTGCCAGCGCGCCACGCCGTCGTCGTCGTGCATGACAAGGGCCGCCAGCTGGGCGTCGCTGTAATCGAAATTGACGCGCACCGGCGCCGAGAACCCGCGCAGCAGCGAGGGCACCGGTCGCGCCGGTACATCGTCGAAGACAAAGCTGTGCGACTTTTCTGTCACATCGAGCACGCGCGCTGCCGTGCTGCCGCTGCCTTCCTGCAACAGCGCCACCGCGAGCGGCACCACCATCGGCTGCTGGCCGGACTGACCGGACACCGGCGCCATGGCTTGCTTGACGTGCAGCGTGTAGCGTGCCTGCCCGGCATCGTATTCGTCGCTGACGTCGAGCTGCGGTGTACCCGCCCGACTGTACCAGCGCTTGAATTGACTGAGGTCGCGTCCGCTGGCGTCGGCCATCGCGGCAACGAAATCGTCGCAGGTCGCCGCCGTGCCATCGTGGCGCGCAAAGTAGAGATCGGTGCCCTTGCGATAGGCCTCGGCGCCGAGCAGCGTGCGCAGCATGCGGATGACCTCGGCGCCCTTTTCGTACACCGTGACAGTGTAGAAATTGTCGATCGCTTCGTACTCGTCCGGGCGGATCGGGTGCGCCATCGGCCCGGCATCCTGCGCGAACTGGCGCGACTGCATGAAGGCGGTTTCGTCGATGCGCACGACGGCGGGCGAGGCGCGGGTGGCCGTGTATTGCTGTTCGCGGAAGACGGTAAAGCCTTCCTTGAGCGATAGCTGGAACCAGTCGCGGCAGGTGACCCGGTTGCCGCTCCAGTTGTGGAAGTATTCGTGCGCCACGATGGCGTCGACAGTCAGGAAGTCGGTATCGGTCGCGGTTTCCCGGTCGGCCAGCAGAAAACGGGAATTGAAAATGTTCAATCCCTTGTTTTCCATCGCACCCATGTTGAAGTCGTCGGCCGCGTAGATCATGAAGCGGTCGAGGTCATATTCGCGACCGTAGGCTTGTTCGTCCCAGCGCATCGCAGCCTTCAGGCATTGCATCGCCCAGGTGCAACGCGGCAGATTGGCGGTCGTTGAGTAAATTTCGAGCAGAACCTCGCGACCGGATGCCGTGACGAAGCGATCCTGCAGGCGGTCGATGTCGCCGGCAACCAGCGCGAACAGATAGCAGGGCTTGCGGTGCGGGTCGTGCCAGACGGCTTCGTGGCGATCATCGCCGAGGTCGCGTGTGCTGACCAGATTGCCGTTGGACAGCAGCACCGGAAAGCCGGCACGCGGCGCGCGGATGGTGACCTGGTATTCCGACAGCACGTCGGGCCGATCCGGGAAGTAGGTGATGCGCCGGAACCCTTCCGCTTCGCATTGCGTGCAGAAGGTGCCGTTGGTGACGTACAGCCCTTCGAGCGCGAGATTGGCCGTCGGGTTGAAACGGGTGACGATGGAGAGGGCCGGACGTTCGCCCGCGGCGCTCATTGCCGCTGCGGCAATGGTGATGCGGTCACCGTTTTCGCTCTGCTGCCACGCGGTCGCCGGCAACGCTTCGCCGTTGAGCTGGACGCTGACCAGCGTCAGGCCGACGCCGTCGAGTTCGAGCGCGGGCGATGCCTCGTCGGCAGCGGGGTTGCGACGTAGCGAGAGTGTGGAGGCGACCTGCGTGGCGAGCGGATCGAGATCGAAGCAAAGCTCGACCCGATCCACCAGAAAGCCCGGAGCGCGGTAATCGCCACGCCGGATCACCGCGTTTTCCGGATGCTTCATGGCAGGTCTCTACTGCTTCGCAGCCGGCACGTAAGGCGAGGGCGCCACCGCGGCGTTCTGCGTTTTGCCGATCACGGTCATCAGCTCGACGTCGAATACCAGCGTCGCGTTCGGCGGAATGTCGGCACCGGCGCCGCGAGCGCCGTAGCCCTTGTCGGGCGGGATGATCAGCGTGCGCTGGCCGCCGACTTTCATGCCGGCAACGCCTTCGTCCCAGCCCGTGATGACGCGACCGGCGCCGATGATGAAGCCGAACGGGATCTTGCGCTCGATCGATGAATCGAATTTCTTGCCCTTGTTGTCGGGCGCCGCGGCATCCCACAGGTATCCGGTGTAGTGCACGGCAACCGGTGCGCCGGCTTCGGCAAGGGCACCGTCGCCGATCTTGCGATCGACGATTTTCAGCGTGGTTGGGGCGGTGGCCCGGGCCGCAGTTGCCGGCGCCGACGCCGGTGTCTGCGCCGGCAACGCGGTGGAGGTGATGGCAACTGCCAGCGCGGAGGCGAGGAGGGTGAATTTCATGGCGATGTAACTCGAAACGTGAAAATATGCCAACGGCGGTACTTGGCGCCAGTTGACAGGGCGGTGTTCGCTGGCCGGCCGACGGGACTGCGGGGCCCCGCTTTCGCTTGCCGCCGCCCAGACGGAGCGCTATTCTACGTTCGATAAACGGAGGCTTGCGCCGGCAAGTCATCCGAACCACTTTGTTGATCGACCGGAAACAATGCTTCGTTGGCTCGCCAGTTTGACCGACTCCAGTCCGCTGGGTTCAGTTGGAGGTGCCCGCAAATTTGCGGCATCGCTTGACCGCGATATCTTCTCGGCAACCGATGCCGTCTGCGTACAGTTGCGTGCCTTCGTCAGCGAGGCCGAAAGCAGGGAATCGCTGGCCGCGGCGCCGCTGCTCGAGCTCGACGCCCGCGTGGACGCCACCACCAGCCGTCTTGAGCGCGACTATCTTGCCGCGTCGCTGCAATCGCATTCGTTGCGCGAGCGATTGTGGGATGCCGGCTACGACTGGGCGATGCGGTTCGCCGATGCCTATCGGGTCGTTCTCATGCGCGAATCGGCGTCGGTCGCCGGGCGGGCGGCAACCGAGTTTGCGCGCGTAGCGGCCCGCTTCTTCTGGTTCCGCACGATGGCGTACCGTTTTCGACTCTATCGTCACGAAGAGTGGATTCCCGGCATCTGGGCCGAGACGCACCAGGTGTTCCGCAAAACCTGCGATCTCGGCGTCGACCATGTCATCGTCGCCGACATCGGCAATGCCGGTCAGCCGACTTTCCCGGCGCGCGCGTTCTCGGTGCTGCTGCTGTTGCGAGTCGGCAATGCCGGCGGCTATACGCCGTCGCAGATCCATGCCTTGTACCGCAAGATCGAGGAATTTACCCACGATATCCGGTTGACCGCACGCCCGACGTCGGACGGCGGGTTCGCCATCAACCTGTCGGGTACCGACGGCTTGGTGCCGCGCCATTCGGTACCGCAAGGCGGGCAGTATCTGTATTGCGACACCACTGCCGTGCATGCCCGTGCGCTCGCCTGGCTCGACCAGGTCGAGGCGGAAGACGGCGGCCGCAACGTCACCCTGGGCGGATCGCTGTCGCAAAACCCGTTGCTCGCGCTGCGCAGCGCGGTGCTGCGCATCGATCCCGAATTCAAACCGCTGGCGCGTGCCAGTCAGCGCAGCGACGACCGCGGCCGGGTCGCCGCGACCTACGGCGTGAACAAGGTGGCGACCGCCATCTCCTTCGACCCGGGACTGCTGGCGGCGAGCGTCGACGGCGATAACTATGAGTACGCCGATGCACTCGAGATCGAAACCATCGGCACGCTGAAGGCGTCCACGCTCAAGCGCCTGCGGCGCGATCTGCCGCCGGACGCGGCACGGCTCGATCTGCAGTTCTGGCATCTGCGCGATCGCAGCGACACCGGGTTCCGCTGCGTGATGCCGAACACCTCGACGCAGCGATTGCGTCTGCGCGACATCGCGGTGGTGACCGAGGAAGCCCCCGCCGCCGGCTGGCAGCTGGCGACCATCGTCCGCCTGCTGAAGCTGCCGGCCGGGCACATCGAATTGGGTCTGCAGGTGCTGTCGCGCGATATCGACATGGTCGAGCTGCGCACCCTGCGCTCGCGGCAGGGGCTCTATCGCGACAACGCGGCGACCATGGTGGCGAGCGCCGTGTTTAAGGCGATCCGCCTGAAGAGCGCCTTCTTCGGCCGCCCGATCATGGGCGCCACCTGGATCATGAACACCGTCGACTATCAGGCCAGCGTGGTCTACGAGGTGCAGGGCTCCGGCCGTCGCTACGAGGCGAGCGAGGTGATCAGCGAAGGGTCCGACTGGGTGTGGGTGCGGCCGAACGAGTTGAGCTGACACGGATTCGCTGCCGGTGACCGAACTCCTCTTTCGCGATGACGCGTACTTGCGCAACGCAACGGCACGGGTGACGGCGCTGACGCAAACGGCGCCGCGCGATGGCTCGGCGCCGCAGCCGGCGGTGGTTCTCGACCGCACCGTGTGCTACTACGACAGCGGCGGCCAGCCGGGCGATAGCGGGACGCTGGTCTGGGCGGGCGGCAGCGTCGCCATCGTCGATACCCGCCGCGACCGCGAGAGCGGCGCGATACTGCATGTGCTCGCCGGCGACGCCGTTCTGCCCGCCGTGGGCGACCGCGTGACGGTGACGCTCGACTGGTCGCGCCGCCACGTCCACATGCGCTATCACACCGCGCTGCATCTGGTCTGCGCTGCCTTGCCCGGCATTTTGGCGACCGGCAACGCGATCGACACGACCAAGGCACGCATCGACTTCGATCTCTCCGGCGTTGCCTTCGACCGCGCTGCGACCGAAGCGCGGCTCAACGCGCTGATCGCCGGCAATCACGACGTCAGCACGCAGTGGATCAGCGACGAAGCAATGGCCGCGCAGCCGGAACTGGTGCGCACCATGAGCGTGGCGCCGCCCACCGGCGCCGGGCGGGTGCGCCTGCTGAAAATCGGCGACGGCGTCGACCTCCAGCCCTGCGGCGGCACCCACGTGCGCAACACGGGCGAGATCGGCCCGGTGCAGATCGTGAAGGTGGAAAGCAAAGGCAAGCAAAACCGGCGCCTGGTGATCCAGTTGCAAGCAGCTTCAGCCTGAAACGATCGCCCAGACTAGCGCAACAGCAAGAATCGGCTAATGTCGACTTGCCATATTTTCCGCTGCAATACCTTGGCTGTATGCCGTTTTTCTCAAAAAGCTGTCAGGCCACGCCGTTCGCCTTGAACCACGCGATCAGCTCTTTCCACGCCGCGTCGGCCGTGGCCTTGCGGTAGCTCGGGCGGTAGTCGGCATGGAAGGCGTGCGGCGCGTCGGGATAGAGGATGATCTTGCTCTTTTTGCCTTTCGCTTTCAGCGCGTCTTCCATCTTCGCCACGGTGTCGTTCGGGATGCCGGCATCGGCGTCGCCGTAGAGGCCCAGCACCGGCGCGTTGATCTTGTCGACCAGATCGATCGGATGCGCCGGCGTCATCGCATTGGCGGCGCCGACAAGACGGCCGTACCACGCGCCGCCGGCCTTCACGTTCGGGTTGTGCGCGGCGTACAGCCAGGTGATGCGCCCGCCCCAGCAGAAGCCGGTCACGGCGAGCTTGTCGGCGTTCGCCTTGCCGCTGGCCTTGGCATATGCCACGCAGGCGTCGAGATCGGCCATCACCTGCGCGTCCGGCACTTTGCTGACCACGTCGGTCATGATCTTCGGTATCTCGGCGATCTTGGTGACATCGCCCTGCCGCGCGAACAGCTCGGCGGCGATGGCAAAGTAGCCCAGCTTCGCGAAGCGGCGGCAGACATCCTTGATGTGTTCATGGACGCCGAAAATCTCCTGCACCACCAGCACCACCGGAAAGCCGGAACCGGCAGCCGGCATCGCCCGATAGGCGACCATTTCGCCGTCCTTGGTCGGCACCTTCACCTCACCGGCGACGAGACCATCGGCCGGCGTGGCGATCGTCTGCGCCGACACCGGCAGCACGGAGGCGGCAAAACCGGCACCGAGCGAGGTGACCATGAAGCCGCGGCGGTCGAGTTTGACGGCCGGCACCAGCGCATCGATTTCGTCCTGCGCGGCGGCGGAATGGGATTCATGCAGCATGAGTGTGTTCCTCGAAAATCATCATTGGGGTCGTAGTGCCGGTTGCCCGCCACCGGGCAACCGCAAGCACTGCGCAGAATAGGACAACCGCGGCGCCGGCCGGTTCGGGTTTGCCAGCAGAGGCGCGGTGACAATGGCGGCTGGCTAGAAAATCGAACGGTTGGTTAGCGAGGTGAACATCTCCAGCGCCAGCGAGCCGGCATGGCTGTTGCCGCTTTCCTCCAGTGCCGGCGACCACACGCAGATGCCGCATTCGCCGGGCAATATCGCCACGATGCCGCCGCCGACGCCGCTCTTGGCCGGCAGGCCGACGCGGTAGGCAAAATCGCCCGCCGCATCGTAGGTGCCGCAGGTCAGCATCAGCGCCGACAGCCGCTTGGCCGAACTGGCGTCGACCACCGTTTCGCCGTTCCACGGATTGACGCCGTGATTGGCCAGAAAACACACTGCGCGCGCCAGTTCGACGCAGCTCATTTCGATCGCGCAATGGTGGCAATAGGCGTGCAGCACCTCGCCGACCTTGTTGTGCAGATTGCCGAAGCTCTTCATGAAATACGCCATCGCGGTGTTGCGCGACGAGGTGCCGATTTCCGATTGTGCGACCCGCGCGTTGTATGTGATGTCGGCGACGCCGGCCAGCTTGCGCACAAAGTCGACCAGCGATTGCGTCGCGTTCACGCTGCGACTGGCGAGCAGGTCGGTGACCACCAGCGCGCCGGCGTTGATGAACGGGTTGCGCGGAATGCCGTTCTCGCGCTCCAGCTGCACCAACGAATTGAACGGATTGCCCGACGGCTCGCGCCCGACCCGCGTCCACAGCGAATCGCCCTCGCGCTGGAAGGCCAGCGTCAGCGCGAACAGCTTGGAGATCGACTGGATCGAGAAGCGCTTGGTCGCGTCTCCCGCGGCATACACATTGCCGGTGAAATCCACCACCGCCATGCCGAACTGACGCGGTGCCACATTGGCCAGCTCGGGGATGTAGGAGGCGACCCTGCCTTCGCCAATGACGGGCTGCAGCGCGGCATGGATGCGGTCGAGGACGGGCTGGTAATCCATCGCGTGGATTATGCCGGGCGCCGCCCTCAGCGCGGTGGCGCTATACGAGCACCCGCTCGATGCCGCCGTTGTTGGCGCGCTCGACGTAATCCGCCATCCAGCGCTCGCCGAGCAGATGCTTCGCCATTTCCACCACGATGTAATCGGCGGTGGTGCCGGCGTCATCGTTGTAGCGCGACAAGCCCTGCAGACAGCTCGGGCAGCTGGTCAGAATCTTGACGTCGCCGGTGAATGGCTTCTCGCCGCCGTCGCCACCCTGCACCGGAAGCGCGCGCAATGCCTCGGCGCCTTTGCGCATCTCGCGTTCCTTGCGGAAGCGCACCTGCGTCGAGATGTCGGGTCGGCTGACGGCCAGCGTGCCGCTCTCGCCGCAGCAGCGATCGTTGAGCGCGACTTTCTGCCCCATCAGCGCGTCGACCACCTTCATCGGTGCCTGCGTCTTGATCGGCGTGTGGCAGGGGTCGTGATACATGTAGCGGGTGCCCGTCACGCCTTCGAGCTTGACGCCCTTTTCGAGTAGATATTCGTGGATGTCGAGCAGGCGACAGCCGGGGAAGATCTTCTCGAACTGGTATTTCTGCAATTGATCCATGCAGGTGCCGCAGCTCACGATCACCGTCTTGATGTCGAGATAGTTCAGCGTGTTGGCCACGCGATGGAACAGCACCCGGTTGTCGGTGGTGATTTCCTGTCCCTTGTCGTGGTTGCCGGTGGCCGTCTGCGGATAGCCGCAGCAGAGATAGCCGGGCGGCAGCACCGTCTGCGCGCCGACGTGCCAGAGCATCGCCTGCGTGGCGAGGCCGACCTGCGAGAACAGACGCTCGGAGCCGCAGCCGGGGAAGTAGAACACCGCCTCCTGCTCGTTGGCATCGAGCTGCGGGTTGCGGATGATCGGCACGACTTTGTCGTCCTCGATGTCGAGCAGCTTGCGCGCGGTTTGTTTGGGCAGGCCGCCCGGCATCGGCTTGTTGATGAAATGAATCACCTGCGCCTTGACCGGTGGTCTGCCGCCGGTGGTCGACGGCGGGCGCCGCGTCTGCGAGCCGATCAGGCCAAAGCGTTTGGCGAGTCCGTAGGCAAAACGCTGCGCGCGGTAGCCGGTGTTGACCACGGTGCGCTTGAGCAGGTTCACCGTCGCCGGGTCGCGTGCATTGAGCAGCGCCATCGCCATCGCGGTGCCGGGGTTGAACTTCTTCTTGCCCACCTTGCGCAGCAGGTTGCGCATGGCCATCGACACGTCGCCGAAATCGATGTCGACCGGGCAGGGGTTCACGCACTTGTGGCAGACCGTGCAGTGATCGGCGACGTCGGACAGCTCGTCCCAATGCCTGAGCGAGATGCCGCGCCGCGTCTGCTCTTCGTACAGAAAGGCCTCGACCAGCAGACCGGTGGCGAGGATCTTGTTGCGCGGGCTGTAGAGCAGGTTGGCGCGCGGCACGTGCGTCGCGCAGACGGGTTTGCACTTGCCGCAGCGCAAGCAGTCCTTGACCGAATCGCTGATGGCGCCGATGTCGCTCGCTTCAAGGATCAGCGATTCGCTGCCGAGCAGCCCGAACGACGGCGTATAGGCATAGCGCAAATCGCCACCGGGCAGCAGCTTGCCCTTGTTGAAGCGGCCTTCGGGATCGACTTTGTTCTTGTAGCGCTGGAACGGCGCGATCTCCTCGGCGGTGAGAAATTCGAGCTTGGTCAGGCCGATGCCGTGTTCGCCCGATATTACGCCGTCGAGCGCGCGCGCCAACCGCATGATGCGCGCGACCGCAGCGTTGGCCTGCTGCAACATCGCGTAGTTGTCGCTGTTGACGGGGATGTTGGTGTGCACGTTGCCGTCGCCGGCGTGCATGTGCAGGGCCACCCACACGCGACCTCGCAATACCTGCTGATGGATCGCCTTGATGCGTTCAAGCACCGGCTTCAGCGCTTCGCCCGCGAAAATATCCTGCAGCGGCGTCTTGATCTCGGTCTTCCACGACACACGGATGTCGCGCGCCTGCAGTTGCCGGAACAGCGCGGCAGCGGCCGCCTGGTCGGCGCCCGGCGCGTCGTCGATAAAGGGCTCGGTATGGCAGATCGACGACGGACCGACCACGGCGAGCAGCTTCGCCCAGCGGGCGCGAACGTCGGCGACCAGCGCGCGCGCTTCCAGCACCTTGTCGGCCAGCAGTTCGGCCGATACGCCGTATTCCTCATAGCGATGCTGCGGCATCGGGCCGGCGAAGAAGGCGAGCAATTGATCGCAAAGGTCGAGCTTGTTGCTGATCGACAGTTCGATATTGATGCGCTCGATGCCGTCGCAGTAGTCGCCCATGCGCGGCAGCGGAATGACCACATCCTCGTTGAGCTTGAAAGCGTTGGTATGCTTCGAGATGGCTGCCGTGCGTGCGCGGTCGAGCCAGAACTTCTTGCGCATTTCGCCGCTGACGGCGATGAAACCCTCGCCGCCGCGCGCATTGCACAGGCGGACCACCTCCGAGGCCGCGCGTGCCACCGCGTCCTCGTCGTCGCCGACGACGTCGCCGATCAGTACCATCTTCGGCTGTCCGTGGCGCCTCGCCTTGGTGGCGTAGCCCACGGCCCTGACGTAGCGTTCGTCGAGATGTTCGAGGCCGGACAGCATCACGCGCGCCGTGCCGGTCTTGGGCAGGCTGTCGAGGTAGTCCTTCACTTCGACGATGGCCGGCACCGAATCGCGCACCTGGCCGAAGAACTCCATGCACACGGTACGCGTGTGCGGCGGCATCTTGTGCAGCACCCACTTCGACCAGGTGATCAGGCCGTCGCAGCCTTCCTTCTGCACGCCGGGCAGACCGGAGAGGAACTTGTCGGTCACGTCCTTGCCGAGTCCGATTTTGCGGAAGCTCGGGCCGGGAATGATCAGCGTCTCCTCGCGCAGCGGACGCCGTTTTTCATCGAGGTACTGCAGGTGGAAGGTGGCGTGATTGGCGTCGTGAATCTTGCCGACGTTGTGGTCCGTGCGCGTCACTTCGAGCCACTCGCCGGCAGGCGTCACCATGCGCCACTGCACCAGGTTGTCGAGCGCGGTGCCCCACAGCACGGCCTTCTTGCCGCCGGCATTCATCGCGATGTTGCCGCCGATGCAACTGGCGTCGGCGCTGGTCGGATCGCAGGCCCAGACGAGGCCGGCGTGTTCCGCCGCCTCCATCGCGCGGCGCGTCACCACGCCCGCTTCGCATTCGATCACGCCATAAGGTTCGCCACGGTTTGCGTCGCCGGGAAGCGCCTCGAAACGTACCGGGGAAAGCGTTTCCAGTTTCTCTGTGTTGATCACCGCCGACATGCGCGACAGCGGAATCGCACCGCCGGTGTAACCGGTGCCGCCGCCACGTGGAATGATGGTCAGTTCGAGCTCGATGCAGCCCCTGACGAGACCGATCACTTCGTCTTCGCTATCGGGATGCAAGACGACAAATGGGTACTCGACGCGCCAGTCGGTGGCGTCGGTCACGTGCGATACGCGGGCCAGTCCGTCGAAGGTGATGTTGTCCTTGTGCGTGACGCGGCCGAGCACCTTGAGCACGCGTTTGCGCAGATCGTAGGTCTCGCGAAATTGCGCTTCAAAACGATCCACGGCCTGCGTGGCGCGGCGCACCAGATCGCCCACCTTTTCCTTGCGCGCCTGGCCGTCGGCATCCGCGACGTCGACATTGCGCCGCTTCTCGACTTCGCGCAGGCGATGGCGCAGGGCCTCGATCAACTGTGCGCGGCGGCGCGGGTTATCGATCAGGTCGTCCTGCAGGTAGGGGTTGCGCTCCACCACCCAGATGTCGCCCAGCACCTCGAACAGCATGCGCGCGCTGCGACCAGTCTTGCGCTCGCCACGCAGCGACTGCAACACGTCCCAGGCGTCGTCGCCAAGCAGGCGAATGACGATCTCGCGATCGGAGAAGCTCGTGTAGTTATAGGGAATCTCGCGGATGCGCGGGCCCGTGCCGCCGGGCTCGTCGGTGGTGGCGGCGTCCAGGTGGATGGCTTTCTGCGCGATGCTGCGTGCGCCGGATCGTGCCGGACCTGCGGCGGACGATGCGCCGGCGGCCGCCGGCATCGCGTTCGCGTGGAACAGCTTGTGGATCAATCGCAGCGGGAAAGCCTTCATGGGCTGAGGCGCGGGCCGCACTCACGCGCACCCGGAGTGGATGGAGCCGCAGTATATCGCGGTGCAGCAAAAGTGCGGCGGGCGGAAAGGCTTGTAAAGCCTTGGTTTCAGCGCGGTTTTATGTCGCGCCGAATGGTGATCGATGGCTACCGCCGCGATCGCGGGCGACCACATTGCGGCGAGCTGACGGATGCTGCGCTCACCCCGACCGGCGCGATTGCAGTGGCAGTATCAGCCGAAAATGACCGCCGCCGCCGTCGCGCTCCAGGCACTCCAGCGTGCCCCCGTGCTCGTTGACAATCTGCCGCGCCAGCGACAAACCGAGGCCGACGCCGCCCTGCATTTCCGCGGCGCCACGCGCCCGATAGAACGGTTCGAAAATGCGTTCGCGCTCGCCTGCGGGCACACCGGGCCCGCGGTCGAGTATGTCGACATGCGCCTGATCGCCCTCAAGCGCAACGACCGCCTCGACGTTTCCGGCGTCGCCGCTATAGCGGACGGCATTTTCCAGAATGTTGCGCAACACGCGGCGCAGCAGCCGCGCATCGCCCCGGACGTGAACCAGGCTGCCGTGCGCCGAGCCGCCGACGCGTGCCGCTTCCTCTGCGGTCAGCGCCAGCAGTTCCACGTCGTCCACGAGTTCGGGCCGATGCTGCGATTGCAGCCGGCTCGACAGCAGGATTTCTTCCACCAGCGCGTCGAGATCGGCGATTTCCCGCCGGATGTCGGCGCGAATCTCCACCGACGAGCGCGTCCCGATCTGCTCGAGCTGCATCTGGATGCGGGCGAGCGGCGAGCGCAGTTCGTGCGATGCGTTGGCCAGCAGCGACTGCTGCGAGCGCACCAGCGCCTGGATGCGATTGGCGGCCTCGTTGAATTCACGCGCCAGTTCGCCCACCTCGCCGGGCCCGTCGAGCGGCGCGCGGGCCGCCAGGTTGCCTGCACCGAATGCGTTGACCGGCCCGGCAATGCGCTCGATGCTGCGCGCCAGCCAGCGCGCGACCGGATAGGCGACCAGCAGCATCGCGACCGCGGTGATCAGGAACATGACCAGCGGTATCGGCAGCAGCGGGCCAGCGGCGCGCACGATGGGCGACCGGAAGCCATCGCCGGGAGGGGGCATGGCGTCACGCGGCGGGCGCGGCGGCAATTCCGGCGGACCGGGAATGAGTCCCGGCGGCGGCATTCGCTCCTTCGAAAGCGTCAACGCCGGCGGTGGCGGCAGGTTCGGCGCATCTGCGAAACGCAGCATGCGCATGCCCGGAAAATCGTTGAGCACCTCCCAGGCCAGCAAGCCGATCGCGGCCAGGATCAGCGTGAATACGACCAGCGCCAGATAGATCCGCACCCAGAGGCGACGATACCAGGCGAGCGGCCGGGCCGGTGCCATCGGTGCCCTCAGCCTTCGCGCTGCGCGGCGAACAGATAGCCGACGCCACGCAGCGTCAGCAAATGGCGCGGCTGCTTGGGATCATCCTCGATCAGCGAGCGGATGCGCGAAATGTGCACGTCGATCGAACGGTCGAAAGCCTCCAGCTCCTCGCCCTTGACCATGCGCATCAGTTGCTCGCGCGACAGCACGCGACCGGCGTTTTCTGCCAGCGCCAGCAACAAATTGAACTGATGACCGGTTAGCGCGCAGTCCTCGCCGGCTTTGCTGACGCGATGTGCCGCCCGGTCGATCGCAAGACCGCCAAACACGAGCACATCCGACGTGCCATCGTTGCGCTGGCTACCCGCCCGCCGCAAAATTGCCCGCACCCGCGCCAGCAGTTCGCGCGGCTCGAACGGCTTCGGCAAGTAGTCGTCGGCGCCAAGTTCGAGGCCGACGATGCGGTCCATCGCATCGCCTCGGGCCGTCAGCATCAGTACCGGCATCTGCGAACGCTGGCGCAACGACCGCAGAAAGTCGAAGCCGTCGCCGTCCGGCAGCATGACGTCGAGGATGGCGCCCGCGAAGCCGTCCAGCCCTTCCCGTTGCAGCGTCGCCTCTGCGCCGGCAATCGTCGGCGCATGCGAAAAGCGGTAACCGTGTGGCGTCAAATAGGCGACGACCATGTCCGCCAGACGCTGGTCGTCATCCAGAAGCAGCAGGTGGGTCGTCGGATTCAATGCGGACGCTACGGGATTGTTCACGGCATGTCATTGAACTGTAGCAGCAGTTGTTGCGCAGAACGCGATTCCTTCGTCCGCCCAGCCGGCGGCCGTCATGCTGCTTTGGGTGGTGACCGAAGTCGAATAGCGGTGATTCGGGGTTTTGCCGCCGGCTGCCGCGCGGAAGCTCCGGTAAATCGGCACCGGTGCGGTCGCGGGGCAGCTCGTTGTCGTTGCCGCCTTGTAGATTGCGAAGTCGTAGCCTTCATTGCTGAAACCGGTGACGGTGCCGGCCGCGATTGCGCTGGCAATGAGCGCGCAGTCGGTCGCCCTGAAACCGTAGAAATGCGAGCTGGTGAACGGTGAGGCGATGCTGATGTAGTAGCGGCACACCGAGTCCTCGGCGGCGGTCAGGTCGGACGCAAGCGCCGACTTTGCCTGAAACGTGGCGCCACTGCGGCGAAAGCCGGCGGTGTTGTCGAGCAGGTATTGCTCATCCGGACGCCCGCTGACGAACCAGGCATCCAGTGCCGTGTTGTAAAACTCGGCCACCGTCACGATGGTCGGGTTGTACTCGAACGCGCCCATATCGACGGTGCTGCCGTAGCTGCGCTGAAAACCGCTGCCACGCTGGTCGGCGCTGAGGCTGACGCCGTTGCTGCCGGTGTCGATCGCCGGACTGGTCGCAGCCAGCGCGTGGGTGCGGGTGTTGCCACCGTTGAATGCGAGGGCGAGCAATTTCGGGTCGCTGCCGGTCAGGTTGCCGCTGCCCGAGATGGTTGCGTCGCTGCGCCGCACCAGGCTGGTGGTCACCGCCCAGTTGGTCGCGAAACTGGCGCCGGCATTGCTCAAATCGTAGTAACTGCTGGAACCGGTGTTGGTCATGGCGACGATCGAACTGTCGATGCCATACGTCGGCTCGCGCGTGGTGGTGCTGGCGCCCGCTACGGTGCACGCAGAGCGCGTGATGGCGGCGCCACTGCTGGCGGTGCGGAGGCTGTTGTAAGCGATCGTACTGTTGTCGACAGACAGCCCGGCATTGCCGGCGACGGCGATGGCCGCGGCGTTGCCACTGGCACCGCTGACGACGTTGCCGGACACGGTTGCGTTCACCAGCGCGAGCGTCGTCTCGGTGGCCGACGTCTGCGCCGACGCGCTGGCGTTGGCGTGATTGATGCCGCCGCCGGCCAATGCGGCGCTGTTGTCGGCAACCTCACTGTTCTGCACCAGCACCGAGGCGGCGACCAGACCGCTCTTCGACGGGTACGTTACGTAGATGCCACCACCCGATGCGCCGGTCGCGGTGTTGCCGACGATGCGGCTCTGGTTGATGCTGACGGTCGCAGGGCCGGCGATCGCAATGCCACCGCCCGAGCGCACGGCCGTGTTGCCGCTGACGGTACTTGCCGAGATGGTGACCGCCGCTGCGCTGCCCGCCGCCAGCGTTGCTTCGTAGCCAACGTAGAGCCCGCCGCCCAGCGCCTGCGTCGTAGCGGCCGCACAGCCGGTGCTGTTGCCGCTGACGGTGGTTCCCGCCAGCGTCAGTGTCTGGCCGCTGCGGCGCATCGCCCAGGCCAGCGCGCCGCCGTTGCGAGCCGCCGTGTTGCCGCTGAGCACGACGTTGGTGAGGGTCAGCGATTCGGTCGCGAGGATGGCGCCGCCCGAGCCGCCGGACGGGGTTGGACAGGTGCCGCTGGCGGCGCCCCGGCTCAACGTCATGCCGCTCAGCGCGACCGGCGCGTCGGCAGCACTGCTGCCGGCGACGATGCTGAATATGCGCGAGCTGCCGTTGCCGCTGATGGTGAGGCTTGCCGCGCCCGGCCCGACAAGGTTGAGGCTTTTGGCGATGGCGATCTCGCCACCGGTCAGCGTGAGCGTACCGCTCGCCGTGATATTGATGATGTCGCCTGCCGCAGCCGATGCGACGGCGGCGCGCAGACTGCCGCTGCCGCTATCGGCCAGCGAGGCGACATTGATCGTTGCGGCGTTGCTGGTGGCCGTTGCGCCGAATGCGGCAAACGCCGCGAGACGGGCCGCGCGAGCGAGTGGATGGTGATGCATGAGGTCTCCTGGCAGCAATTACGGCAGACTGAACCCGCAATTGGTATTGAGGTGGTTGCGAACGGCCGCCCAGGTGGGGCGGGTGCCGAGCGTGTTGATGGCGCCGCTGATGACGGCGTCGCCGGCGTAGCCAAGCAGGATGCGGGCGAGCATCAGGCCGTCGGTGGCGGCGAGCAGATTGCCATCGCCATCGAGATCGAAACTGCAGCCGCCGGTCGCGGCGGCAGTCAGGGTTGCTTCGTAGGCGCCGATATCGGGCGTGCCACCGAAAACACGCACCCCGCCGCGCTGGTCGGCGGCCAGGCCGAGCGGATTGCTGCCGGCGTTGAGCGCGGGGCTGGTCGCCACCAGCGCATGCGAACGGGTGCTGCCGCCGTTCCAGCCGAGCGCCATCAGCTGCGGGTCAACCCCGGTCAGGTTAGCGCTGCCGCTTAGCGTGACTGCGGTCTGGCGCACCAGACTCTGATTCGCGCTCCAGGCGTTGGCAAAGGAAAGGCCGCCATCCGACAAATCGGCGTAGCCATTGGCGCCGCCGCTGGTCATGGCAACGATGGTGCTGGCAAGGGTTGCCAGCGGCTCCGTGCTTACGCTGCACAGCGAGCGCACGATGCCGGCGCCGCTGGCGTTGGCAGCCGCTTCATTGTGCGCGACCGTGCAGTTGTTGAGGGTCAGCGCGACATTGCCGGCCAGACTCACCGCCGCGCCGTCACCTGCGGTTCCCCGCACGACATTGCCCGACACGGTGCTGTTGGTCAGCGTGACGCCGCTGCGCCGGGCGTTCGCCTGCTGCGTGCTGGCCAGATTGGCCGCAGCAATGGCGCCGCCAGCGAGCGCTGCAACGTTGTTCGATAGCTCGCTCGCGTTGAAACCGGCGCTCGGTGTCGCGACCGTGCTCGCACCCGGCGCCACGACATAGGCGCCACCGCCATAACCGGTGATGGCACTGTTGCCAACGATGCGGGTGGACGCCACCGAAACTGCGAGCGGCCCCGCCAGCGCAACGCCACCACCGTGTCGCTGGGCACTGTTGCCGAGCAGACCGACGGTGGCGAGGGTCACGGTGCCCTGGGCGCTGCTGTCGACCGTGGCGTCATACCCGGCAAAAAGTCCGCCGCCGATGCCCCCAGCTGTGGCGTTGGCGCAGCCGGCACTGTTACCGGCGAGGCGCACATTGCCGAGCGCAAGCGTCTGACCGTTTCGGCGCATCGCCCAGGCCAGGCCGCCGCCGTTGCGCGCTGCGTAGCTATCGGTGATGACAACGTCGGTCAGCGTCAACGATTCGGTCGCGGCAAGCGCACCGCCCGAGCCGGTCGTCGGCGCCGGGCAAGAGCCCGCCGCGTAGCCGTTGGCGAGCGTGACGCCGCTGATGGTCACGGGCGCGTCGGCGGCGCCGGCAATGGTGGCCGAAACCTTGAAAACACGCGACGTACCGTTGCCGCTGATGGTCAGCACGGCGCTGCCTGGCCCGGCAATGGTGAGTGACTTGGTGATCGGGATTTCGCCACTGGTCAAGGTGAGCGTTCCGGTCGCCGCAATGGTGACGCTATCGCCTGCCGAGGCGGCGGCGACGACCGCGCGCAGCGAGCCGCTGCCGCTGTCGGCGAGCGAGCTCACGGTGTAGCTGGCGGCGTGCGCAAGCGGCGCCGCCAATGCCAGCGAAATCATTGCGCCGTACAGCGTGGCGGACACAGCGAAGGGCCGTGGTTGCATGGCGGCCTCCGGCTATGCGGCGATGCCGACCGTCAGCGTCGAGGTGTAGCCGGCCGCGACACTACCGACCAGGGTAGCCAGTTGCGTGCTGTAGCTGTCGCTGAAGACGTTGTCCGTTGCCGGGTTGCTGGCGGCGTGGTTGGCTGCGCTGTTGCCATACGTGCTGCTGCCCGCGGCGGCATAGAACGCCGTCAACGTACTGCGGTCGTAGGTCAGTTGTGACGTCTTCAGCGCGCTGGCGCCGGAGGTCGCGGCGGTGCTGAGTGAACGATAAATTTCGAAGTGAATGTGCGTAACGCGCCCGGAATAGCAACCGGGAACGATGGTGCTGAACGTCACGCTGCCGCTGGCGTCGGTCTGCTGTACGCCACGCAGGAAGTTTTCCGCGGTCACGCCGCTCGAATACATCGAATAGAGGCCGTTGGCCGTGCAGTGCCAGAGGTAGATGGCGTAGCCGGCAAGACTGGCGCAACTGCCGTTGGTGTTGACCAGTTGCAGCGTTTGCGTGAGTGGCACGCCAGCGGCAACGTTGCTGCCGGAAGTGCCGAAGCTGGACCGGATGTCGCTGCGCACAATGCCGGACTGGGTGAGCACATTCGGGCCGTTGGTGCCGTCGCCGGGATAGGGGCCACCGGTCTCGGTCGGGATGACGGTGCAACTGCTGACCGTGGTGCCGCCGGAGAAGATGGTCTCGCCGTCGACGGCCTCGCCACAACCCACTGCGGCCATCGCACCCAGCGGTGACAGGATCAGGCCGGCGCCACCCAGGCGACGCAGCGCGTTGCGGCGGGAGAGGCGCTGCCGTGCCTGCAGATCGGCCAGCACGTCCGGTAGGCTCTTGTCATGATCGTTGTCGTGGCTGTCGTTGGGCAATCGGTTCGTCATTGCTGAAACTCCTGTGGCAATTGTTTTGTCGCGGCGGCGGGCATCGCAGTCTGCCGCAAAAGCTATGATGCGAACATTGTTCGGGTTGTGTTGTAAGCACGCATTGCCCGCAGGTAAAGTTTTGTAAAGTGTCGCTTCAGCCCGACACGTCACTGGAAACGCACATGAAATTTCGCTTCCCCGTTGTCATCATCGATGAAGACTGGCGCGCCGAATCGGCATCCGGTCTCGGTATCCGCGCGCTCGCCAAGGCGCTCGAAGACGAAGGGATGGAAGTGGTGGGCGGGTTCACCTACGTCGACGTCGGCATGGTGGCCAATCAGGCGGCGCGTGCGTCTGCCTTCGTGGTGTCGATCGACGACGAGGAGATCAACGAGGACGGCGAGGAGAGTACGGCCGTCATCGAGCTGAAAAAATTCATCGAAGCAACGCGCAAGCGCAACGCCGACGTGCCGATCTTCCTGTTCGGCGAAACGCGCACCTCGCAACACCTGCCCAACGAGATCCTCAAGGAGCTGCACGGCTTCATCCACATGTTCGAGGACACGCCGGAATTCACGGCGCGGATGATCGTGCGCGAAGCGACCAAGTATCTGAGCGCTTTGCCGCCGCCGTTCTTCAAGGCACTGGTCGAATACGCGCGGGATGGTTCCTATTCGTGGCACTGCCCCGGTCACTCGGGCGGCGTGGCGTTTCTCAAGAGCCCCGTGGGCCAGATGTTCCACCAGTTTTTCGGCGAGAACATGCTGCGCGCCGACGTCTGCAACGCGGTGGAGGAGCTTGGGCAATTGCTCGATCACACCGGGCCGGTGGCGGCGAGCGAGCGCAACGCCGCGCGTATCTTCGGCGCCGATCACCTGTTCTTTGTGACCAATGGCACCAGTACCTCGAACAAGGTGGTGTGGCATGCCAACGTGGCGCGCGACGACATCGTGCTGGTCGACCGCAACTGCCACAAGAGCATCTTGCACGCGATCATGATGACCGGCACGGTGCCGATCTTCCTGCAGCCGACGCGCAACCACTTCGGCATCATCGGACCGATCACGCGCGACCAGTTCTCGCGCGAATCGATCCAAAACAAGATCAACGCCCACCCGCTGGTCAAGGACAAAAACGCCAAGCCGCGGGTGATGACCATCACGCAAAGCACCTATGACGGCGTGCTCTACAACGTCGAGACCATCAAGAAGGAGCTGCAGGGCTACGTCGAGAACCTGCACTTCGACGAGGCCTGGCTGCCGCACGCCGCGTTCCATCCGTTCTATCAGGACATGCACGCCATCGGCCCCGGTCGCAAGCCATGCGAGGATTCGATGGTGTTTGCGACGCAGAGCACGCACAAGCTGCTGGCCGGTCTCTCGCAGGCGTCGCAGATTCTGGTGCAGGATGCCGAGCATCTGAAGCTCGACTTCACTCGCTTTAACGAGGCGTACCTGATGCACACCTCCACTTCGCCGCAGTACGCCATCATCGCGAGCTGTGACGTGGCGGCGGCCATGATGGAACAGCCCGGCGGTGGCGCGCTGGTCGAGGAGAGCATCAGCGAAGCGCTCGACTTCCGTCGCGCGATGGCGAAGGTCGACAAGGAATTCGGCAAGGATTGGTGGTTCAAAACCTGGGGGCCGACCAAATTCGACTCCCATGGCTCGGGCAAGCGCGAGGAGTGGTTCCTGAAGCCTGGCGACAAGTGGCATGGCTTCGGCGACATCGCGCCGGGATTCAACATGCTCGACCCGATCAAGGCGACCATCGTTACGCCGGGGCTCGATGTCAACGGCCGCTTTTCGAAGCAGGGTATCCCGGCCTCGCTGGTCACCAAGTACCTGGCTGAGCATGGTGTGGTGGTTGAGAAGACGGGTCTTTACAGTTTCTTCGTGATGTTCACCATCGGCATCACCAAGGGCCGTTGGAACTCGCTGGTCACCGAGCTGCAGCAGTTCAAGATGGATTACGACCAGAACCAGCCGTTGTGGCGCGTGATGCCGGAATTCGTGCACGCGCATCCGCAGTACGAGCAGGTGGGTTTGCGCGACCTCGCGCAGCGCATCCACGAGGCCTATCGCAAATACGACGTAGCGCGCGTAACGACCGAGATGTATCTGTCGCCGATGGAGCCGGCGATGAAGCCGAGCGATGCCTTCGAACATCTCGCCCATCGCACGGTCGATCGCGTGCCGGTCGACGAACTGCTCGGGCGCGTCACCGCAATGCTGGTGACCCCCTACCCGCCCGGCATTCCGCTGCTGCTCCCCGGCGAGCGCTTCAACAAGACGATCGTCGATTACCTCAAGTTCGCCCGCGAATTCAACACGCTGCTGCCGGGGTTTGATACCGATGTGCACGGCTTGGTGATGGAGCACGACAAGGGCGTGGAGCGGTATTTTGTGGATTGCGTGAGGGCGTGATCCCACCGCCCTTCGTTCGTGGTGAGCGTGTCGAACCGAACCATGAACACACTTTTTCCCCTCCCCTTGAAGGGGAGGGTTGGGGCGGGGAAGGGGCTCGGTTGCGTTCTCGGTAACAGCTGCGTGTGCGACCAGCGCGCTCTATGGCCGCGCAGGACCGGTCACCTTTTTGCTTCACCAAAAAGGTGACCCCCGGGATTCGCCGTTTCCCTGCGGTGCTCGCAACGCGCGGGGTCCGCGCAACATTCGGGCGAAAACGTAGCCGCGTAGCGGCGGGGCTTCAGTGCAGGCTAACTTGCACAGCAAGTTAAGCGAAGCGGACAGAACTAATTGTGCGGGTCCCGCGCGGCATGGCGCGCTGGTGACCCGCCAACCAAGCTTGATCTTTCAGCCATCAGACCCTTCGACAAGCTCAGGGCGAACAGCAAGTGTGCTGCCGCCCCTGCGCGCCTGGATAGCCCGCCAGTTAGACGCTTTCCCGCAAATCCGCGACAATCTCGCCCTCACGAGAAAACGGAGCGGGTTACCCGCCCAACGCTGCCCATGTCCTGGATCGAAAAAATCATTCCGTCGGTGAAAGGCGATTCCGGCCCCAAGCGTGGCGTGCCGGAGGGCCTCTGGCTGAAATGCCCGTCCTGCGATACCGTGCTCTACACCTCGGACGTCGAGAAGAACCAGCACGTCTGCATGAAGTGCAACTACCACATGCGGATCGGCGCGCGGACACGGTTTGCGGCGCTGCTCGACGAAGCGGGGCGCAAGGAGATCGCCGCCGACGTGACGCCGGTGGATTCGCTGAAGTTCAAGGACAGCAAGAAATACCCCGACCGTCTGAAGCAGGCGACCGAGGCGACCGGCGAGACCGATGCGCTGGTGGTGATGCAAGGCGCGATCGAGAAGGTGCCGGCGGTGGTGGCCTGCTTCGAGTTCGAGTTCATGGGCGGCTCGATGGGTTCGGTGGTTGGCGAGCGTTTCGCGCGTGGCGTCGATGCCGCGATCAAGGCGAAATGCGGCTTCGTGTCGATTGCCGCCTCGGGCGGCGCGCGCATGCAGGAGGGCCTGGCCTCGCTGATGCAGATGGCCAAGACCACGGCGCGGCTGGCCGAGCTGGCCGAGAAAAAACTGCCCTACATCAGCGTGCTGACCGACCCGACGATGGGCGGCGTGTCGGCGAGCTTCGCCTTCGTCGGCGACGTGGTGATCGCCGAGCCGGGCGCGCTGGTGGGCTTCGCCGGGCCGCGCGTGATCGAGCAGACGGTGCGCGAGAAATTACCCGAGGGTTTTCAGCGCGCCGAGTTCCTGCTCGACAAGGGTGCCATCGACCTGATCGTCGATCGCCGCCAATTGCGACCGACGCTGGCGAAACTGCTGACTTCGCTGCGGACTGGCTGACAGCGCGGCCATCGGTAAACAGCTTTTTGGCTGAAATGACCATTTCATCGGGGCAGGCAGCCAAAAAACACGAAAGCCGGTTTTGGCGAAATTCGGCGCTTTGCCCATATCCGATAAGGCTTTCAGCGAAAAGCTGTTCACCGCGAGCTGAGGTCGTCGCGTCGTGACCGCGCTCGCCGACTGGCTGGCGCGCATCTACTCGATTCGTTCCGGCCCCGAAATCGAGATGGGACTGGAGCGCATCCGGCCGATATTCGAGCGAATGCAGGTGGCGCCGGCTTGCCCCGTGATTCTGGTGGCGGGCACCAACGGCAAAGGGTCGGTGTGCGCTTACATCGACGCCATGCTCCGCGCGGCGGGCTATCGCGTCGGGCGTTACACCTCGCCGCATATCCATCGCTTCAACGAACGGGTGGCAATCAACGGCGTCGAGGCGACCGACGACGCGCTGGTGGCGGCCTTCGACGCGGTGGATGCGGCACGCCGCGACGTGGCGCTCACCTTCTTCGAATACACGACGCTGGCCGCCTTTCACCTGTTCGCTGCCGCCGGACTGGACGCCTGGGTGGTCGAGGTTGGCCTCGGCGGCCGGCTCGATGCCACCAACATCCTCGACGCCGATTGCGCCGTGATCACCAGCATCGGCGTCGATCACACCGAATTTCTCGGCCCGACTCGCGAACTGATCGCCGTCGAAAAGGCCGGCATCCTGCGCCGCGGACGCGATGCGGTGATTGCCGAGCCGGATCCGCCCGCCACGCTGACGCATTCGGTGAGCGCGCACGGCGCCCGCGCTCACTACATCGGCCGCGATTTCGGCTGGCATCGCGTGGCCGAAGCGCCGCAGCAATGGGGTTTCTGGATGCGCGATCCGGCCGCGGCCGACGGCATCGCCCATCGGCATGGGCTGCCGATTCCGGCGCTGCGCGGCGGCTATCAATTGGGCAACGCCGCCGCCGCGCTGGCCGCGTTGCATTGCCTGCGCGAGCGTTTGCCGTTGTCGCAGGGCGCGGTCAAGCAGGGGTTGCTGGAGGTTGAATGGCCGGGCCGCTTTCAGGTGCTGCCCGGTCGCCCGGTGACCGTGCTCGATGTCGGGCATAACGCTCACGCAGCGATTGCGCTTGAGCGAGCGCTTGCTGACATGGCGTACTTCCCGGTCACCCATGCCGTTTTTGCCATGCTGCGCGACAAGGACATCGGCGCCGTCGTCGCCGCCGTCAAGGGCCGCATCGACGAGTGGCACGTCGCGCCGCTGCCCGGCCCGCGCGGCGCCGATCTGACACAGTTGCTCGATGCCTTGCAGAAAAGCGGCGTGTCGGATCGCCATATTCACCGCCACGACAGCGTTGCCGACGCCTATGCTGCGGCGCGGAAACTGGCAGCCGAAGCCGATAGAATCGTGGTCTTTGGATCGTTCCTCACGGTGGCGCAAGTCGCCGGGGCCTGAGTTTCAATGGCTGCTGCCGCGCCCAATATCGACGAACCGCAGCGCGCCGACCAATTGCGTCGCCGCGCCAATCGGCGGCTGCTGGGCGCCTCGGTGCTGCTGCTGATCGCCATCGTGGCGGTGCCGATGTTCCTCGAACGCGAGCCGCCGCCGCTGCCGGACAACGTCGACGTGCGCATTCCGCCGGTCGAAGGTACCAAATTCGATCCCAAATTCCCCGATGGCAAGAAGGCCGCCGCCGACAAGCCGGCCGAGATCGCGTCGATCAGCGAGCCGACCGGCGCCCAGGCCGGGGTGCCGACAGCCGCCGCGCCTTCCGCCGCGCCGGTAGCCGCGACCGCCGCCGTCGCGTCCGCAGTCCCCGACAAAGCGCCGCCCAGCCCCGCCAAGGCCGCTGTCGAGCCGCCGGCAGCCAAACCGGTGACGACGCCTCCGGCGACGGCGAATACCAAGCCGGCCGAAAAGCCAGCCGAAAAAGCGGCAACCAAGGCCGCCGAAAAGGCAGCGCCAGCCAAAGCGGCGGCAACCACCGGCGCGGAAGTGGTACGCAAGCCCGGCCAACTGGTCGTGCAGGTCATCGCGGTGCGCGATCCGGCCGCCGCGAAGCAGGCCTACGATCGTGCCAAGTCGCTCAAGTTTCCGGTGTACACCGAGAAGATCGATGTTTCCAATGGCACCGTCACCCGCGTTCGCGTGGGGCCCTACGACGGCAAGCAGGCGGCGGAGTCCGCTCGCGCCAGACTCGCGCAGGTGGGGTTCGAGGCCAAGGTCGTCACGCTGCAATAGCGGGCGCCGGAACCCAAACACCCCATGACCGGCTTTGATATCGCAGTCATCGTGGTGGTGCTTCTTTCGGCGCTGCTCGGCCTGTGGCGCGGCGTGATCCGCGAAGTCTTCGCGCTGGCCGCATGGATCGCGGCGATTGTTTGCATGTTCCTGTTCGGCGGCCGCGTGGCGCAGATGTTGCCGCTACTGCAACTCTCCGCCGAGACGGCGTGGCTGCGTTCGCTGGCTGGCCACGCGCTGGTGTTCGTCGGTGTTTTCCTGCTGCTGAGTGTGATCGGCTTCGTCTTCAGCAAACTGGTCAAGGCGGTCGGCCTGTCGTTTGTCGACCGCGCATTGGGCATGGTGTTTGGTGTGCTGCGTGGCGTGCTGATCGTCGTGTTGCTGGTGCTGGTGGCCGGGGCGACCAGCCTGCCGTCGTTCGCCTGGTGGCGCGACAGCATCAGCGCAAAACCGCTGGCAACGTTCGCGGCGATTCTGCGCAGCAAATTGCCGGACGACCTGGCCAAACGCTTCAAATTCCAGCCGGCAACCCCAACTGTAGCTGGCACTGATTTCAAGATCGCGGCGGCTGCCGCAAGGATGTTCCCATGTGTGGTGTGATCGGTATCGTCTCGCACGGCCCGGTAAACCAGTTGATCTACGACGGCCTGATGACGCTGCAACACCGCGGGCAGGACGCCGCCGGCATCATGACGGCGGATGGTGCGGTGTTCCACCAGCACAAGGCCAAGGGCATGGCGCGCGACGTGTTCCGCACCCGCAACATGCGCGATCTGCTCGGCAACGCCGGCATCGGCCACGTGCGCTACCCGACGGCGGGCAGCGCGGTGAGCGAGCATGAGGCACAGCCGTTCTACGTGAATTCGCCGTTCGGCATCTCGCTGGTGCACAACGGCAATCTCACCAACGGCGAGCAGCTGAAGGCCGATCTGTTCAAGCTCGACGCGCGCCACATCAATACCAACAGCGACAGCGAAGTGTTGCTCAATGTGCTGGCGCTGGAGCTGGAACGCGCCGCGCAGGGCGGGCGCACGCTGACGCCGGAGATGATTTTCAAAGCCGTTGCCGGCGTGCATCAGCGCTGCAAGGGCGCGTATGCGGTGACGGCGATGATCGCGGGCTACGGCATGCTGGCGTTCCGCGATCCGCACGGCATCCGGCCGATGGTCTATGGCCGCAACGAGACGATGGCCGGGCCGGAATACGCCGTGGCCAGCGAGACCGTGGCGCTCGACGTGCTGGGCTTTCAGTTCGTGCGCGACATCGCACCGGGCGAGGCGCTGTTCATTGACTTTGCGGGACACGTGCACGCGCAACAGTGCGCGCAAAACCCGAAGCTGAATCCCTGCATCTTCGAGTACGTCTACCTCGCGCGGCCGGACTCGGTGATCGACGGCATCAGCGTGTACGACGCCCGCGTGCACCTCGGCGCCGAGTTGGCCGGCGAGATCATGAAACTGCCGGACTGGCAGGAGATCGACGTGGTGGTGCCGATCCCCGATTCATCGCGCCCAAGCGCGCTGGAATTGGCGACGCGCATCAACCGCCCGTATCGCGAAGGTTTTGTGAAGAATCGCTACGTCGGCCGCACCTTCATCATGCCGGGCCACGCGATGCGCAGGAAGAGCGTGCGCCAGAAACTGAACCCGATCGCCAGCGAATTCACCGGCAAGACGGTGTTGCTGGTCGACGATTCGATCGTGCGCGGCACCACGAGCCGCGAGATCGTGCAGATGGCGCGAGAGGCGGGCGCGAAAAAAGTGTTCTTCGCCAGTGCCGCACCGCCGGTGATCTACCCGAACGTTTACGGCATCGACATGCCGACGCCAAGCGAGCTGATTGCCGTGGGCAAGACGCATGAACAGGTGGCCGAAGCGATTGGTGCCGACCGCGTGATCTATCAAAGCATCGACGGCATGAAGCGCGCCATCCTGCAAAGCCAGAAACCCGATCATCCGGCGAAGATCGCCGATTTTGATGCGTCCTGCTTCGACGGTTGCTACGTCACCGGCGACATCACGCCGCAGTTTCTGCAGGGCCTCGCGGTGGCGCGCGATGAGCTGCGTGGTGAGGTGGTAGGGGCGGATCAGTAGCGCTGCGCGCAGGACGAATGACGAGTGACGAAATGGCACTCGTAGGGTGGGCGCCCCGTGCCCACCAAGCATTGACGTGAGGCACCAGACGGTGGGCAGGGGCTGCCCACCCTACGAGTAAACAAATCATGAACGACCACGATTACTCTGTTGACACCCTAGCCATCCGCGCGGGCGGATTGCGTTCGCCGTTCAACGAGCACTCCGAGGCACTGTTTGCCACGGTGAGCTTTGTGCATGAATCGGCGGCGATGGCGGCGAAGCGCTTCACCGGCGAGGAGCCGGGCTACATCTATTCGCGCTTCACCAACCCGACGGTGGACATGTTCGAGCGCCGTCTTGCCGCAATGGAGGGCGCCGAGGCGGCGATCGCGACGTCCACCGGCATGGCCGCGATTTCAACGCTGGCGATGACGCTCTGCGCGGCGGGCGACCACATCGTGACCAGCGGCAGCGTGTTTGGCTCAACGCTCAATGTATTCGGCGCGCCGGTGATGGGCAAGTTCGGCGTCACCTGCGAGGTGGTGAACTCGACGGGGCTCGATGCCTGGGCGAAGGCGATCCGTCCGGGCACCAAAATGGTGTTTCTGGAAACGCCGTCGAACCCGATGGCGGATGTGTTCGACATCGCGGCGATTGCCGACATGGCGCGTAAGGTCGGCGCAACCTTTGCCGTCGACAATTGCTTTTGCACGCCGGTGCTGCAGAAGCCGTTGGCGCTGGGCGCAGATGTGGTGATTCATTCGGCGTCGAAACATCTCGATGGTCAGGGGCGCGTGATGGGTGGCGCAGTTGTGGGCACGAAAGAGATGTGCCGCGAGCGCGTCTACAACTTTCTGCGCACCACGGGCGCGAGTCTTGCTCCGTTCAACGCATGGGTGATTTTGAAGGGCATGGAGACTTTGCCGATCCGCATGCGGGCGCACAGCGAAAATGCGCTGGCGCTGGCGGAGTGGCTTGAGGCGCATCCGAGGGTGGCGAATGTGAACTACCCGTTTCTCGCGTCGCATCCGGCGGTGGCGCTTGCGAGGCGACAGCAGTCGGGCGGTGGCGCGGTGCTGTCGTTCAAGGTCAAGGGCGGCAAGGCCGAGGCATGGAAGGTGATCGACGCGGTAAAGATCATGTCGATCACCGGCAATCTGGGTGATGTGAAGACGACGATTACGCACCCGGCCACGACCACGCACGGACGCATGACACAGGCGGCGCGCGATGCGGCGGGCATCGGCGACGCGCTGATTCGTGTCGCCGTGGGGCTGGAGTCGCAGGAGGATTTGCGAGCCGATCTGGCGCGCGGTTTGAGTCAGATATAGAAGCCGGTCGCGCCGGTCCGCTCAGTAGTACATAACAGTTTTAAGAGGGTCAAGAGAGTCATGTTGTACGCCTTTCACGAAATGCAGAAATCCCTGGGTGCGCCGATGCGCTTCATGGCCGAGATGGGCATGACCTGGGCGCAATCCGACGGCAATCCGTGGAAAGACTTGCCCCCGAACGACTTCCTCGCGGCGACCAGCGAATTGACGATTCGGCTGACCAAGGAATACCCCAAGCTGCCATTCGGTATCCATACGATCAGTGTCGATGGCCATACGCACGCCATCGAGGAAACGGTGGTTGCCGAAAAACCGTTTTGCCAGTTGCGGCGATTCAGCAAAGTCGGCGCCAGGGGCGAGCCGCGCATCCTGCTGGTGGCGCCACTGTCCGGGCATCATGCGACGCTGCTGCGCGATACGGTGCGCTCATTGGTGCAGGATCACGAGGTGTTTGTCACCGACTGGCGGGACGCTCGCATCGTGCCGTTGTCGGAAGGCATCTTTCATCTCGATGACTATGTGACCTACGTCATGGAATTCCTGCGCTCGCTGGGGCCGAACGTGTTCGTGATGTCGGTCTGCCAGCCGACGGTGCCGGTGCTGTGCGCGGTCAGCCTGATGGCGGCGCAGAACGACCCGCTGCGGCCGAAGGCGATGATCATGATGGGCGGTCCCATCGATACGCGGGTCAATCCGTCGAGCGTCAACAACTACGCAACCAAGCATTCGATCGACTGGTTCGAGCGGCACGTGATCTCGCGCGTGCCGGCGAAGTATCCCGGCTTCGGTCGCCGCGTCTATCCGGGCTTCCTGCAGCACTATGGCTTCGTTGCAATGAACCCTGGGCACCACGCCAAGTCGCACTGGGAGTACTACATCAACATGATGCGTGGCGACGGCCCGGCGGATACCGAGGCGCACCGCAAGTTCTACGATGAATACAACGCGGTGCTCGATCTGGATGCGGCGTACTACCTTGAGACGGTGCAGCGGGTTTTCCAGGAATACCGCCTGCCCCGCGGTGTGATGGACGTCCACGGCGAAAAGGTGGTCCCAACTGCGATCAAGGACATTGGGCTGATGACCGTCGAAGGCGGTGAAGATGATATTTCCTGTCCGGGGCAGACGTACGCCGCGCACGGCCTGTGTGCGAACATCCCGGAGTCAAGGCGCAATCACCTGCTGGTGGAGGGTTGCGGCCACTACGGCATCTTCTCCGGCAGTCGCTGGCGCAGCATCGTTTATCCGGCGATTCGCGACTTTATTGCCAGAGAAAGCGCTGGCGCCAAGACTGCGGGGAGCGTTGCTCCCTCGCGCCGCGCCGGCAAGAAATAATTTGAAATTTTCCAACTTTTTGACGAAAACCCACTGGCCGCGCCTTCGCCAGCGGTGTTGCACAAAAATTAGGCGCAATATTGCCTGAAAATTAAGCAAAACCCTTCAAAATCAGGTCGTTTTTCGGTGCTGGGAGTTGCAAAGTAAAAATAGGTATGCCATAATTTCTGTCTTCGCTGATTGAACGCAACGCAGCAAACGACGGAAGTTGAATGTTGGGGGGTTGAGGGCAGTTGGCAGAAGCCGCAGGCGCGGGGTGGAGCAGTCTGGCAGCTCGTCGGGCTCATAACCCGAAGGTCGAAGGTTCAAATCCTTCCCCCGCAACCAGTTTGATTCGGGAGCGAATTGAGATTGGTAGCGAAGTCTGTGAGGTGTGCCGGTTTGGGCTTGCTTGATCGAGATTAAGCGGGTTAGATCGGAAGAGAGAAATAATTTGCGAGGCATTAGAATAGATGCCCCGGAAATGATTTCTCTCGAAAAAGCCGGAAGGCGGATTCGGGAAGGCCTCGAAAGAGGCGGATGGAGAAATCAACGCTCTTTAAGAATTGAGACAACCGAAACGTGTAGGTACTTCGGAGAATAGCCGGCCGCTCTAGGGTTCGGCGAGCTTCAGGGGTGCATACACAGATGGGGAGATGTTCTTCTCTGATTGACTCAGGCTTTGCTAAGCCGCCAGGGGTTGATTGAGGGGAGGATGTCGAAGAACCGTTCAGTGTAATTTTGAGTATTGTGAAATTAGCAGTGATTGAACTGAAGAGTTTGATCCTGGCTCAGATTGAACGCTGGCGGCATGCTTTACACATGCAAGTCGAACGGCAGCGCGGGGGCAACCCTGGCGGCGAGTGGCGAACGGGTGAGTAATGCATCGGAACGTATCCTGTAATGGGGGATAACGTAGCGAAAGTTACGCTAATACCGCATACGCTCGGGAGAGGAAAGTGGGGGATCGCAAGACCTCACGTTACAGGAGCGGCCGATGTCCGATTAGCTAGTTGGTGGGGTAAAGGCCTACCAAGGCGACGATCGGTAGCTGGTCTGAGAGGATGATCAGCCACACTGGGACTGAGACACGGCCCAGACTCCTACGGGAGGCAGCAGTGGGGAATTTTGGACAATGGGCGCAAGCCTGATCCAGCCATGCCGCGTGCAGGATGAAGGCCTTCGGGTTGTAAACTGCTTTTGTACGGAACGAAAAGACTCCTTCTAATAAAGGGGGTCCATGACGGTACCGTAAGAATAAGCACCGGCTAACTACGTGCCAGCAGCCGCGGTAATACGTAGGGTGCGAGCGTTAATCGGAATTACTGGGCGTAAAGCGTGCGCAGGCGGTTTTGTAAGTCAGATGTGAAATCCCCGGGCTCAACCTGGGAACTGCATTTGAGACTGCAAGACTGGAGTTTGGCAGAGGGGGGTGGAATTCCACGTGTAGCAGTGAAATGCGTAGAGATGTGGAGGAACACCGATGGCGAAGGCAGCCCCCTGGG
>JAPUER010000063.1 GCA_027492485.1 Betaproteobacteria bacterium
GCCTTTCCACTGCGCTTTGCGCTTGCCGACAAAAGCGTCGATCCCCTCGGCGGCATCTTCGCTCATCATGTTGCAGGCCATCACCTCGGACGCGTACTGGTAGGCCGCATCGAGTCCCATTTCGAGCTGCTTGTAGAACATCTGCTTGCCCATGCCGATGGCCAGCGAAGATTTGGCGATTATCGATTGCGCGAACTTGTCGACTTCGGCGTTGAGTGCGTCGACGGGCACGACACGGTTGATCAAGCCTTGTTGCAGCGCGGTCGGCGCGTCGATGAAATCGCCCGTCAGCAGCATTTCCAGCGCCTGCTTGCGGCCGAGATTGCGCGACAGGCCAACCCCCGGCGTCGAACAGAACAGGCCGACATTGATTCCCGACGTGGCGAAGCGCGCAACATCGGCGGCCACTGCCAGATCGCACATCGAAACGAGCTGGCAACCCGCTGCCGTGGCGATGCCGTGGACGCGGGCGATCACCGGTTGCGGCATTTCGGTGATCGTCATCATCATTTTTCCGCATTGCCTGAAAAGGGTCTGCATGAAAGCCTTGTCGGGATTGGCACGCATCTCCTTGAGATCATGCCCGGCACAGAACGCCTTGCCGGCACCTGCAATCACCACGACCCGCGTCGCCGAATCAACGGCGATTGCGTCCAGCTCGGTATGCAACGCGGCAATCATGGCCGTCGACAGCGAATTGAACTGATTCGGGCGGTTGAGCGTCAGCGTCGCAATGCCTTGACTGTCGTTGCGCAACACGTAAGGTTCTTCCTGATGCGTCTCGGTGTTCATTTTCTGGCCTCCTGCAAAATTACCGGATCTACCCGTCAAGCCTTAGCAGTTTCCATTTTCAGCCGAAACAAATCAATCGTCCGCTTTGTTCATGGCCGTCGCTTGCTTCTCGGGCCGCGCGGGTTCGCCTTGCGTTGACTCCACAACGCGCCTCGGAGCCTCGATGCAACGCCCTGGCGCGACTGTTTTCCCTGTGATCAACGGCTGCAACGCTGGCTGCAGTTCCTTGAGAATCTTTACCGGCAATGACGAAGTGAAGTCATAGTTGGCCGCCTTGGCACCAGGCACGAAGGCAGTCACCACGCCGTAGAAGCGCTCGCCGATGTAGAAGGCGAAAGTCGCTGCACGGTTCATCACGCGCGAACTGATGACTGTGCCGTCCGCACCGACAACCTGGTAGCGGTGGTCGCCGGTCCCCGTTTTGCCCCCCACCGGAATCGGCTTGTCGTCATCATCCAGGTAGGCGCCCTTGGCGCGCCGGGCGGTGCCGCTATCGACCACGCGCAACAGGGCACGTCGCGCCACCTGGGCAATTTCGGCCGGCAGTACCCGTGCTCCCGGTTCGTATCGACGCTCGAGCCGGGTTTCGAACGGCGTCTCGGCGGCGAAGCGGATCTGATCGATGCGCACGGTTGGGCGCCGTATGCCATCGTTGACCACGATACCCATCAATTCGGCGAGTGCTGCCGGGCGATCGGCCGAACTGCCGATCGAAGTTGCCAATGACGGAACCAGATGCTCAAAGGGATAACCCAGCCGGCGCCACTCGGCAGCAATGCTTTCGAACGCGGTAACCTCGACGATGATATCGATGCGCACCTGCTGGGCATGCTTGAAACGGCTGGCGAACAACCAGCGCGAGGCCTCGCGGCGCTCGTCGACGCTATCGGCAACGACATCGTGCAGGCTGGCGTTCGGGTACCTGTGCAGGTGACGAACCAGCCAGAGTTCAAGCGGGTGTATGCGCGCCAGGTAACCCTGGTCGGACAGATCATAGTTGCGCGTCGCATGATTGTCGTAGAGTCGGCGCAGGCCGGCGTCGGTGCCCGCCCGGCTTCCCAGGCGTTGGCGCATGAAGGCCAGAAAAGTGTCAAAGTCGCTTTCCGGTTGCACGCCCAGGAAAACCGCCGCCAGCGTTGACTGGCGCGCGGGTACGGAATCGGCCAGCACGTCGAGGCGTTCCCCTGGTGCCACATCGCGGTACTTGTGCCAGAAGGTACGCAGGAAGCCAATGCCTTCGCGTTCGGCAAAACGATTGAGGAAATCCTGCCGCGCTTCCTTGCCGCCGTTTTCGTCGCTCTCGCGCAACGCACGTGCCGGCGCATCCACCGCCTCGTAGGCGTAATAGTGCACGATATCGCGCATGATCCGGATGAAAGCCAAATTCACCGACTGTTCCAGTGCCTCGGCCACACTCGGATTCTTGTCGTCCTCTTCGTGCTTGAAGTTGGAAAAGCGGTGCACGCCGCCACCGGTAAAAAAGGTCTCACTCGGGCTGGCCGAGTAACGCCGTTCCATGGCCGCTTCGAGCATCGGTGTCAGGCTGCGGTCCTTGCTGCCGCGCAGATAAGAGATGGCCCAGACGCTCAGCCGGTCGCTGGGCTTGGTGGCGACGCCGTCCAGGCCTTCCGTGTCCAGTTCGGCGTACCGCTGGTGCAGGTCGGCAATGACGTTCAGGTATGAGATCAGCGTGCGGAACTTGGCGCTCGAGCCCAGGTCGAGCTTGGTGCCGGCGTTGATATCGAGCGGCTGATTCAGATTGTCCGCCTGTACGCGCAGGACATTGCCGAGAGGCGCCTTTTCGTAAAGGGTGAAGCTGTAATTGACGCCGGCCGGATCGCCGCGGTCGAGCATGCGATGTGCCTTGAAACCGGCGCAGCGCAGATAATCCGTTTCGGCGAGGCGACCGAGGAACGAGGTGACCCCGGACTGTGCTTCCGCATCCAGCGTGGTTCGCGCTTCCAGATCGAAGCGGTCCAGCGCATACAGGTCCTCTACTCCGAGTAGCTCGCCCAGCGTACCGCGAACGTCGTTGACGGCCTTGCGTTCGACGAAAGACACCGCTTCGCCTGAACTCACTCGCCGCGCCGGCGCCAACCGGGTGTGCAGCGCCGCGTCGCGCAAGGCTTCCGGAATGCCACCGTCGTTGCTGAGCAGGCGCAGGTAGCTGTCGGTCAGACTGTCGAGACGTTGCGTCGAATTGAGCAGGAGACCGGATGGACGGCGCTGCGCGACGATCAGCGACAGCGCTTCCCTGAAAACCTCGGCTCGAGCAGCCGGATCGGAATTCGGGTCGGACAGCAAACGGTTGGCCGTTTCGAAGTCGCGGCCATACCACGCCCATAGGCCATCGCCCAGGCCGATGACCTCACCGTAGCCGGCAACTCCGGCAAGCGGTACCGAGTTGAGATAGTCCAGAACGATGCGTTTTCGGGCAGCCAATGTTTCCTCGCCACCCTGATAGGCGCGCAACGAGGCGGAAACCATCTGTCGCAACTTGTCATCTGCATCGCGTGTGCGGCCACCGGGCGAATGCCTGAATTTCTCGATCTGGGTTGCCAGTGTGCTGCCGCCGGCTCGCCCTCCTTCGAGGTCGAGGGCGCGCATGGTCTGGCCCAGTGCCGCACGGCTCAAGCGCCCCCAATCCACTGCCGGGTTACGCCGGGAGTGTTCGGGGTCGAGCAAATCGCGATTTTCAACATAGAGCAAGGCGTCGACGAGCACTGGCGGGATAGCCTCGAACGAGGCGTACTGCCGCTCCGGATAGCGGCTGTCATAGATCGGTTTTCCGTTGCGATCGAGCAGAGTCAGTCCTGCCTGCGTCTTTTCGCGGTAGATCGGGTAATAGCCCCGGCCGGTGATACTGCGAAATTCGTCGGATTGCCGCGCCTGGGCTTTGACGTCATAGCCGGCTGCAACAAGACGCGGCACGATCTCCTTCATCTGGGTGTATCCGAGACGGGCGCTGTAAGGACCGGACGTTGGCAGCCAGAGGTCCGAGTCGGGTCCGTCCTGCACCTGCCAATCGATGCCGCGCGCAAATTCGGAGAAGTAATGCGCCTGGAGGAAAGAATCACGGGCTTCGAGCCAGACTGCCGTCCCGATCGCCAGAGCGGACACCAAGGCGGTCGCAGTCCAGAAGATGACTCGGCGTTTCCGTTTTTTCCTGATTGTCGTGCTGGTGAGGAAGCTTTCGCCTTCCATTGTTTCTTTCATCCGATTACAAGCATCACTCAAAAACACTGTGCCACCGAATTGGCCGATCCGCAGTGGCCAATCGAATACCGCCGCTATTATCGCCGAATGCCGGTCGGCCTGACGTCCGATATTGCTGCAATTTTTGCCAAGTTGGAAAATTTTTCGATGGGTTCTGACTCACGCTTTTTGCTTTGTTGCTTTTCGTCCCCAGCGACGCTTTCTTTCCTGTCGCAGCATGCCTTGCGCGGTCTTGTCGAGGTCGACGCGATGAATCGTTTCGAGTTTGCGTAGACGTTCGGTCAGTTCGTTGAAGCCGGGAGGAAACGTATTGCACTTCTGGGCAAAAACGATTTTGTTGTCGCCGTCCTCGGCGTCGACGACGACACACTTTTCGTCGAAGGCACTGCGGATTCGGCCGACGTAGCAGCCGCAAGCGCTGTCATTGGCACACAGGTTGACCACCAGAACACCGCCCGCATTCAGCTTGGCGTAGCAATTGTCATAAAAGGCAGGGCTGCACAGACCTGGGGGCTGTCCTTCACTGTCAAAGCCGTCGATCAGCAGCACGTCAGCCAACCCGGCATCGCCGCGCAAGTACTCTGCGCCATCACCGCAGAGTACGCGGAAGCGGGGGCCGTCCGGCGGGATTCTAAACTCGTCGCGCAGAGCGATGACTTCGTCGGAAAGCTCTACGGCGATGAATTCGCTGTTAGGCAAGGTGCGCCGGCAATACTTGGCCAGCGATCCACCGCCGAGGCCGATCATCACGATGCGCTTCGGTTTGGGCTGCAGCAGCAGGAAACCCATCATCGTGCGCGTGTAATCGAGTACCAGCCGGTCGGGGTCTACCTTGAGCATACGGCTCTGGATGGTCGGGAAATTGAAGTGCAGCGACAGCTCGCCGTTGGCTTCGTGGAGCAGCGTGCTCTCAGTGTCGGCTGTGGGCGTGTCTCGATCGGGCATGACGCATTATCCTGGATGTCGGAACACGCGTCACCGGGCTGCCAAAATTTCCTTCGCCGCATTGCAGGGCGGGCTGGACCCATAATCCAACTGTCTGGTCGACTGCCTTGCGCAGCCTGTCGCAAGCGACAGCAATCACATCGTGCGTCGCAAGCACCGGCGGTAATGCGCTGGTGCCATCCCCGTCCAGTTCACAAACGCCCGGTAAAAGGCCGATGGATCGGCGAAGCCGAGGTCGGCGGCAATGCGTGCAAGCGGTTGCTGCGTTTTATTCAACCGGTTGATTGCCAGGTCGCGGCGCAGGGCATCCTTGATCGCCTGAAAACTCGACCCTTCGTCTTCGAGCCGTCGGTGCAGGGTGCGCGGCGACAGATGCAACTCCCGGGCGACTTCGGCGAGCGGCTTGGCTTCCGGCAGCGCGTCGCGCAGGCTGGCGTGTACGCGCAGAGCCATTTCGCGGTCGCGGCGGTAGAGCAGCGTCAGCTTGCCCGGCGCGCCGACGAGGAATGATTTCAATGCCGCCTCGTCGCGGCGGATCGGCAGATCGAGAAGGTTGGCGGCAAAGGTGGCGACCAGCGCCCCTCCGCCAGAGTCATCGGAAAATGTCGAGTTTGCCGTGTAAATCAGCGCGTAGTCGTCGGCATGGGCCGGGCGCGGATAAGGAAAGGCGACTGCGTCTAGCATGATGCGCATCCCGACCAGCCAGGAACTCAAGCCGTGCAGCAGTCGCAACAGCCATTCGAAAGCGAAAACACGGCCGATGCAAAGCGGACGCGTTTCGACGATGCGTAACCGTGCTTCGCCGCGATCGCGATCGAGCGTAACGGCAAGATCGGGCAGCACCAGACGCAAAAAGCGTGCGCTGCGTTCCAGCGCATCGGCCAACGTCGGCGCGGTGATGACGCTGCGACAGAGAAACTCGTAGCTGCCGCAGCGCATCGGCGTTGCGAACAATCCGAAGGCTTCATCGTCGAGCTGATGATTGAGCAGAGTGTAGAGCGCGGCGTAGCGGTCGACAGGCACGCGCGCCGCCGGGTCTTCGATCACTGCTGCGGCGATGCCGGCGGCTTCCAGCAACGGCGCGGGATCGATGCCTCGATGCGCCAGGGCCGACAGCATGCCCCGCACAAAGCCGATGGCGACCGTTGCCCGCGGAAGGTAAACGTTGGGTTGTGTGCGGGCCGGTGCGCCAGCAACGCGGCTTGCTTCGCGCGGCACTCCGGAAACTCGCTTGGCAGATTTATCAGGATCAGGCATTAGGGACTCGTAGAACCGTGTATTTACAGGATATTCTACTTTGGCAGAAATTACATTGTTGACGGCATCACCGGCAATGGCTTTATCGGCGCCGGCTTTCTATGATGAGTGCACCTGCAGTTGTTTCGATCTCTATGGAGCAAGCCCCTCATGACCGACCTTTCCGTTGCCAAGCTACTCGTTCCCTACAAGCCCACGCACAAAGTGCGTTTCGTCAGCGCCGCCGCGCTCTTTGACGGGCACGACGCGTCGATCAACATCATGCGCCGCATCCTGCAGGCGACAGGTGCCGAAGTGATCCATCTGGGGCACAACCGCTCGGTGCAGGAGATCGTCAACGCGGCGCTGCAGGAAGACGTGCAGGGCATCGCCATCACCTCGTATCAGGGCGGCCACGTCGAGTTCTTCAAGTACATGATCGACCTGCTCCGCGCTGGCGGCGGCGAGAACATCAAGGTTTTCGGCGGCGGCGGCGGCGTCATCGTGCCGTCCGAGATCAAGGAACTGCACGACTATGGCGTGACGCGCCTCTATGCGCCGGAAGACGGCCAGTCGATGGGCCTGCAGGGGATGATCAACGACCTCGTGGCACAGTCCGACGTCGACCTGACAACACTGGCACCGCAAACTCCAGAGGCTATCCTGTCCGACTTGAAGAGCGGCAACCGCCGCAGTCTGGCGCGCGTCATCACGGCGTTGGAGAACGGCGCCTATGACGAATCGCTGCGCCGGCAAATCGTCGGTGAAGCTGCGCGTCGCGAAATACCGACGCTCGGCATCACCGGCACCGGCGGCGCAGG
>JAPUER010000064.1 GCA_027492485.1 Betaproteobacteria bacterium
GAGCGCCGCGTTCGCAATGCGGAGGTCGGGAGTTCGATCCTCCTCCTCTCCACCATCGTCCAAAGCCCGACCACTTCCTGGTTGGGCTTTTTCTTGCCTGTTTCCACCAACGCTGACACAACGTGTAGCGTTGGCGCGTCGACAGCCAAGCAACCGACTGCGAACGCGACGGACTGGATCAATCGTCGGCAAGCATCGCGAAGCGCCCGGCCAGGAAGTCGATCAGTGCACGAACCGAAGGCAGCAGCCCGCGGCGAGATGGAAACACGGCATGGATGACTGCCCCCTTCGTGCACCATTGCGGTAACAACTTGACCAACTGTCCGCTGGACAACTCGTGCGCCATCAACATGGCGGGCAACTGTACGACGCCCAGGCCCGCCACCGCAGCAGCGCGTAATGCATACATGTCATCGGTGATCAGGCGAGGGCGGTGCGGGATGTCGGCAACGGCGCCGTTAGGCCCCACCAGTTGCCATACGTGGGCGCCGTCGACGGGACCGTCACCCAACGTCGGCAGTTGCTCCAGATCGGCGGGCACCGTGGGCATCGCGAATCGCCCGCACAATTCCGGGCTCGCGACCAGATACCAGTCACGCTGCGCCAGCTCGCGCATCACCAGGCTCGAATCTTCCAGCGGCGGCGTGCGCGCCCGGATCGCGATGTCATAACCCTCGGCGACCACATCGACCCGGCGGTTGGTCGACTCCAGGTGGATCGCAACGCGCGGATGCAACTGCATGAACTCGACCAGCATCGCGGCAACCTGTGCGTGCAGCAATGCCACCGGACAACTGATGCGCACGATGCCCTGCGGTTCGGCGGTTGCCTGGTCGATTGATTCCTGCGCCGCCTGGGCCTCGACGATGATTGCCTTGCAGTGACGGTAGTAGCTTTCGCCGACCTCGGTCACTGAAAAGCGCCGCGTCGAGCGCTGGATCAGCCGCACGCCCAACCGCGCTTCCAGCATGGCAACGCGTCGGCTGAGCTTCGACTTCGGCACCGCAAGCACGCGCGACGCCGGCGCAAAGCCGCGGTGATCGACTACGTGTGCAAAGTAAACCAGATCGTTGAGATCCTGCATCAAGGCGCCTCTATCGTTCCACCAATAGGACAATGAAGCGCGATTTTAGGTACTACCGAGCCAATTGTTCGGCAAATATATTCATTTCATCGCGAAGGAATGGATCCTTCCCAATCACAAGGAGCTCGAAATGAAGAAGATTCTCGGCATCTATGGCAATCGCAACCAGCACTGGGTGGGCGACGGCTTCCCGGTACGCAGCCTGTTCTCGTATGGCACGCTGGGCCAGCACGCCAGTCCGTTCCTGCTGCTGGACTATGCCGGCCCGACCGTGTTTGGCCCCAGCGCTCGTGAGCGCGGCGTCGGCGAGCACCCGCACCGCGGTTTCGAAACGGTAACCATCGTTTATCAGGGCGAGGTCGAGCACCGCGATTCCACCGGCGCCGGCGGTCGCATCGGTCCCGGCGACGTGCAATGGATGACCGCCGGCAGCGGCATCCTGCACGAGGAGTTCCATTCGCAAGATTTCACCCGTCAGGGTGGCACGCTGGAGATGGTGCAACTGTGGGTCAATCTTCCCGCCCGTGACAAGATGACCGCCCCGCGCTATCAAACGCTGACCAGTACCGCCATCCCGGTGGTGCCGCTGCCCGACGACGCCGGTTCGCTGCGGGTGATCGCCGGCGACTATCTGGGGCACCGGGGACCGGCACGCACGTTCACGCCGATTGACGTCTGGGACATGCGGCTCGAATCCGGCAAGTCGGTCGAGATCGACCTGCCCGAAGGTCGCAACGTGGGACTCGTCGTTCTGCGCGGCACGGTGCTGGTCAACGACTCGCAGGTGGTGCGCGAAGCAACCATGGCACTGCTCGACCGCGCTGGCCGCAAGCTGCGCCTGGAAGCGAACAACAGCGCGACGGTACTGCTCCTCAGCGGCGAGCCCATCGACGAGCCGATTGTCGGTCATGGCCCGTTCGTGATGAACACTCGCGAGCAGATCGAAGCGGCCTACCGCGACCTGCGCGACGGCCGTTTCGGCAGCATCCCCGCCGAAACGCACGCCGCCGAGGCAGCGCAACCCGCCTGATCGCTGCCGCACCGATCATCCCAACCCGGCGCCGGTACATCGCCTTGCAGCAGTGCACCGGCGCATCGAACAGCAACCACACACCATGAACACACTTCTGCACATCAAGGCGAGCCTGTTCGCCGACCACGGCCAATCGAGCCAACTCTCCGACGCCTACGTCGCCGCCTGGCGCGAACGCCACACCGACGGGCAAGTGATCACGCGCGACTTCGCGCGCACGCCCATGCCGCACCTGGACGGCGCCACGTTCCAGGCCTTTCTGACGCCACCGGCAGAGCGCAACGCCGGGCAGCAGGCGGCGGTTGATCGTTCCGACAATCTCATCGCCGAACTCGAGCAGGCCGACCACCTCGTCATCGGCCTGCCGATGTACAACCTGGGCATCCCGTCGATGCTGAAAGCCTGGTTCGACCACGTCATGCGCGCCGGCAAGACCTTCCGATACACCGACACCGGGCCGCAGGGACTGCTGCAAGGCAAGCAGGCACGGGTGTTTGCCACCCGCGGCGGCCGTTACGCCGGCTCCGCCAGCGACGTGCAGACGCAGTACGTGCGCAACGTACTGGGTTTCATGGGCATCACCGATGTCGACTTCGTCTACGCCGAAGGTTTGAGCATGGGCGACGCCGCGCGCGCCGACGGCCTGGCACGGGCGCGCGCGGCACTCAAGCGGCTGGCGGCCTGAGGCCGTCACCGCATGGGCACGGCCGGGCGTCCTGTCGCTGCGGCGGCGTCCGATTGCCGGTCTGTGCCATCATGATGATCGGTGCGTGATCGGTGCGCGGCGATCGCTGCATCCGCGGGGACGCCGACCGCCGCCATTTGACAAAGGATCTCCGATGAGCCACACCGCACACATCGTCTCGACAACGACCAACTATGCCCATCGCATCAATGTCGGACGCCACGAGCTGCTCGCCGACGAACCGCCGACGCTGGGCGGACAGGATGCCGGGCCCGCACCGTTCGACCTCTATCTCGCGTCACTGGCGGCCTGCACGGCGATCACGCTGCGCATGTATGCGCAGCGCAAGGGCTGGGACCTCGGCGAGCTGCGTGCCGAACTGACTCTCTCGCACGGGGTCGACGACAAGCCGCACGTGCACCGCCGACTCTCGGCCAGCGGCGCGCTGGATGACGCGCAGTGGGCGCGTCTGCTGGAAGTGGTTGCCAACACGCCGGTCACGAGGGCGATGCGCGACGGTGCGGTGATCACCACGGCACGCGGTTGATGGCGCGACGGCGAAGCAAGGACAGGAGAATCGTCATGATCGCAAACGACCCGCAAGCCAGTCCGCAGCGCATCGAAGCTCGCCCCTCCGACGTCGGCGGCATCGTGCTGCGTCGCGCCCTGCCCAGCCGCGCGCTGCGCACTGTTGGCGCCTGGTGCTTTCTGGATCACGCTGGGCCGGCGCAATTCGGCCCCGGCCAGGGCATGCATGTCGGGCCACACCCGCATATCGGCTTGCAAACCTTCACCTGGATGATCGAAGGCGAGTTGCTGCACCGCGACTCGCTGGGCAACGAGCAGCGCATCCGTGCCGGCCAGGTCAACCTGATGACCGCCGGGTGCGGCATCGTGCACAGCGAAGATCAGGTGCAGGACGGCGGCGCGCTGCACGCCGCGCAGATGTGGATTGCGCTGCCCGACGCCGAACGCCAGCGCGCGCCGGCCTTCCAGCACTACCCCGATCTGCCGCGCGTCGAGCGCGATGGCATCGCAATCACGGTACTGGTCGGCGAGGCGCTGGGCGTTCGCTCCCCGGTGCAGGTCTACACGCCGCTGATCGGCCTCGATCTGGTGGCCCACGGCAACGCACGAACCACGTTGCCGCTCACGCCGGGCTTCGAGCATGCCATCCTCGTGCTGCGCGGCGCCGCAGAGGTGGCGGGCGACATCTTGTTACCCGGCACGCTGCTGGTGTTCGCGCGCGGACGCGACAGTGTGGCGCTCGACTGCACCGCCGGCACCCAGGTGCTGCTGCTCGGTGGCGAACCCTTCGGGCCACCGCCGCTGTTATGGTGGAACTTCGTCGGCAGCACCCAGAGCGAGCTTGAACAGGCGCTGGTCGACTGGAACGCCGGCGATGCACGCTTCGGCGACGTGCCGGGCGCGACCACACCGCGCCTGATTGCGCCAACGCTCGCCGGCGTCAAACTCAAAGACGCGACCTGAGTCACGCGGCCACTTATCCGCCGCCGTTGTTGCCGTCGGTCACTTTTCTCAGGAACGCGATCAGATCGGCGATTTCGGCGTCGCTCAGCGCAGATATGGTCTTCAGCTCCGGCGCCAGTCGGCCCACCATCGCCGCATACAGTGCCGGCGCGCTCTGGCTGTCGCGGCACTCGACCCGGACCCCGCTCTGCAGGGGCGGCGCGTCGTCCGCGCAGCGGAACGCCCGGGCATAGCCCGCGGCATCGAGGTGATGGCGGATGGTCTTTTCCAGGCTGTCGTAGACGCCGTTGTGGAAGTAAGGCGCGGTGGCGCGCACTTCCCAAAGCGACGGCGTCAGAAAGGCGTAGAGGTCGGCATCCTGGCGCGTCACTTCGTAACGCCCCTTGTCCGAGCGCGGCGTTTCGCCCGCGCCGCTGCCGAAGCCGGGGCCGATCTGCGGGACGGCGAGGTTGTGGAAGCGGGAGTCGGTCAGCCGCGGCCCGCTGTGGCACTGGGCGCAGCCTGCCTTGTCGAAGAACAGCAGTGCGCCGCGCAATTCAGCCGCAGCGAGCGACCAGCGCTCGCGGTCGCGCAGCCAGCCATGAAAGCCGTAGACGGAACGCCCGGCGTTCCAGCGTCTGGTCTGGAATGCGGCCAGCGCGTTGGCCACATGCTGGATACCCAGCCCGGCGGGAGTCACGTCGGGGAAGGCAGCGGCCAGTTCGCCTGCCAGCACCGGATCGGCCAGTACGCGCTGCAGCACCGCGTTCCACACCGGTTGCGGGTTGGCCTCCACCGGATCGCTTGCCAGTCCGGCCATTGCGTTTTCCGAACGGCCACCGTTGCTGCCGGGGGCAAAGCCCAGCATCTCCTCGCGCGTCAGCAGCGGAAACAGCGCCTGCACCGCCAGCAAGTTTTCCAGCCCGGCGGGCAGCTTGTCGCCCACAGGGGTGCGGTAGCCGCCAAGCCCGTCGACGGCAACCCGCCCGTCGTGGAACATGAACTGTGGCGCGCCGAGCAGGCGGTTCACCAGGTCGGGCGCGTTGCGGTGGATCGATGCGGTGTTGGCCGGGTCGTCGGCGTCGCCGCCGCGCAGGCTGAGGTGCAGCGCACGCGCCAGCGAGCGGCCGTCGATGCTGACCAGACTCTCCACGCCGGCGTTGCTGTTGGCGTGGCAGGAGTGGCACGACACCTTGCCGGTGCCCGAGAGTTTGGTGCTGGTAAACAGGTCGCGTCCGGCGGCGAAGCGTGCGTCCGAGACTACAGGCGGCGCCTCCAGCGCCGTGACACCGTACAGGGCGGTAAAGCAGGTCAGTTGTTCGTCCGCCGTGGCCCTGGCGCGGCAAGCAAGCACCGCGTCGGACGTTGCCTCTGGCGCCGCCGACGCCGTACCGCCACCGCCGCCGCAAGAGACCAGCGACAGTGCAGCGGCAGCCGTCGCCGCCAGCAGGCGACGACTCACGGCGTGCCTGCTTCGAACACCTGAATTTCGATGAGATTGGAGATCAGCCGGCCCTGCTTGTTTTCCTTCGGAATCACCAGCCGCAGCGCGCCGCTGTTGGTCAGCGCCGCGCCGTTTTGTTCGTAGGCCACCACGGCCGGCTTGTTGCCGAAGTCGGGGCTGATTTCTCCGAGAGAAACGATGGCGCGATAGCCGTCGCTGCCGGTCGCTACCGCGTACATCGAAATGGTGGGATTCTTGCGGCTCGACACCTTCAGACCGACGCCGGGGCTGTTGAGCAAGTCCAGCAGTGCCACGCCTTTGTAGGTGTTGTTGTTTTCGGTCATCGTGGCTTCCTTCACCGTGCCGTTCGTCACCAGCGCCTTCAATGCGGCCACGTCGAACGTGGGGCTGGCCTTGACCTGACCGTTGACCACGAAGCTGGGCACCACGCAGGTGGCGCCGCTACAGCCCGGTTTGGTGGCCGTTGCCGTTTTCGGGGCGACGCCGACGTCGAGCTTGATCGCATTGGACACATAGCGCGCGCCCTTCACGTCGCCCGCCGCCGTGATGCGGAACGGCCCGCCGGTGCTGTCGTCCAGCGGCGTCACGGTGCCGTTCACTTTCTGCGCGTAGGCAATCAGGCTCTGCTTGCCGCCGAAGTCCGGGCTCAACTCACCGAGCGCATACACGGATTGATAACCGTCGGTCGCGGTGGACAGCACGTAATGCTCCAGCAAAGTGTTCTTGCTGTTGGTGCCGTCCGTTGTCTTCACGCCGGCAACTTGCAGCACCTCCCACAGATTGACGCCGGTGAAGCTGAGGTTGTTCTGCGTCGACGTGCCGCTGATGAACGAGACATCCTGCGAAATCTCGGTGTACGGCGCTGCTTTCAGGATGGCGCTGGTGAAGGTGGCAGGTTTGTCCACCGCGCCCGCCACGGCGATGGTCGGATAAGCCGATGCGGGCGCATCGTCGCCACCGCCACAGGCGGCAAGGGTCAACGCCAGCAGGCTACCGATGCCGCAGAGCGCGAATGTCGTTCGTTTCATGACGTGTCTCCATCGTTATATACAACAAAATATAACGTATCGAAGACACTGGAAGACGTGCGTGCGCGGCGAACGCGGGGCTTTGCCGGAAAACCCGGCGGCGAGCAACGTCAAGCCGCGCCACGTCCTTTCTGGCTGGCGAAGTAGACGACCTTGCGTGCCCGTTGCACGTCGCCGAGCGGGCGGTGCGCGGCGAGGGCTTGCCAGGGGTCGAACACCGATGCTTCGGCTTTGTCGCAGAACGCTTTGCCTGCCGCCGACGCGGTGTCCTGTTGCGGCAGCGTGAGCGTGGCGACGGTGGTGTAGGGGCTCGTCCAATTGACCGAGGCATCTTCGATCGGCGTGAGTGTTTCGCTGACGAAGGGTTGCAGTTGCAGATCCCAGTGCAACTGCTGCTGGCGCAGGCGGGCGCTGAAGTCGGCGCCCCAGTTCCGGTTGGCGCCGGGCGTTGCCTTGCCGTTGGCCTCGGCCGGCAGCAGCCGCACGCGCACGGCGTAAGGCCCGCAGGCCATCGGCACGTTGCTGAACAGCATTTCGGTGGCGAAACCGCCGAACGGCTTGCTCACGGTCTTGAGCATTTGAGCGATGCGCGCCGGGCCGCCGAAAATGCCGTAGCGCCGGATCAGAAACCTGAGCAGCGCGCCGTTGCCGCGCGACGCCGCGACCACGAAAGCGACGAACTCGTCGCTTCTGGCAAAGGCGAATTTTTCCTGATTGATCAGCGTGAAATCCTGGCTCTTCGCCGGGCCGTTGCCAAGCGCCGATTCACCGTGCACGCCGAACACGCGCAGCGCGAAGCCGCGGATATCGGGCGCCGCATCCGGCGCGCGGTTCATGCCACCGTTCGACAGGCGAACCCAGACCTGGTGCCGGCCCGCCTTCGCAAACAACCCCTGCCGCGCAAATGCGGGCAGATCGGGCAGCACATCGAGCATGCCGGTGGCGGCGGTCAGCTGCTTGCGATGCAGCGCGCGGCCATTGCCATACTTCGCCGACTTTCGCGCCTGCAACGCGGCGAACTGCTCGCCGTAGCGCGCGAAACGTTCCGCCTCGTCGGCGGCAATGTGCTCTTGCCATTGGGTGCTGGGTTGCATGTTGGCGGCCATCGTCGCTCCCCGGTGATGATTGTGCGGGCTGGCGCTGGATGCTACGTCCTGGCGGCGGCAATGGGAACCGGCGTCGCCGCCGACGCGAAACGACGAACGAACTCAACAACTCTGACCGGAAACCCCTATTCAATAAGGGCTCACACGCCGTTTATTCAAATAGTCGACTTTAGATAGAAATGCGCTCGTAGCCCATATCCAATGGGCGTTCCAGAAAAAAGTTGTAGCGATTGAGCGAGCGAAATTTCGCGGCGCAGGATGCCCGCGGCGCGCTGAATCGCCTACGCGCCGGGCGCCGCAGGTACCGCACTCCGTCCCATCGCCTCGCCCATGCGGATGGCGCCCGCCGGTTGCCACGACGGGTTGAAGGCAATGCTGCCCTTCGGCCACAGCATCACTACCGTCGAGCCCAGCAGGAAGCGGCTCATCTCGGCGCCGCGCTTGAGCGTGACGGCATCGCTGCCCGCGGCGGGGTAGTTCCAGCGCTCGACGTCGGGTCGGCGCGGCGGATTGACCACGCCGTGCCACACGGTTGCCATGCTGCCGACGATGGTGGCGCCGACCAGCACCAGCACGAACGGCCCGCGCGCGGTGTCGAACACGCACACCACGCGCTCGTTGCGGGCGAACAGACCGGGCACCGAGCGCGCCGTGGCGGGGTTCACCGAGAACAGATCCCCGGGCACGTAGATCATCTGTCGCAACGTGCCGTCGCAGGGCATGTGAATGCGGTGATAGTCCTTCGGGCTCAAGTACAGCGTGGCGAATTCGCCGTCCGCGAAATGGCCCGCCAGCGCGGCGTCGCCGCCGACCAGCGCGCGCGTCGTGTAGCTGTGCCCCTTCGCCTGAAAAATCTGCTCGCCGCGGATCGGCCCGAACTGGCTGATGGCACCGTCGACCGGACACAGAAAATCCGCATCCGCCAATGGCCGCGCGCCGGCCGCCAGCGGCCGCGTGAAGAAATCGTTGAACGAGGCGTAGCTCGCCGGGTCGGGATTGGCCGCCTCCGCCATGTTGACGCCATAACGGTCGATGAAACGCCGGATCATCGCCGTCGTCAGCGTGCCGGCCTGCGCCCGCGCGAAGGTGCCGGCCATCCGGGTGAGCAGCCGCTTCGGCAGCAAGTATTGCAGGGTAGACATGAAATGGCGCGGTGCGGTGCAGATGCGCAATTGTCTGTCATGCGCGCATCGCGCGTACGTGGCATGCGGCGGGCGCCGTCGGCAAACCTCGTCAACGGCGTCGCGACGCGCTACTATTTTCCGGTTTCCGGACGAGAGCACTCATGAGCAGACAACCGCACGCGTACCCCAAGGACATCTACACCGAGTCGAGCGACACCGACGACGATACCCTGGCCAATCTTGGCCCGCTGACCGGCATGGCCGGCATCTGGCAAGGCACGCGCGGGCTGGACGTGAAGCCGGAGGCCGACGGCCCGGCGAAGCAGGCCTACATCGAACGCATCGAGCTGCAGCCGATCGATCCGCAATCCAACGGCCCGCAGCTTTTCTACGGCCTGCTCTATCACGTGCACATCACCAAGCCCGACGACGTGGAGACCTATCACAGCCAGGTCGGCTACTGGCTGTGGGAGCCGGCCACCGGCATGGTCATGCAATCGCTGACCATTCCGCGCGGGCAGACGGCGCTGGCGGTCGGCCACGCCAGGGCGGGCGACCGCGAGTTCGAACTGGTTGCGCAGCGCGGTTCCACGGTCAATGGCATCTGCTCGAACCCGTTTCTCGAGGATGCCTTCCGCACCGACGAATTCCGCATCCGCGTTAAGATCAACGGCAACGGCACCTGGAGCTACGAGCAGGACACCGTGCTCAAGATTCGCGGCCAGGACGAACTGTTCCACCATACCGACCGCAACACGCTGAGCAAAATCGGCGAGCCGACACCGAATCCGCTGGCGAGGCAAAAGTAGTCGACTACAATTGCGGGATGGCACGAGAACGGATTCACCCGCAAGGCACCGACGCCACCTATCGCGTGCAGGAATCGCTGAAGGCGCTGGTGCAACAGGGCGGCGCGCGCAAGACCTTTCGCCTGAAGCCGGACGCCAACAAGGCGCTGCAGCAGTTGGTGAAATTGCTCGCGGTGAACACCGAGACCGAAGCCGTGGAGGCGGCGCTGATCGCGCTGCGCGACGAGTTGAAGGCCACAAAAGCGCCGCCGGTTGCAAAAAAGCAACGCAACAATGCAATCAATTTGCGCCTCGTCAAATAAATGTTGACCACCCAATCGTAGTCATACACAATTCGATCATCCGTAACCCATTGACGATTGCCGACAGGCGACAAGCACAGGAACCCGAAAGCAGAACCATGATTACCAAGGCCTACATCACCACCACCAGCAAGCCGCACGCGGCCTGTGCTGGCGCGTGCGCGGCCGTCTGGAGCATGGCGATGAAACGTGGCCTGCGTCGTGTCGGCAAGCAACCGCGTCTGTATTCGTTTACCAGTGGCATGGGTAGCAATACAGGTAACCCGATGACTCGAATGTTTGCGAGAGGAGCGCCAAAACCGGCGTAACAGCAGCAAACAGGTTTCACCCGAAAACCCCGAGTCGTCGCCAGACCTCGGGGTTTTTGTTTTTGGTTCCGACCGCTCGTGATCCTGTTCCCGGCAGCTTTCCTCACCTCACCACCGCACACATTGGAGTTCATCATGGTCCTCGTTGATTTCACCCTTGCAGAACGATGGCGGGTATTCGGCGAACTTCGCTTCGCCGCGATTCCCCGCGCTGTCCAGCGTCCGCACGCCGGTACCGCCCTACCGGTAGTGACGGCGCCGGCGGCGCCGGGCATCGATCCGGCGGAAGCGCCGGCCCGTCGTCAGGCAGAAGCTGCGTTGATGCAGCGTCTGCTCTAGTCCCCGACGGGGGCACCGTGCCAGTGCACCGATAGTGCACGGCATGGAGCCCCCGGTAAGCGGTTACCCGCGCAATCGTGAGCGCGGGTAACGCCGGTCGCAACCGGCACCCAATTTGATGCGTGTGGCCCACCGGCGGCACGCCACGATTTTCAGGAAGACACGGCAAATACCGTGTCACGCAACCGAGCATCCCGTATGTCAATCAAGAGCACATGCGAGTACGGGATGCCAAGCTCGGCTGACGGAACGGCGCAGTTCCCCCTCCTCCCCGAAGGCGGCGCCGGACCCGATAAGTTGCGTGCGCTAGAGGTGCGGCTAGTGCGCGAGGTGCAAGTCCTCACCTGAAGCCCCTGTTTCGCAGACGCGTGCATGAAGGCCAGCCCAACAGCACACGGCACCGCCGGACGCGGCGGTGTCGAGATCCGGAGAACGGCCTTGACGGACACGGCGAACCCGCCGTGGTGGTGCAAGGCGCGCGTCTGCGAAACTTCCCCTCTTTGTTCCGTCCGATCTTGCCCATGCCGCCGGCCCAAGCTCCCGATTTCGATCTTCGCCGCCTGGAAGAAGTCTCGCAAAACGCCTCGCGGCCCGATCGCGGCCTGATGATCGATGGCTGGAGCGTCGGGCTGTCGCGCGGCGTTGCCAAGCGCTCGCGCTGCATCAACGCCTTTTATCGCTCGGCGCGGCCGTTTGCGCGCAATCTTGCCGATGCCCGCGCCGCCTATGCACAGGCCGGACTGCCCTGCGTGTTCCGGCTGACGCCGTTCGTCGACGATCCGGCGCTCGACGAGCGTCTGGCCGGATTGGGCTATCGGCGCTTCGACGCGGCGATCGTGATGGCGCTCGATCTCGCCGATCTGCGGCTCGACCACGTGCGGCCGTCGCCGCTGGCGATCGTCGACGAAACCGACCTCGCACTGGCAGCGGCGCGAGTCGCCGATTTGCGCGGCGACGACGCCGACGAGATGCATGGTCTGGCCGCGCGCTGGCAACTGGCCGCCGCGCAGATCGCGCCGCAATTCGCGATGGCAGCCGACTGTGCGACCACCACGGACGCCGACTTCGCGGCGGTGGCCAGTTCGGTCGCCATCGCCGAAGGCGACCACGTCGGCATCTTCGACGTCGTCACCGCGCCGTCGTGGCGAGGGCGCGGCCTGGCAGCGGCGCTGATCGGCGGCCAGCTTGCGCGGGCGCGCGCCGCCGGCGCCCGCGTCGCCTATCTGCAGGTGCGCGCCGACAACCCGGCACGCCGCCTGTACGAACGGTTCGGCTTCGCCGCCGTGTACGAATATTGGTACCGTGCCTTGCCGGGCGAGGATCGTTAAGGAAACACTGTACATGTGGAGCCGTTCGCCCTGAGCCGACGGCGTCCTTCACTCCATTCAGGATGATCGGAGGGTCTGAACCCCCATCCAATGGTCAAACCGTCCGACCATCCTGAGCTTGCGAAGGACACTGCGTTCAGGGTGAACGGGGGCTTGTTTAGTGTCGCGCACACCGTCCCGCCTCGCTGCGATCGCCTCGCGTACCACGTGAGGCTGCGGCCGCCGTCGTAGCAATCGCGCAACTTGTTGCGCGCCGCGTCGATGCAAATCGGTACTTACTCACGCTACCGGCCGCTACGGCGCGTATCATCTCGCGATGTCTTTAGCATACTTTTGTGTCCGTTTGATGACGGTTGTTGCGTGTGCCGTGAATAAGCCCACCCAGGGCGGAGTCAGGTAAGTGCTCACGCTGTTGAACATCCTCGCCGGCATTGCGCTGCTGGTGTGGGGCACCTACCTTGTGCGCACCAGCGTGCTGCGCGTGTACGGCGCCGAACTGCGCCGCTTCCTGTCGGTCAACGTCGGCAACCGCTTCCTCGCGCTGCTGGCTGGCCTGGGCGTTACCGGCCTGCTGCAAAGCTCCACCGCCACCGCCTTGCTGACCACCTCGTTCGCCGGCAGCGGCCTGATCGCGACGGCGCCGGCGCTGGCCATCATGCTAGGCGCCGACATCGGCACCGCGCTGGCGGCGGTGTTCCTGTCGCGCGACCTGAGCTGGCTGTCGCCGCTGTTGATCTTCATCGGCGTCATCGTGTTCCTGTCGAAACAGCGCAGCAATGCCGAGCACCTCGGCCGCGTGGCGATCGGCCTCGGCCTGATGATGCTGGCGCTGCAACTGATCGTCGCCGCCGCGCGGCCGCTGACCCAGACCGCCGGCGTGAAGGCGATCTTCACCACCATCTCCGGCGACCCGCTGCTCGATCTGGTGATCGCGGCGGCAGTGACCGTGCTCGCCTATTCGAGTCTTGCCGTGGTGCTGCTGGTCGCCACCCTGACGGCGTCGCAGGTGATCGGCCTCGACACTGCCCTGCCGCTGGTGCTCGGCGCCAATATCGGCAGCGGCGCGCTGGCGGTGCTGATGACGCTGAAGTCGTCGGCCGAAGTGCGCCGGGTGCCGCTGGGCAACCTGTTCTTCAAGCTCGGCGGCGCGCTGCTGGCGATTCCCTTCATTCGCCTGCTGGCCAACTACGCGGGCGAATCCGGCTTTCCCGACGCCCAGGTGGTGATCGCCTTTCATCTGGTGTTCAACCTGGTGCTCGGCGCCATCTGCATCGGGCTGACCGAACAGACGGCCGCGTTGGTGGAGCGGCTGATTCCGGCGGCGCCGGTGGCGCAGGACGAATCGCGCGCCCGCCACCTCGACCCGCATGCGCTGCCCACGCCGTCGCTGGCGCTCACCTGCGCCGCCCGCGAAGCGCTGCGCATCGGCGATTTCGTCGAACAGATGCTGGCCGCGCTCGGCCGCCTGATGCACGACAACCACCGCGCGTCCGCCGACGAGATTCGCCGCCTCGACGACGTGGTCGATTCGCTTTACAAGCAGGTCAAGTTCTACCTGACGCAGGTCAGCCGCACGCCGATGGGCGAGCGCGAAAGCCGCAAGTGGACCGACATCATCTCGTTCACCATCAATCTCGAACAGGTCGGCGACATTATCGAGAAGAGCGCCAACGACGTCGTCTCCAAGAACATCGAGCGCAGCCGCAATTTCTCCGACGCCGGCCGGCAGGAGCTTTGCGACCTGCATTCGCGGCTGGTGGCCAACTTGCGGCTGGCGATGAACGTGTTCATCAACAACGACGTCAACGACGCCGAAAAATTGCTCGCCGAGAAGGTGAAGTTCCGCGAACTCGAACTGGTCAACTACGACAAGCATCTGCTGCGGTTGGCCGACCACACGGTGCAGAGCATCGAAACCAGCTCGCTGCATCTCGACCTGATGCGCGATCTGAAGCGCATCAATTCGCACTTCTGCTCGGTGGCCTACCCGATTCTGGAAGCCGCCGGCGCGCTGTCGGAAAGCCGCCTGCGCGCCGTCGAGCACGAGCGCGGCGACGTCACCATCACCGGCGGCGGACGGCAGCGGGTCTAGGCGTTCAGGGAAGCGCTGAACAAGGCCCGTTCACCCTGAACGAAGTGAAGGGTTTGACGATTGGATGTGCGGGTTTCAGACCCTTCGCCGACGGCTCAGGGTGAACGGATAACCACTCATCCAACGTTTCCCGAGGCGGCGAAACCGTGCTCGCAGCCGTCGCAGACGAGTCAGCTTTTCACTGAAAACGGCGTCGGCATTGGGCTCGGCGCGTGAAAACAGCGATTATCGACTTGTGGCGATTTCGCGGTCTGAGCCATTATGGAATGGCGCTTTCAGCCAAAAGCTGATCGCACGCAGGAAGCGTCGCGCTACGACGCCTGCCTGCTGCGCCGATATTCCTGCCACATCTTGATTGCGATCGGCAGCACCGACACCACCAGGATGGCGACGATGATCAGCGACAGATTGCTTTTCACCCAGGGCACGTTGCCGAACAGGTAGCCGGCGTACACCAGCGACGTAATCCACAGGATGCCGCCGACGATGTTGTTGAACAGGAACGTCGAATAGCGCATCGGCGCCACGCCGGCCAGGAAGGGCACAAAGGTGCGCACGATCGGCACGAAACGGCCGAGGATGATCGACATCGGGCCGTACTTGTCGTAGAACTCGCGCGTCCGCTGCAGGTAGACCGGCCGGAAGATGCGCGAATCCGGGTTGGCGAACGCACGGTCGCCAAAGTAGCGGCCCGCCGCGTAGTTGACCGAGTTGCCGACGATGGCGGCCGCCGTCAGCAGGATCACCAGCGCATGCACGTTGAGCCCCGCCAGCGCCACCACGGCGCCGGCGACGAACAGCATCGAGTCGCCCGGCAGGAAAGGCCACAACACCACCCCGGCCTCGACGAAGATGATCGCCGCCAGCACGCCGTAAAACAGATACGGCGAGCTTTGTGCGAGTGCGGTGAGGTGGGCGTCGAGCGAGGTGAAAAACGCGATCAGCTCGGCGATCACGGCAGGATCTTCTCGGCTTCCAGCGCGTCCTTCGGTTTCGCTTCGGGTTTGACCAGATTCTCACGCGAGGTGCCGAGCCAGCGCACCAGCGGCGCCATCACCAGCACCGACGAGTAGATGCCGAAGCAGATGCCGATGGTCAGCGCCAGCGCGAAGTAATGCAGCGTTTCGCCGCCGAAGAACAGCATGGCGAGCACCATGATCTGCGTCGAACCGTGGGTGATGATGGTGCGGCTGATGGTGCTGGTGATCGCGTTGTCGATGACGTGATCGACGCTCGCCTTGCGCATCTTGCGGAAGTTCTCGCGCACCCGGTCGGCGATGACGACCGATTCGTTCACCGAGTAGCCGAGGATCGCCAGCACGCCGGCCAGCACCGGCAGGTTGAACTCCCAGCCGAAGATCGCAAACAGGCCGAGGATGATGATGATGTCGTGCAGGTTGGCGATGATTGCGGACACCGCGAAGCGCCATTCGAAACGGATCGCGAGATACATCATGATGCCGGCGATCACCAGCAGCAACGCCAGCGTGCCGCTCTCGAACAATTCCTTGCCCACCTGCGGGCCGACGAATTCGACGCGCTTGAGCTCGATCCGCTCGGCGCCCTCGCCGCACGCCGTCCGCGTGTCGGCGATCGCGCGCGATCCGCAGACCGCCTTGAATAGGTTCTCGCTCATCTGCGCGTTGGTCACGCCCGGCACCAGCGGCAGCCGCACCAGTACGTCCTGCGGCGTGCCGAAGTTCTGCACCACGGCCTCGCCGGTCTTCAGCGCTTCGATCGCCGCGCGGGCCTGCGCCATGTCGGCCGGTTTCGCGTAACGCAGTTCGGCGACGGTGCCGCCGGTGAAATCGATGCCGTAGTGCAGCCCTTTGGTGAACAGCGCGCCGACGGCGATGAGGAAGGTAATCAGCGAAATTGCGTTGAAGTACAACGCATATTTCATGAACGGAAGGTCGCGCTTGATGCGGAAAAATTCCATGCTTGTCTCCTGCGTCCGCGCCGCTTATTTGCCGTCGGCGGCGACCACGTCGGTCGCTGCCTCAGTGTTGGTGGTGGTGACCACCGAATCCGGCCGCCAGACGGTGCCGATGGAAATTTTCTCCAGCTTTTTCTTGGTGCCGTAGACCAGGTTCACGATGCCGCGCGAGAAGAACACGGCCGAGAACATCGAGGTCAGGATGCCGAGGCAGTGCACCACGGCGAAGCCTTTGACCGGCCCGGAGCCGAACATGAAGAGCGCGAGACCGGCGATCAGCGTCGTGATGTTGGAGTCGAGAATGGTGGCCCAGGCGTGATCGAAACCGGCGGAAATCGCCTCCTGCGGTTTCAGGCCACGGCGCAGTTCCTCACGGATACGTTCGTTGATCAGCACGTTGGCGTCGATCGCCATACCAAGCGTCAGCGCGATAGCGGCGATGCCCGGCAGCGTCAAGGTCGCCTGCAACATCGACAGGATGGCGATCAGCAGCAGCAGGTTGACCGACAGCGCCAGCGTCGAGATCAGGCCCATCACCATGTAGTAGACACAGATGAACGCGGCCAGCGCGACGAAGCCCCACATCACCGAATTGAAACCGCGCTCGATGTTCTCGGCGCCGAGGCTGGGGCCGACAGTGCGCTCCTCGATGATTTCCATCGGCGCCGCGATCGAGCCGGAGCGGATCAAGAGCGCGATGTCGCTGGTCTCGCGCGTCGTCATGCGGCCGCTGATCTGGAAGTTGCTGCCCAGTTCGCCCTGGATGACCGGCGCGGTGATGACTTCCGGTTTGCCTTTTTCGATCAGCACGATCGCCATGCGGTTGCCGATGTTCTGCGACGTGATGTCGCGCAGCACGCGGGCGCCCTGGCCGTCGGTAGTGACGCGCACGATCGGCTGGTTGCTCTGGCCGTCGAACGCCGGCTCGGCGCCGTTGATGCGCTCGCCGGTGATGACGTATTGCTTCTTGACCAGAATCTGGCCGCCGTCGCGGTCGTTCATCAGTTCGGTGCCGAAGGGCACGTTGCCGCCCTGCGCCGCCTGTAACGCCGCGCTGTTCTTGCTCATGTCGGCTTCGACCATGCGCAGCTCCAGCGTGCCGGTGCGGCCGATCACGTCTTTCAGCCGCGCCGGATCGGAGGCGCCCGGCACCTGGATCACGATGCGGTCGGTGCCCTGGCGCTGGATGATCGGTTCGGTCAGGCCGAGCGCGTTGATGCGGTTGCCGAGCACTTTCTGGTTTTGCTCGATGGCGGAATCGGCCAGCTTCTTCTTCGCCTCTTCCTTGAGCGTGACGACCAGCCGCAGGTCCTGCGCGGCGCCGTCTTCCTTGATCAGCAGATCCTTGTTGCTGTCGTTGATGGCGCGCGATGCCTTCTCGCGTTCGGCCGGATCGCTGAACTTGACCGCAATCGTCTCGCCGCTTTTGTCGACGCCGCCGTACTGAATCTTCTTCTCGCGCATCAGGCTGCGGATGTCGGCCGCGTTGCGGTCGGCGGCGCGGTCGAGCGCGCCCTTCATGTCCACCTGCATCAGGAAGTGCACGCCGCCGCGCAGGTCGAGCCCGAGCGCCATCGGTTTGGCGTTCAGCCCCTGCATCCAGTGCGGGGTGGTGGATTCGCTGGTCAGCGCGATGATGTAGCTGCCGGTGCCGTCGGCGACGCCGTTGTTCAGATCTTTCAGCAGCAGTTCCTTGGCCTTGACCTGGCTGTCGCTGTCGCCCTTGGCGAAACGCACGTGCACGCCGTTGACCGGATCGAGCTCGGACGAGGTGATGGCCACGCCGGCGCCCTTGAGCGTTTTTTCGACGCGATCGAGCAGCGGCGCATCGAGACGCACGGCCGTCTTGTTGGTGGAGACCTGAACCGCCGGAACCTGCGGAAAGATGTTGGGGACGGTGTAGAAGAATCCGATCACGACCGCGACGATCATGATGAGGTATTTCCACAGGGGATAGCGATTCATGGGCCGATCCTGGGGCTGGGATTGATCGTAGCTTGGGGCGCAGCCGCGCCGCGCAAGTCGCGCGCGGCGCCGCCGGTGGCCCGTAGCGGGCGGGGCAACGCCACGCCGAACCGGATGTCCGGTCTAGATTTGTTTGAGCGAGCCCTTGGGCAAAAGTGCCGTGACCGAATTGCGCTGGAAGCTGAGTTCGGTGCTGCCGTTGACCTGCAGGGTGACGTAGTTGTCGTCGAGCTTGACGACCTTGCCGACCACGCCGCCGGCGGTGACCACTTCGTCGCCCTTTTGCAGCGCTTCCATCATCGCCTTCTGCTCCTTGGCGCGCTTCTGCTGCGGACGGATCAGCAGAAAGTAGAAGACGACGAAGATGCCGATCATCGGCAACAGGGACAGAAACTCGTTGCCGGCTGCGCCGCCAGCCGCCTGCGCGTATGCAGTGCCAATCATGGGGGAAACCCTCGATAAATCAAAAAGTTAACCTGTAATTGTAGCGATGGCGGCAGGTGCGGCGGCGCGCTGCCGGCGGGGTTTGCAGATAGCAGCTTTTTGGCGGAAGCGTTGTTGGTTATGGGCTACGCGCGATATTTTTCGGAAGTCGAGTTTTCGTCATTTCGCGCTTTCTGCCCTGTGCCGATGCGCGTTTCGGCGAAAAGATGTATCGGCCACCTGTCCGGCGGCAATCAATCCGTGCCGCGCCCGCGATCGCGGTGGAACTGCTCGCGCCAGGCGACGTAGCGCCGCGCCTCGATCGCCTCGCGCATCTCGCGGGCGAGTTGCAGGTAGTAATGCAGGTTGTGGATGGTGTTCAGCATCGCGCCGAGGATTTCGCCGGTCTTGTTCAGGTGATGCAGGTAGGCGCGGCTGAAATTGCGGCAGGTGTAGCAGTTGCAGGATTCGTCGAGCGGGCGCCGGTCGTCGCGAAACTTCGCGTTCTTCAACTTGATGTCGCCGAAGCGCGTGAACAGCCAGCCGTTCCTCGCATTGCGCGTCGGCATCACGCAGTCGAACATGTCGAGCCCGCGCTCGACGGCGTAGACCAGATCCTCGGGCGTGCCGACGCCCATCAGGTAGTGCGGCTTGTCGGCGGGCAGCTTCGGCCCGATGAAGTCGAGGATGCGCTGCATGTCCTCCTTCGATTCGCCGACCGAAAGGCCACCCACGGCGATACCGTCGAAGCCGATGTCGTTCAGGCCCGCCAGCGAATCGGCGCGCAGTTGCTCGAACAGCGTGCCCTGCACGATGCCGAACAGCGCGTTGGGATTGTCAAGTTTGTTGAATTCGTCCTTCGAGCGCTGCGCCCAGCGCCGGCTCATCAGCATCGAGGCCTGCGCCTGCTCGTAGGTGGCATCGGCCGGCGTGCACTCGTCGAGCTGCATCACGATGTCGGAATTCAGCGAACGCTGAATCTGCATCGACACCTCGGGCGACAGGAACAGCCGGTCGCCGTTGATCGGCGAGGCGAAGTGCACGCCCGCCTCGGTGATCTTGCGCAGCTCGCCGAGCGACCACACCTGAAAGCCGCCGGAGTCGGTCAGGATCGGCCCGCGCCAGCCCATGAAATCGTGCAAGCCCTTGAACTGATCGACGATCGCGGTGCCCGGCCGCAGCCACAGGTGAAAGGTGTTGCCGAGGATGATCTGGGCGCCGATGTCGTTGAGCATCTGCGGCGTCATCGCCTTCACCGTGCCGTAGGTGCCGACCGGCATGAAGATCGGCGTCTCGACGACGCCGTGGTTCAGGTGCAGCCGCCCGCGACGCGCGTGGCCGTCGGTGTTCAGTAGTTCAAATTTCATGAATGCGTATCTCGGGAAGTTGTCATTCCCGCGAAGGCGGGAATCCAGACCGCTTTGATCGAAAGCGACAGATTGAACTCAGGCCAGCACGTCTCCGGTCTGGATCCCCGCCTTCGCGGGGACGACAGATTTTTGCTCCCGTTGCAACAACATCGCATCGCCATAGCTAAAAAAACGATAGCGCTGCGCGATTGCATGCGCGTACAGCGCGCGGATGTGCTCGTAGCCTGCGAACGCCGAGACCAGCATCAAGAGCGTCGATTTCGGCAGATGGAAATTGGTCAGCAGCAAATCCACCACCCTGAATTCGTAGCCGGGCGTGATGAAGATGTCGGTCTCGCCCGCGTGCGCGCGCAGTTCGCCGCATTCGCGCAGTGCGCCTTCTAGCGTGCGCACGCTGGTGGTGCCCACCGCCACCACGCGGCCGCCGCGCGCCCGGCAGGCGGCGATCGCGTCCACCGTCTGCTGCGACAGCACGTAGCGCTCGCGGTGCATGCGGTGCTCGGCGATGGTCTCGGTCTTGACCGGCAAAAAGGTGCCGGCGCCGACGTGCAGCGTGACCTGCGTCATCGCGATGCCGCGCTCGCGGCAGGCATCGAGCGTCGCCTGGTCGAAATGCAGCCCTGCCGTCGGCGCCGCGACCGCGCCGTCGTGCCTGGCGTAAACGGTCTGATAGCGCTCGCTGTCGCCGGCACCCGCCGCGCGCTGCATGTAGGGCGGCAGCGGCAGCTCGCCGGCGTCGCGCATCAGCGCTTCGAAATCGGCCGCCGCATCGAGCAGTTGCACGAGGAAAAAACGGTCGTCGCGGCCAGTCACTTCGGCGTCGATGCGCCCCGCAATCGTCAGCCGCGTACCGGGCTTGGGCGCATGGCTGGCGCGCAGCTGCGCCAGCGCGAGCGTGGGCGACAGCAGCCGTTCGATCAGGATTTCCACCGCGCCGCCGCTCGCCTTGACCGCGCGCAGCCGGGCATTGAGCACGCGGGTGTCGTTGAACACCAGCAGGTCGCCCGCGCGCAGCAGCGACGGCAAATCGCTAAACACGCGGTCGACCGGCGACGCCGCGCGGCCATCGAGCAGGCGGCTGGCCGCGCGCTCGGCAAGCGGAAACTGGGCAATCAGTTCCGGCGGCAGCGCGTAGTCGAAATCGGACAGGGAAAACGTTCGTGGCGGGGTCGGCAGGGGCACTTGACAGGCGCTCCGTCGGCGTTGAAGCGCCCATTTTATGGCGTCAACGCCGGCCGGCGCCGGCGGCGGGCTACTTCTTCGCCGGATCGGCGGCGGGCCGCGCTTCGCGCACCGGGCCGATCTGCACGGTGCCGGTGTCCGCCTTGTCGCTGACCGCGCGCAGCGCCGAGGTCTCGACGAAGCGCTGCATGTGCGAGGCCAGTTGCTCGGGCGTGAACTGCGCGGCGACGTCGAGCGCGGTCGACTCCTTGTCGACGATCTTGCGGAAGTCGTAGCGCGATTCGCTGCGGATCACCTTGAGCGTTTTCGCATCCAGCGTCGTCACCTGCACGTAGAAGAACGGCGCGATGAATTTCTTCGAGCGCACCTGCTCGCGCGCCGTGTCCTCGACCGCGTCGTCGACCAGCTCACCCGAGGTATCCCAGTCGTTGCCCAGCGGCTGCACGTAAAGCCCGATGCCGGTGAGTTTGCCGCCCATGCCCTGGCGCCCGCTCATCAGCCACTTCGGCACCACCACGATGATCTGGTCCCAATCCTTGCGCGCGGGGTTGCCTTCGAGCACGGCGAGCACGTGCTTCATGGTCAGCGCTTCGCGGTCCTGCGGCAGGGCGGCCTGGATGTCGGGCACGCCGCGCACCGCCAGCAGCACCCGCTCCGAGTTCGGATAGTCGGTCTCCACCGCGCGGTCGAGCCCGCGCAACACGGCGTAATTCAGCGAATGATCGGGCACCTTGAGCGTCTGCCGGCTGTGGTTGTCGATGAAGTTGGAGCCGACCGATTCCTTCTGCCGCACGTACTGGAACTGGTCGCCGACGGCGGCAACCAGCGCAAACACTTTCGGCGCCGCGGCCGGCGTTGTTGCCGCCGCGCTTGCGGCCGTCGCGACCGGCGCTGGTGCCGCGCCTGCGTTCTGGGCGCCGGCCGCGGGGACGAGGACGCCGGCGGCAAACACGGCGACCGCCGCGAGCAGGCAACCGGCGACGGGGACAACACGAGTGGCAGGCATGACGCAATCTCCAGACAGAGCGCTCGAACTGAACGCACCGGCAGTGTCGCGATTGCGCGCCACCGGCGCAGCCGGCGTGCGACGAATTGCGAAATTGCCGGCGCGAGTCACCGCCGACGGCTGCCGGCGCCAGACAGCGGCACCGGCCGACGCACAGACACTGGCGACGATATGGCTTTTGGCACCAAGCCTTATTTTACACGGGCTGATGGAGCGTTTTCTTGATTGTCGACTTTTCGCATTTTCGGCGCTGTGCCCTTGTGAAATGGTGCTTAGCGCAAAAAGGCGTTCGCCGCCGCGATCGGCAATGCCGTCACAACGCGCTTGCCGGCCGTCTGCAATTTAGTTACATTTAATAACCAAATTAAGGAGGAGGCCTGCCATGAGCAGCCCGGCAACCGAGGTCGCGGTCGAAATTCGCGGCGCCATCGCCATCGTGCGGCTGATGCGTCCGGCCAAGCGCAACGCGCTCAGCGACGCCCTGATGGCGGAGATCGACGCCGCGTTCGCCGCGTTGCCGAAAGCGGTCGGCGCCGCGGTGCTGACCGGCAGCGGCGAGCACTTCAGCGCCGGCCTCGATCTCTCGGAAATCCGCGAGCGCGACGCCGTCGACGGCCTGCATCACTCGCGAAGCTGGCACCGCATCCTCGGCAATCTCGAATTCGGACGCATCCCGATCGTCGCCGCGCTGCACGGCGCGGTGGTCGGCGGCGGGCTGGAACTGGCGTCGAGTTGCCACATCCGCGTCGCCGACGATACCGCGTTCTTCGCGCTGCCGGAAGGTTCGCGCGGCATCTTCGTCGGCGGCGGCGGCTCGGTGCGCATCCCCAAACTGATCGGCGTGCACCGCATGCTCGACATGATGCTGACCGGCCGCGTCTACAAGGCCGCCGAGGCGGTGCCGCTGGGCTTTGCGCAGTACCACGTGGCCGCCGGCCAAGCGCTCGACAAGGCCATCGCGCTGGCCGAGCGCATCGCCGGCAATGCGCCGATGACCAATTATTCGCTGCTGCATGCGCTGCCGCGCATCGCCGAGCAGCCGGCCGATCACGGCTATCTGACCGAAGGCCTGATCTCCGCCATCGCGCAGAGCGCGCCGGAAGCGAAAGCGCGCGTCCGCGAGTTTCTCGAAGGCCGCGGGCCGAAGGTCAAGGCATAGTAACCGCGCTGAACGATCGGCAACGCAGACATCACTCCCCTCTCCCTTGAGGGGAGAGGGGCCAGGGGAGAGGGTGACAGCGAGGGGAAGTGCGAAAACGCTCTTCCAGCCACCGCCCCCTCTCCCCAACCCCTCCCCCACGCGGGGGGAGGGGCGACAAGATACGCAGCAAGGAGGATTGATGAGCACCCAAGCAACCGGCCCCCGCTATCGCCCGCTCTCGTTCGGCGTTACCCGCGTCGTGGTGCGCGAGGGCGATGGCCACACCTACGCCAGCGCCGACCAGACGCTTGCGGAGCATGTGCCGCGTATCACCGACCGGCTGACGCACTGGGCCACGGTGGCGCCGGAGCGCCCCTTCCTCGCGCGCCGCATGCAACACGCCGACGGCAGCCGCGGCGACTGGCGCGTGGTGACCTATGGCGAAGCGCTCGCCGCCGCCCGCAGCATCGGCCAGGCGTTGCTCGACGCCGGCGCCAGCGTCGAACGACCGCTGGCGATCCTGTCCGAAAACAGCATCGAGCATGCGCTGCTCGGACTCGGCGCGATGTACGTCGGCGTGCCGTACTGCCCGGTGTCGACGCCGTACTCGCTGGTCAGCCAGGACTTTGAAAAACTGCGCCATGTGCTCGGCACCATCACGCCGGGCGTGGTCTACGCCGCCGATCTCGCGCGCTACGGACGCGCCATCAACGCCACCGTCGCCGCCGACGTGCCGGTAGTTTGCGACGACCCCACCGCCGGCAGCCGCCAGGCCGGCACCGTGGTGGCGCTGGCCGACTGGCTCGCCACCCAGCCCACCGCCGCCGTCGATGCCGCGCACGCGGCCACCGGGCCGGACAGCATTGCCAAGTTCCTGTTCACCAGCGGTTCCACCAAGCTGCCGAAGGCGGTGATCAACACCCAGCGCATGCTCTGCGCCAACCAGCAGCAGATGCGGCAGTCGATGCCGGTGCTGACCGATGCCGACAGTCCGCCGGTGCTGGTCGACTGGCTGCCGTGGAATCACACCTTCGGCGGCAACCACAACTTCGGCATGGTGCTCTACAACGGCGGCACGCTCTACATCGACGATGGTAAGCCGACCGCGGCGCTGATGCACGAGACGCTGCGCAATCTGCGCGAAGTGGCGCCCACGCTTTACTTCAACGTGCCCAACGGCTTCGAGCTGATCGCGCAGGCGATGCAAAGCGACGATCAACTGCGGCGCACGTTGCTCTCCCGCGTCCGTATGTTCTTCTACGCCGGCGCCGCGCTGGCGCAGCCGATCTGGGACAGTCTCTACGCCAGCGCGGAGCGCGAGGTGGGCGAGCGCATCGTGATGACCACCAGCCTCGGGATGACCGAGTCGGCGCCGTTCGCCATCTTCGTCACCAGCCCGCATATTCGCGCCGGTGAGCTGGGGTTGCCGACGCCGGGTATGGAAATCAAGATGAGCCCCAACAGCGGCAAGCTGGAGCTGCGCTACAAGGGACCGAACATCACGCCCGGCTACTGGCGCAACCCGGACGCCACGCGCGAGGCGTTCGACGACGAAGGCTTCTTCTGCTCGGGCGACGCCGTGCAGTGGAGCGATGCGGACGATCTGCACCGCGGCATCCGTTTCGACGGCCGCATCGCCGAGGATTTCAAGCTCGCCACCGGCACCTTCGTCAGTGTCGGCCCACTGCGCGGCAGGATCATCGCCGCCGGTGCGCCCTACGTGCAGGACGCCGTGATCACCGGTCACGGCGAACACGAGGTCGGCGCCATGCTGATCCCCGTGGCGCCCGCGGTGCGCCAGCTTGCCGGCCTGCCCGACACCGCGCCGATGGCGGCGGTGCTGGCGTCGAAGCCAGTGCTCGATCACTTCCAGGCCGTCATCAACCGGCTGGCGGCCAGCGCCACCGGCAGCGCCAACCGCGTGGCGCGGCTGTGCCTGCTGGCCGAGCCGCCGTCGCTCGACAAGGGCGAAGTCACCGACAAGGGCTCGATCAACCAGCGGGCGGTGCTGACCCAGCGCGCCGCGACGGTGGCGGCGTTGCACGACGACAGCCTGCCGCACACTCTTAAACCGGCCGCGTGATGCGCCAACATCGCAGCGCCCAGACCGCATGAGCCGCCGCATTCGCTCCTTCAATCGCGCCACCGGCGACAGCCCCGGCGCCGACGTGGCCATCGACACCTCGTTTCTGGAGTCCCTGCTCGGCTACAACGCCCGCCGCGCGGCGCTGACCATCATCGAGGCCTTTCTGGAGCGGATGTCCGTCTTCGGCCTGCGTCCGGTGGATTTTTCGGTGCTGTCGCTGATCACGCACAACCCCGGCATCACCTCGCGGCAATTGTGCGCCGCGCTGGGCATCCTGCCGCCGAATCTGGTGAAGCTGATCGCGGAGCTCGACCGCCGCGGTCTGCTGGTGCGCAAACCGCACCCGGAGGACGGCCGCGCCATCGGCCTGCATCTGAGCGCCGACGGCCGCAAGCTGATGCGCGAAGCCGAAGTCGCCGCGCGCGACCTCGAAGACCGCGTGTCGGCGCCGCTCACGATGAACGAGCGCGCGCTGCTGATGAGCCTGCTGCGCAAAATTTACAAGCCGGACCGCACGCCGTCCGCGACCGAGGAAAAGCAGCCATGAAACACCAGAACCTGATCGCCATCGACATCCACACCCACGCCGAAGTGAGCTGCTGGAACCCGTTCGACGCCTACGGCGAGGAATACGACCGCGCGGCGGACAAATACTTCCGCTCCAGCCGCCGCCCGACCATTGCCGAGACGGTGGCCTACTATCGCGAGCGCAAGATCGGCCTCGTCATGTTCACCGTGGATGCCGAGACCAACCTGGGCCGCAAGCGCATCCCGAACGAGGAGATCGCGGCCGCTGCCAAGGAAAACAGCGACATGATGATCGCCTTCGCCAGCATCGACCCGCACAAGGGCAAGATGGGCGCCCGCGAAGCCGAGCGGCTGATCAAGGAAGAAAACATCAAGGGCTTCAAGCTGCACCCGACGGTGCAGGGCTTTCATCCGAACGACCGCATGTGCTGGCCGCTGTACGAAGTGATCGACGCGCACAAGATGCCGGTGATCTTTCACACCGGGCACAGCGGCATTGGCTCCGGCATGTATTGCGGCGGCAAGCTGCGGCTCGAATATTCGAACCCGATGCATCTCGACGACGTCGCGGTGAACTTCGGCGACATGCAGATCGTCATGGCGCACCCGAGCTTTCCGTGGCAGGACGAGGCGCTCTCGGTGGCAACGCACAAGCCGAACGTGTGGATCGATCTCTCGGGCTGGAGTCCAAAGTATTTTCCGAAGCAGCTGGTGCAATACGCCAACACGCTGCTCAAGGACCGCGTGCTGTTCGGCTCCGACTATCCGCTGATCACGCCCGAGCGCTGGATGAAGGATTTCGAAGAGGCGGGATTCCGGCCCGAGGTGATGCCGGGGATTCTCAAGGGCAATGCAGTGCGGCTGCTGGGGCTCGATGCCTGATGCCGAGCGTTGGCCCTAAAACACCAGCGTTTGCCACGCCGCATCCATTGCCCGCGACATGAACTGCACCGCGCCGCCGTAGCGGCTGCATTCGGCAATCAGGTTCTGCGGGTCGACCTCGTGCGCGGCGAGTGCGTCGCGGCAGGCATAGAGCACCGCGCCGTGCTCGACGGCTTCGCGGATGCTGTCGAGGATGGTCTTCGGATGCGCCGATGCGTGCAGCGCGGCGGCGACGCCCGGCTGCAGCAACTTCACGCTGCCGGCGGTGAAATAGATTTCAACCCTGGCCTCCATCGCGGCGGCAGCGGCGGCGCAAAAGAACGGCGTGGCCAGCAGGTGCGGCGTACCCGGATCGGCCCGCCACAACAGGATGGCGACGTTGCGCGATTCAGCCATCGGTCCAGCCCTCGGTGTGCCGGCTTGCTGCGATGTACTGCTCCGTCGCCGCGATCGCATTGGCTGGCTGCTGCAGGGCGGCGAGATTGGCCGCGAGATTGCCGCAGCGAATGCGCGCCAGCCAGCCCTCGCCATACGGGTCGCTGCGAATCAGCGCCGGCGTCAATTCGACGGCGTGATTGACCTCGACTACCAGTCCGGAGACTGCCGCCTTGACCGAAACGATCGTCTTGGCCAGCTCGACGACGCCGAGTCCGCGCCCCTGCACGACCTCGGTGCCGACCGGTTTCAGCCGGCACATATGAATGTCGCCAGCGAGATGGATGCCGAGCGCCGTAATGCCGACCACCACGTCCTGCGCATCGACGGGCCGCGCCCACACCTGATGCTCGATCAGGAGCCACAGCTCGTCGGGGAATGAATGACCGGCGATGATCATGCGCCGGCGCGAAAAGTGGCGGAAGGGAATGGGAGTCGAACCCACCCGGCAGCGCATGGCACCGCCCACCGGGTTTGAAGCCCGGCCGATCCACCAGGATCGTTTCCCTTCCATGAAATCATCGCGTCTGACTCTCTGCAAACAGCGCGCAATCCTCGCGCACCCGGTGAGTATCGCCGACCCGGCGACAGAGACCGACGCGGTCGAAGTATTCCAGAATCTGAATGGCCCGCTTGCGTCCGATTTTTGTGGCATCGCGCAGTTGCGCGGCGGTGACCTCGCCGTCACCGGCGGCAGCCTGGCGGCGCACAATGCCGGCCAGCGCTTGCATGGTCGCGGCCGGATACACCAGGTCGCGCACAACCTGATGCACGGCGCCGGCCTGGGCGAGGCGCGCGACCGAGGCGCGCATGATCGACTCGGCCACGCCGCAATCGCGCGCTAGGTCGCGTAGCCAGCCCCCTTCAAAACCGGCGCTGGCGAGCGGCGCTGCAATCTGCTGGGCAATTCGTTCGTCGACGCTGGACAGGCGCACCGCATGGTCCGCCAGATGCAGGAATGCGCCCCGCTGCGCAAGCGTCAGCACCTGCGCGTAGTCGCCACCGAGGCAGGCGGCGATGAGGGTGTCGAAAAGCGCCTGCGGCAATCGCGGTGTGGCCATCCGCCGCAACCTTCCGCGATCGAGGCCAAGTTCGTCCGGGTGGCTCGCGTGATACGCCGCCAGCGTTGCGGCAATGGCCTGCACCGCCTGTTGGGCAAACTGCGGGGCGAGCGCCACGCCGTCGGCGCCGCCACCGGTGACGACCGGCGCCGACGACTGCCAGTCGGCTGTCAGTCCCTCGGCGCGGCGGAAGGTGGCGAGCGACACGCCGTGGGCGCAGGCATCGAGCAACGCCTGCCATCGCTGCGCCACGGTTGGCTGCTGCAAGGCGTGCAACTCTGCCAGGCGCTGCGCGCTGCGGCGATAACGGGTAGGGGCATCCGGATCCAGCACGACGCCGCCAGCGATGGTCCGCGACGCCGATGCATCGCGCAGGACGACACGGTCGCCACGCCAGGCGCCGAGCGGGCGTCGCACCACGAGTTGTGCCAGTTGCCGTTGTCCGGGCGCGATGCGGTCGGCGCCGTCAGCAGACAGTACGGCAACACTCGCCATCGCCGTGGCAGCGCCGATGTGGACATGCACCGGCGTGCCGGAGCGCAGCGCCGCAGCTTCGCCCTGCCAGACGTCAAGCAGCACATCGAGTCTGGACGAAGTGCTGCCGCAGTCGGTGGCAACCAGCCACTGGCCGCGTTCGATCTCGTCCTTGCCGACGCCGGCCAGCGCAACGGCACAGCGCTCGCCGGCATGCCCCGATTCGGCCTGCGCATTCTGCGCGTGCAGGCTGCGCACGCGAACCGCCTTCCGCGCGTCCGCGGGCACCACGTCCAGCATGTCGCCGGTACGAACGATGCCGGCGTGTACGGTGCCGGTGACGACCGTGCCGACGCCGTCCAGCGTGAACGCCCGGTCGATGGCCAGACGAAACGCACGACCCAGTTCGCTGTATCGCATGACTTCGCCGCTCGCGGCAAACAGCCAGCTGCGCAGCGCCTCGATGCCGGTGCCGACGGTTGCTGCGGTAACGAAGACCGGTGCGCCGTCGAGCGTGGTGCCGTGCAGCAGGTCGCGAGCGGCAGCTGCGACCTCGTCGACCCGCGCGGCATCGACACGATCGGCCTTGGTAATGACGACCGCGCCGTGGCTGACCCCCAGCAACGAGAGCACCGCGAGATGCTCCCGCGTTTGCGGCATGATGCCGTCGTCGGCGGCGACCAGCAGCAGCGCGAGATCGATGCCGCTGGCTCCGGCCAGCATCGTGTGCACCAGCCGCTCGTGGCCGGGTACATCGATGAACCCAATGCGGGTCGGGCTGCCATCGGGTGTCGCCCCCGGCAGATAGGCGTAGCCCAACTCAATGCTGATGCCGCGCGCCTTCTCCTCCGGCAGACGGTCGGTTTCGACGCCCGTCAGCGCACGCACCAGCGTCGTCTTGCCGTGGTCGATGTGGCCTGCAGTGCCGACGATCATGTTTGACTCGCGATAGCGGTCGTGCCGAAACCTGCTCGCACCACCGCACTAAGCCGCGATTTCGCGTGCGCTAATGGTGTACTTGAAGGTGTCGGGCGACAGTGAATCGAACGCACCCGTGGCATTCTCGCCGTTCGGATACATCAGGAACGGCAGGCTGCCCTTGGCGCTTGAGCCGGGCAAGCGGATGTCGTGCGCCGTATTCCAGCCCACCCAGTTGCCCTCCCAGCGTCCGAACAGACCGGCATAAACCGGGGCGGCGACCGGATGCTTCGGATCTTTGAGCCATTCGGCGGTTTCCTGGCGCATCACTTTCAGCACGTCGGCGGGGTCCATCGCCACCCAGCCGTATGATTTCAGATAGACCTCCGCGCGACAGTGCTGGGCGCCTTTCAGATTGGCCGGGTTCGCCCCCAGTTCCTTGTACGGGAATGCCGAGGGCGCGAGGCGCAGTCCGTAGACGTCGCGCGCCGGAATGCCGACCGCGCGACAAAGGCCGACGAACAGTGCATTGAGGTCGGCGCACTTGCCGCCGAGATTGCCGGTTTCCAGCATGGTCTTGATGTCGCCGGTGCCGCAACCGCGCGTGCTCGGCTCGCGATGCCCGTTGGCGATCACCCAGTCGTAGAGCGCCCGCGCTTTCTCCAGGTCGGTCTTGGCGTTGCGGGTGGCCTCGACGGCGGTCTTGCGCACGATGCCGTCGATTGGCTGCAATTCCGTGGCGCCAAGGTAGGCTTTGAGTTGCGCGGGATCGACATCGGCCACGCTGCCGGGGCGAGAAAGATCGGTCACGCGGTTGCGCGTTTGCAGCTTGCTGGTCACGGTAAGCGTCGGCGCCTGCACACCGGCATCGAACTCGGCGTACAGCATGCGCACACCGCGGGCCGGATCGCTGGCGAGACTTGCCCGGGTGGCGTTTCCGCTCCAGTCGTTGCCGAGGGTCTTCTGCCAGTCGGTGTCCAGATCCGGCACCGGCAGCCAGAGTTTGCTTCCGCCCTTCGGATCGGCAACGCTGACCGTGGTCGATAGTTCAAACGTGCGCCAGGGTCCGGGCAGCGGCTCGAAGCGGCGATCCTGGGCAAACGCGGGCAGCGGCAAAGCGGCGGCCAGGCCCGCCTTCAGCAATTGGCGACGAGAAATCGGGAAGTGCATCGATGTTTCCTTTCGAGAAGAGACGGAAGGGCAACAACCTCAGTTGCCGCGGGTTTCGAGAATGGGGCGCAACCAGCCGGCGGCAGCGGCGCCCAGCCAGTCAACCTCGCCAATCACCATGAAGCGGGCACGACCGCTGGCGTCGATCGCCACCGTCGTTGGATAAATGCGGACACCATAAGCCTTGGCGACACCGCCGTCGCGATCGCGCAGCACGGTGAGCGAGAGCCCGGTTTGTTCGACGAACCGGCGCACGGTGGCGTCGGTCTCCCGGAAATTGATCGCCAGCACCCGCAAACCCGTCTGCCGGTGGCGCGTTTCCAGCAACTCCAGCGAGGGCATCTCGGTGCGGCAAGGCTCGCACCAGCTCGCCCAGAAATTGAGCAGTACCGGACTGCCGCGCAGGGAGGCCAGCGACAGCGTTGGGCCATCGCCGCCATCGAGCGAGAAGTCCGGCGTTGGCCGACCTGTGGGCCACGCAACGGCGTTCGGGGCGGCGACTGCCGTCGCGGGACAAGCAACCGACAGCGCGGTGGCTGTCAGCCAGCCGAACGCGCGGCGGCGATCGGGGCGTTGGCACGCGAACTTCATGCAAACAGGTCATCCACCATGCGCGCGAACCAGCGGAAGTCTTCCCGAACGAGATCGGCGCGGCGGTCGTTGTCGTCGATCTGGCTCTGCTCGATGATGCCGTCGTTATTGATCTTGTAGTCGAACTGTACGGCCACCGCTTCGCGCGGCTCGCCGTTGACCAGCATGTAGCACAGGTTGTCCGGCAGTGCCCCCTTCGGCACCCGTCCGGCGATGCGTTCGGCGATGTATTTGGCCACGATGCGCCCTTGCTGGTTGGCGACATGGCCGGCCTTCGGATAGAAGAGAAATTGCGGCGACACCAGACCGACCGCGTCGCCGATCACGTACACGTTGGGGTCGTTCTTCAGGTGCAACATCAAGGGGTCGACGGCCGCCCAGTTGGTCGGTTTGCCCTCGGCATTGCGGCCGATCGCACCGGCCTTCCAGGCCAGATCGCCTGCCTGATGCGGCGCCATCAGCACCGCATGATCGAACTTGAGGTCACCCGCCGCCGTCTTGATGCGCTTGGCAAAGGGATCGATTTCCTTGACGTGGGCGTTGGGGACGTAGGTGATGATGTCTTTGTAGAGTTCGTTGAACGCGGCGCGGAAACCGAGCCCGATCGGGCGAACGCCATCTTTGTGATCGAGGATCGTGATGTGGCCGCGGACGTTGTGCTTCTTGAACCACCAGGCAACCAGACAGGCCCGCTCATAGGGGCTCGGCGGGCAACGCTGCGGCGGCGGCGGCAACGTCATCACCCATTCGCCACCCTTGAAGTCGTGCAGCGCGCGCTTCAATGCGAAGTGTTCGGCATTGGGCACGTAGGCCGCCGGGAAGCGTGCCCTGGTGGCTTCCGCCGCGCGGCGGTCGTTGCCGAACCATGCCTCGTAGTCGTAGCGGATGCCGGGCGCCAGCACCAGATAGTCGTAGTCGAGCCAGCCGAGATGGGTGACGACCCGCTTCGCATCGCGATCCACGGACAGGATTTCGCACTGGATGAAGCGGTAGCCGTGGCGCTCCGACACCCGCAGATATTCGTAGGTCAGAAACTGGGTATCGACGACGTCGATGAGCCATTTGTTGCTCATCGGACACGAAAAGAACGCGCTGTTGCGCTCCAGCATGACAACCTCGGCGTCCGGCGCAAGCTGACGTAGCTGCTTGCTGACGGCGAGCCCGCCCCAGCCGCCGCCGCACACCACAATGCGCGGCGCCTTGCCCTTCGCCATCAGCGGTTGCGACTGACCACCGATCAGGAAGGGCAGCGTGGTGCCCTGGCTGAATGCGGTCGATGCCAGCGCGGCGCTGCTGGCGGCGATGAATTGACGGCGGTTCTGGCGCATGTTGACTCCTTTGTGTCGCGATCAGCGGTGGGTGAGCAATGTCTTCAGCGAAAGCAATTGACCGGTAATGTGCGCAGCATCGTCCAGACAGCGGCAATCGAGCCATAGCGCATCGTCGCCGATGCGGCCGACGATCGGTGTCGGCAGTTGACGCAGCGCGGAAGCCAGCGCATCGAGCAGGCGGCCAGTCCCTTTGCGTTGCGCGGCGGCGGGCGCAAACTTGAGGCCGAACGAGGGCAGACGATCGACCGGAAGCGAGCCCGAGCCGATCTGGCTGGACATCGCGACGGCCTCGACCGTGTAACGCGGCGCCACGGCGGCGAGCACCTGCGGCGCCAGCGCCCGCGCCAGCGCTTCGATCTGCGGCTGCGGCCGCGTCAGATGGCGTAGCGTCGGCAAGTCCTGCGCCAGTCGTTCGGGGCGCAGGTAAAGCGTGAGCGTGGCTTCGAGCGCTGCCAGCGGCAGCTTGCTCATGCGCAGCGCGCGCTTCATCGGAAATTTGCGGATACGGCCGACCGCGGCCTTGCTGCCGACGATCAGTCCCGCCTGCGGCCCGCCGAGCAGCTTGTCGCCAGAAAAGGTCACGACATCGCAGCCGGCACGCAGCATTTCCTGCGGCGTCGGCTCGTGGGGCAGGCCCCATTGCGCGAGATCGACGAGGGCGCCGCTGCCAAGATCGGTGGCCACCGGCAGGCCGCGAGCATGCGCGATGCCGGCAAGCGTCGTCTCGTCGACCGCCGAGGTGAAACCCTGCACGGCGTAGTTGCTGGTGTGCACCTTCATCAGCAACGCCGTGCGCTCGTTGATTGCGCGTTCGTAATCCGCCGGGTGGGTGCGATTGGTGGTGCCGACTTCGACCATATGGGCGCCCGCGCTGGCCATGACGTCGGGCATGCGGAAAGCGCCGCCGATCTCCACCAGTTCGCCGCGCGAGACGATGACCTCGCGGTCGCGGGCAAGCGCCGCGATGGTGAGCAGGACGGCACCCGCGTTGTTGTTGACGACCGTGGCGGCTTCCGCACCAGTGAGGTCGCAAAGCAGCTCTTCGACAATGCTGTCGCGGTCGCCGCGGCTGCCGGTATCGAGGTCGAATTCAAGATTGTTGGGGCCGGCCATCACCTGCAGGATGTGCTGCAGCGCGCTCTCGGCCAGTGCGGCGCGCCCCAGGTTGGTGTGGATTACCGTGCCCGTAAAATTGAGTACGGAGCGCATGCTCGGCGCGAGCCGCTGCGTCAGGCGGGAGGAGAGCGCCGCCGCCAGCGCGTCGGGCGTCGCCTCGTCGTGAGGCAGCTCGCCAGTCACGGCACGTTGCCGCAGGCTTTCGAGCAGGGCACGCGCTTCTTCAACCAGCAACGAGTGGCCGTGCTCGGCGAGCAGCGCCTGCCCGTCAGGCGAGCGCAGCAGTTTGTCGATGGAGGGCAGATCCTTGGGGGTTGCCTTCAAGCCGTGAACCACGGACTCGTCGGTCGTCGCCATTACGGATCTCCGGGGTCGGGCGTATCGGGATCGCCGTATAACAACATTAAATTGACTCCGTGCCGCTCGAAGCCTGCTTCAGACACCAGGAGATCCAGTGCGACGGTGGCCAAGTCGTCGGCGATGGGATCGACATGCAGGTCGCGTTCCATGTGCACGATTTTCAGGTAGTGCCCGCATTCGTCGCAGGTTTCCGCTTCTACCGCAGGCTTGAACTTGCTTGATGTCACGGCGCCATCGGCAGCCGCTTGCAGCGACTGATAGTGAATGCCCTTGGTGCTTTCGCAGTGAGAGCATTTGATGCGCACCATGTGCCATTGCGCCGAACACAGCGAGCAATGCTGATAGCGATGGCCCGTGTTCTCGCTGCCGACGCGGGAGATGCTGGCGCTCGGCAGACTGCCGCAGCAGGGGCAATGCCCGGTGCGCAGCGTGCGGCCAAATGGCGAGGCAGTCATCCGCACCGACGCCGGTTGCCCGCCGTGGGCGGCCTGCGTCGTCAGGACCAGATGCGTCCAGTATGTTTGCAGCCCCGCCGCGATGAGCGGCGCCGCCGCCATGTCGAGCCCGAACATGACGCCGTTGAGCAGACGATCGGCCTGCAGATTCAGACGTTCGTCGTCGGCACTGCGCAGCGCTTCGACCGCAGTGCGCACCGGACTGGGTTCAAGCCGCGCCAGCAGGCGATCCAGCAGGCCGCGGAGTTCGTCGACCCACACGCCATCGCGCGGCCACGTCGACGCCGGCAACAACGGAGCCGCCTCGCCCGCGGCACTGCGCACGGCAGCGGCGTCGGGCACCACGACATCGGGATAGTGCTGCAGGCTCTCGTGCTGGCACTGTGCCACGTCGGCCATGAATAGCAGGAAGTCGCGCATCGAATGCGAGGCGGCACGTTCGCGCAAACGCGTCGCACGATCGGCAAATACCGACGCGCGCTCGGGCAGGCGCACGTACTGCACCTGCTCGCCCGCCTGTACCGCTATCTCTTCCGGCGTTTTGAGCCGTACCGCCTGGCTGACGCCCATCCAACTCTTTCCAACGATGATTGCCCATCGGGATGACGAGCAGCTAACCGTTATTGTCGCTTGTTCCCGAGAATTTTGGCAGCCCACAGCGGGTGGTGCGCGCGCGCCCAGCCCTCGGTCACCGTGCCGCGGGTCATGGCGCGCATGGTGCCCTTGACCCAGATGGCGGCGTAGGCGTGGACGATCACCGAAATGATTAACACTACCGCCGCGATGGCATGCAACAGGGTCGCCAGACGCACAACGAAGATCGGGAAGTAGCCGGCGAACCACGGCCGCCAAAACATGAAACCGGTCACGATCAGCACCAGCAGACTGATCGCGAAGGCCCAAAACACGAGCTTCTGCCCCGCGTTGTACTTGCCAACCGGCGGCATGTTTTCCTTGTGTCCCTCGATCATTTCGCGGGACCGCTCAAGCCACTCACTGTCGTCGCGATTCCAGACGTTTTCGCTGCGGAAGCGGAGGAACAGAAAGACGAACCCGAGCACCATGCCGACACCGAGGAACGGATGCAGGATACGCGTCCACGGGCCACCGCCGAACAGATTGCTGAGGAAGAACAGCGACGGATGGAAGAACGCGAGCCCCGACAGTGCCGCGAAAAAGAACAGAACGACCACCAGCCAATGGTTCATGCGGTCGCGATCTTCGTAACGCTTGACATACCTAGGCATGGGGGCCTCCTTTGGTCGCGGCCGTATCCGCAGTTTCTTCTTCCTCTTTCACTTCGACCGGACCGACCTTCATGTAGTGGAAGAACCCGGCAAACGCCGCACCGATCATCGCCGCGAGCGCCAGCGGTTTGGCCGCGCTCTTCCACAGCGCCACCATCGGGCTGATCTTCGGGTCGGCCGGCAAGCCGTGATACAGCTCCGGCTTGTCGCCGTGCTGCAGCACGTACATCACATGGGTGCCGCCCACGCCTTTCGGGTCGTACACGGCGGCCTGCATGTAGCCACGCTCCTTGAGCTCGGACACGCGCCCGGCGCCGTATTCATGCATGTCTTCCTTGCTGCCAAAGTGAATGGCGCCGGTCGGACAGGCTTTGACGCAGGCCGGCTCCAGCCCGACGCTCACGCGATCGGAACACAGCGTGCACTTGTATGCCTTGTTGTCCTTTTTGCTGATGCGCGGGACGTCGAACGGACAGCCGGTGATGCAGTTGCCGCAACCGATGCAGTTCTCCTCGATGAAGTCGACGATACCGTTGCTGTACTTCACGATGGCGCCGGGCGAAGGACAGGCCTTGAGGCAGCCCGGGTCTTCGCAGTGCATGCAGCCATCCTTGCGGATCAGCCACTCGAGATTGGTCTCCTGCGCCGCTTCCGACTTTTTGGTCTCGACTTCGGAGAAACGCATCACCGTCCACGATTGCGCCGTCAGGTCGCGCGGGTTGTCGTAGACGCCGACCGTATTGCCGACATCGTCGCGCAGATCGTTCCATTGCATGCAGGCCACCTGACACGCCTTGCAGCCGATGCAGCTCGATACATCGATGAGCTTGGCGACTTCGGGCGTGTTGCGCACTTGCGGACTCGGCGAGGTGGTTGCCGAGCGTGCCTTGATATCCAGGGATTGCAGAGAAGACATGGCGATACCTCCTTATGCCTTCTCGATGTTGACGATGAAGCTCTTGTATTCGGGCGTCTGCGTGTTGGCGTCCCCGACGAACGGGGTCAGCGTGTTCACCAGATAGCCCGGCTTCGCCACACCGACGAATCCCCAGTGGTTGGGCAGACCGACGGTATCGATCTTCTTGCCGTCCACCGTGAGCTGCGGGATGCGCTTGGTCACCGTTGCCACCGCCTTGATGAAGCCACGGTTGGACGAGACCTTCACCATGTCGCCGTTGGCAATGCCCTTGGCCTTCGCCAGCTCCTCGCCGATCTCGACGAATTGCTGCGGCTGGATGATGGCATTGCTTTCGACGTTCTTGGTCCAGTAGTGGAAGTGCTCCGTCAAGCGGTAGCTGGTTGCCACATACGGAAAGTCCTTCGGCGTACCGAACGCTTCCATGTCGCCCTTGTAGACGCGTGCCGCGGGGTTCGCCCTTGCCTTCGCGTTGGTCGGGTGCATGGGGTTGTTCTCGAGCGGTGACTCGAACGGCTCGTAGTGCTCCGGCAGCGGCCCTTCGGCCATGCCGGTCGGCGCGAACAGTCGCGCCACGCCCTCCGCTGTCATGATGAACGGCTGCACGCGATCGGGGTCGCCCGGATTCGCGGCCGGGTTGATGTCGGGCACGTCGGCCCCGGCCCAAGCCTTGCCGTTCCACTGCATCAGCTTGCGCTTGCCGTCCCACGGCTTGCCGTCCGGCGCGCTCGACGCGGCGTTGTAAAGGATGCGGCGGTTCGCCGGCCACGCCCACGCCCAGGCGAGCGTCTGCCCGATGCCAAACGGATCGCTGTTGTCGCGGCGAGCCATCTGGTTGCCGGCCTGCGTCCACGAGCCGGTGTAAATCCAGCAACCGGACGCCGTCGTGCCGTCGTCACGCAAGAGCCCGAAGCCGGCCAGTTGTTCGCCGGCCTTGGCGAGCACCTTGCGCTCGGCCTTCGGGTCTTTCGGATCAACCGGCGACAGCACATCTTCCAATGCCTTGCCGTTGTATTCCATCGCCAGTTCTTCCGAGGACGGACTGTCGGGAATCTTGTACGGCCAGGTCAGGTTCAGGATCGGGTCGGGGAAAGCGCCGCCGTCCTTGGCGTAGGCCGCTTTGATGCGCAGGAAGATCTCGGCGATGATTTCAGCATCGCCCTTGGCTTCGCCGGGAGGCGGCGCGCCTTTCCAGTGCCACTGCAGCCAGCGACCGCTGTTGGTCAACGAGCCGTCTTCTTCGGCGAAGCAGGTGCTCGGGAAACGGAACACCGTGGTCTGGATTTCTTCGCTCTTGACATCGTTGTGTTCGCCGTAGTTCTTCCAGAACTCGGCGGTCTCGGTGTTGAGCGGATCGATGATGACGAGGTATTTCAGCTTCGACAGGCCACCGACGATCTTCTTCTTGTTCGGGAACGAACCGACCGGGTTGAAGCCCTGGCAGATGTAGCCGTTCAACTTGCCCTGGCCCATCAGCTCGAATGCCGCGAGCACGTCGTACAGCCGATCCCATTTCGGCAGGTAGTCGAACGCCCAACTGTTTTCGGCGGTGGCCGCCTTGCCAAACCACGCCTTTTGCAGACTGACGAAGAACTTCGGATAGTTCTGCCAGTAGCTCATCTGGTTCGGGCGCAGCGGCTTCAGCGCACGCGTCTTGTAGTACGTCTCCAGATCTTGCTCGGTATCGCGAGCGAGGCTCAGGTAGCCAGGCAAGCTGTTGGAAAGCAGGCCGAGATCGGTGAGGCCCTGAATGTTGCTGTGACCGCGCAGCGCGTTCATGCCACCACCGGCGATGCCGATGTTGCCGAGCAGCAGTTGCATGATGGCCGCCGTGCGGATCATCTCCGAGCCCGTGCTGTGCTGTGTCCAGCCCAGCGCGTACATGATGGTCATCGCCTTGTTCGGCGCAGCGGTACTCGCGATGTGCTCGCAGACCTTGAGGAACTTGTCCTGCGGCGTGCCGGTGATCTTGCTGACCATCTCCGGCGTGTAGCGCGAGAAATGGGCCTTCATGATCTGCAGTACGCAGCGCGGATGCTGCATCGTTTCGTCGACCTTGGCGAAGCCCTTGTCGTCGAGCTCGTAGGCCCAGCTTGCGTTGCTGTAGCTGCGCTTGGCCTCGTCGTAGCCGGAGAAGATGCCGTCCTTGAACGAGTACCCCTCGCCCACGATGAACGGTGCGTTGGTGTAGTGCTTGACGTAGTCCTGCTGGATCTTGTTCTGGCTCAGCAGATAGTTGACGACACCGCCCAGGAAGGCGATATCGCTGCCGGCACGAATCGGCGCGTAGTAATCGGCCATCGCGGCCGAGCGCGTGAAGCGCGGGTCGACGACGACCAGCTTTGCCTTGTTGTGATGCTTCGCTTCGACAACCCACTTGAAGCCGCAGGGATGCGCTTCAGCGGCATTGCCACCCATGATCAGAACTACATCGGCGTTCCTGATGTCCACCCAATGGTTGGTCATCGCACCGCGGCCAAACGTCGGAGCCAGACTGGCTACCGTGGGGCCGTGTCAGACGCGTGCCTGATTATCGAATACCAGCATCCCCATCGAGCGCATCGCCTTGTGGGTGATGTAGCCCGACTCGTTGGACGAAGCAGAGGCGCAGAGCATGCCGGTCGTCAACCAGCGGTTGACGGTCTGCCCGGCAGCGTTCTTGGCGATGAAGTTGGCGTCGCGATCCGCCTTCATCATTTTCACCAGGCGGGACATTGCGTCGTTCCAACTCACGCGCTTCCATTCCTTGCTGCCCGGTTCCCGGATTTCCGGGTATTTCAGCCGATTCGGGCTGTGCACGAAGTCGAGCAAGCCGGCGCCCTTCGGGCACAGCGTGCCGCGATTGACCGGATGATCGGGATCGCCCTCGATGTGCACGATGTCGGCGACCACGTTTTTCGCCTTGTCGCCCAGGCTGTACATGATGATGCCGCAGCCGACCGAGCAGTACGGGCAGGTATTACGCGTTTCCGTGGTCCGGGCAAGCTTGAAGTTGCGCGTCTCGGCCAACGCCGCAGTGGGCGAAAAACCGAGCGCGACCAGACTGGAACTCACCAGCCCGCCGCCCGTCACCCGGAAGAATTGCCTCCGGTTCATATCCATAGGTGTGCACTCCTGTGATGCCGATCGATGGTTCGCAATTCGGCGCTGGCCGAACGATTTGATCATTCGGGATTTTTAGCTTGCCTGTCGGGACAAAGCAATACGCAGTGCACCCAACTGGCGCGCCTGAATTCCGGATTTGCGCATATCGCCGCACTCGTCCACCAGGCGGCCGGCGCAGTGTTGCAATCTGGAGCAATCGGGCGCCGCGGGCGTCCCGGCAACGCCACCGGTCGACCGGATCAATAAAGAAGCAGCGACGAGTGGAAATTGGGTACGCGACCGTCGCGGACGTCGGCGCGCCACACGCGCAGCGAGCCCAAGTCCATCTTCCAGAACTTCTCGACATCGTTGAAGTGCGCGAGTACGGCGTCGCGCGCACCGGGGTCGCGCGTCAGCCGCAGTTCCCGCGCCAGCGAGAGGTTCGGCCCGAAGCTGTCCAACTGCGGCGAACCGGGCGATTTGCCCGCCAGCGCCAACTGGCGCATCGCCTCCGCAACATCGCCGCGACGCAGTGCCGTCCGCCCGAGCGCGGCATGCGCACCGTAGACCACGTTGCCGTAATTCCAGTCTTTCGCATACGACGGCAGCAGCGCCAGCGCTTCGCCGGCGTAGGCATCCGCCTGATCCAGCTTGTCGACGCCAGCGCTCGCCATCGCCGCCGGGGCCAGCGCGACCCAGCGCGCATAGGCATCCGTTGCCTGTTCAAGTTTGCTTTGATGCCTGCTGTAAGCCCCTTGCACGTCCAGCGGCGGCTCGAACGACTGCGCTGCCATGATCGCCCCAGCGTCCGAAATCAGCAGTGCCACTGTCGCCGCAATCAGCACGACCGCCACGGTGCAAACACCGAGCGCCACAAACCAGGGCCGACGGTACAGCGGTCGCGGCGCGGCAACGTTCATCCGGGAGTTTCATTCAATGGGACACGGACAGTGTAAGGCGATCCGCCGCGCGGTCCTGGTGACGGGCTTCAGCTTGCGAAAGGCGGCATCGGTCGGAAAGGTAGCAGCACAGCTGCGTGGGCAACAAGTTGCCCACCCTACCAAGCCGATCTATCTCAACCGACAACCTTGGCCCGGTACCGTACCCCCGGTGCTTTCATCAAATCCACGTCCTGCGTAAAGAGCAGTGCCTGATGCACTTGCGCGGTTTGCCAGATGATGGCGTCGGCCATTGCAAGTTTGTAGCGGATCGAGGCAATGGCAGCCAGGCGGAGATTGTCAGCGTCGAGATGCACGACCTGACCGCGACTCATTGCATTGACGGCACGGTCTGCAAACGTCTGTCCGCTTTGCACCAGTACGCGTTTACACACTTCGTAGACGGTGATCGCCGGGACGACCAGGTTCGGCAGGTCGGAGAGCGCCGGTTCAAAGAACGAGGCGTTGGGGCCGTCCGCAAAGTATTCGAGCCATCCGCACGAATCAACGACGTTCATGCGCCGCGCACCTTGGTGCGGCCTTTCGCGCGGGCGCGCGGTTGCGTGTGTGGCGTATCGAGCCCATCCTCCGGGTCGTTCGGTACATCGGTGTTGATACCCCGACACATGCCGCGAAGGGCCGAAATCGGCAATTCGGGGACCAGCTCCACATGGTCGCCCACCACGCGCGCCTCAAGGCGCTGGCCGGCGACGAGGTTCAGCGCCTTGCGAACGTCCTTCGGGATGACGACTTGAAATTTGGGCGACAGGGCGACGGAGGTCATGATGCCATTTCGTAAAACGATTTTTTTATCGTAGCACGAAATGAAATTAAGACTACGTTTTGTCGCTTGACGTAACGCCGGGCGAGGTAGTGAACCCGCCCCTGTCGGCCGTGCCTTTTGCAGTGATTTACAAGCAGGTCGAACACGCCGATTCGACTTTCTTGTCTAACGCGTTAGACAAGAAAGTCGACTTTGGGAGAATAGCAGCGAACGATGTGAGTGGACACTCTCGCGCGAAGGTGCTACCTGTCTGGTGCGAGGGCGGGACTCGTATGTTGCGCATAAGCAACGTTTTTACGGGGCTATGGGAAGAATGGATTTCCTTCATGCCCCCAAATATGCCCCCCAAAATTGAGCGCTTGTGTCCGTGGCTCGACGAATCAATCGTCGCCATCACTCATCAGCTTCGATCCAGCCATAGCGTGTCGCTTGTCGTCGTATCGCCGGTGACGCGTCAAACCCTTCGGCGATCAACCTTGACACGGCGTAGCCCAGCCAGTCGGTCGGTTTATCACTCGCAGAATCCGATCGCACTCCGCTTGATCCAGTGTATCCCCTAACGAAGCGCGGTAGCGCAGCACTACCAACTCAAAGCAGTGGCTTTCGCGCGCTCCCCAGGAAGCGCTTCGTAGCGCGGTTATTCGCGTTTCATTCGATGGCCGCTCCTGGCCGTACGGCAGTGAGAGCAAGCGTTCAGCCAGATCAGTGATGGCAAGGTGTATGGCGGGGCTATCGGGAATCCCAAGTTGGCGCTTGGCTTCGGTCGACGCGTAAGGAAATCGCGGCTGCTCGTCGCTGAATGAATTGCTACTTTGTCGGCTCAAGATTCTCTCCGTACAAACTGGCGTTTGTCTGATGCGCGTTTGAATCACCCCGTCTACCGAGCAAAGCCACGGCATCGCCACCTTTCGCTTCGCTTCACGTTCTGCAAGAGCGCGGCCCACACGCGCCCGAGTGGAAGCGTTGACAACCGCGCGCTCGGCATCAGTACGCGCTGGCAGTCGCGGGAACCATCGCCGGGCGCGCGGCGGTATCGGCCACCTTCTCGGGGTGTCCACGCCATACACCGGGGCCCATGGATTAGGACCGGTGCGCTGGGATGTCGAGACGAAATCTGTATGCGCGACGTTGCCTACCCAAGTGACCGCCGAAGCTTCAGTCATTGCTCCTCAACCCTAAGCCTATGTGCAACAGCCGTTCTCTGGCACGCCAGCATGACGTGGCTATCTCTTTTGAATGCCTGCGACTTTGGCTTTCTCTGCCAAGGCGTCCTTCTCCTTGCGTTTGGCGATTGCCTTGCCAAGTATCACAGCCTGCGTTCTCGGGGCCAGCTCGCGCAGCTTCGCCAAGGTCATGGTCTTCTTGTTCGGCGGATTGTCTGCGTCTTCCATAGGTCACCTCATCAGACCATCGGCGCACCGCTAACGTTGATGCGTCCGAAATCGGGTTGCGTCGAAACCTAGATGCAAGCACCGTCTGTACGGCATCATTTTCTCGCCGTCATTACTTTACGCGCAAGCCAATTTTGTCCCGGCGTTGCCAAGAACTTGTCGGCGGAATCTTTGGTTGCGACCTAACGACGCGAAGCCATCTGCTGTTCGATGAAGGTGATCACAGCAGAAGCGTCAATGTTCAAGGTGTCTTGCGGACGCCCAAGACTAAGGCAACGCTGAACAAGTCCACGATCAGATGGTGAGAAGCGTTGTAGGTAGATGAAGCAACAGACCTTTGCCGCAGCAGCCGATCAAGGCGCCGGATTTGAGCAGTACCGTCGCGCAACCAAGCGCGATGTGTTTCTCGCGACGATGGATGAGATCGTGCCGTGGCAGGCGCTGAGCGAGGTGATCGAGCCGCATTACCCGAAGGCGGGTAATGGCCGCCCGCCGGTAGGTCTGCAGCGCATGCTGCGGATGTACTTCATCCAGCATTGGTTCAACCTCGCTGATGAAGCCTGTGAGGAGGCGTTGCTCGACAGCACCGCGTTGCGGCGTTTCGTCGGTATCGACCTGGGTCGCGAGCGCGTGCCCGACGGCACAACGCTGTTGAAGTTTCGCCGTCTGTTGGAGAGGCACCAACTCGCTGAGAAGCTGTTTGCCACGGTAGGTGAGCTACTGCAAGCGCGGGGACTGAAGCTAGGCACGGGCACGATCGTGGATGCCACCATCATCGGCGCGCCGAGCTCGACGAAGAACGCCGACAAGGCGCGCGATCCCGAGATGCACCAGACGAAGAAGGGCCAGCAGTGGTACTTCGGGATGAAGATGCACATCGGCGTGGACAGCCGCACGGGGCTGGTGCATAGCGCCGTGGTCACCGCGGCCAACGTGCATGACAAACACCCGCTGCCCGAGCTGCTGCACGGCAACGAGCAGCGCGTGTACGGTGACAGTGCCTACGCCAGTCAGAAAGAGTTAATCCAGTCCAAGGCGCCGCTGGCGCGGGACTTCACGAACGAGCGCGTGCGCCGGGGCGGTGAGCTCGACGAAGCCAAGCGCGCGAAGAACCGCAACAAGTCCAGGGTGCGCGCCCGTGTGGAGCACGTCTTCGCGGTGGTCAAGCGATTGTGGGGCTTCAGCAAGGTCCGCTATCGTGGACTGGCCAAGAACGCCACGCGTTCGCTTGTAGTGCTGGGCCTGGCCAATCTGTACCTGGCTCGCAGGAGCTTGGCATGAGTGCGTCCGCTGCGAGCGCCGGGGACGCTTTCGCGGTCGCAGCGCGCACCTCCCAAGGCGAGTTTCGATGAATTCGCACCCCAGCTTCCTTGATCCTCTACCCTCGCACCTCATCTCGCCGATTTCGACGGCTTGTTCAGCGTTGCC
>JAPUER010000065.1 GCA_027492485.1 Betaproteobacteria bacterium
ATCCGCACCGTCGTCGCGCAACGCCGCGCGAGCGGGGGGAGAACGCGTCGCGGCGCCGGGGGGTGGCAACGACGGTGCGGAAGGAGGAGCCTCCGGCGCGGGCCCTGTTGGCCCATGCGCGGATGGCGGCGCGCTGTGCTCTTTCCGCGCCGGAGGCGTAATGCATTCGGGTTTTGCCGTGGCGGTTTTGTCTTTCACGTACCACGGCGATTGCTTGGTGCGCGGTTGCACGTAACCAGGCACCAGCTCGTAAATGGGTTTTCCGTCGAGCACGCTCCCCTTGAACTCACCAGCACGGCGGCGCTCGCCGACCAGCGCGGCAATGTTGTCGCGCGGCACATCGCCCAGCGCCTCGGCCAAATCCGCAACGGTCATGGGACCGTTGTCGCGCAGCAAAACGCGGATGCGGTCGGTGGTTCCTACTTTTCGGCTCATCGTGTGGCTCCAATGCGCAGCCGCAGTTGGCCGCGCAGGTCAGGCATCGCCATGCGCTTCATGGCGGCGATTTGGGTGAGTGAAGTCATGGCGCGCGAGTAGAGGTACTCGAACGTCGCGTCCAATTCGGTATCGGTTCGCGCGATGAAATATCCCGTCTTCGGCGTCCCACCGATCGCATGCCCAGCCCCGCGCAGCGCCACCACGATGCTGCGCAAGCGGCGCTCGCCGCCGGCCGTGGTGATTCCGGCGATCTTGCGCACCAGGTCGCGCGCGCTGATCCCGTTATCGGCGCCGACGTGGTCGCCCAACACATCGAGCACCAGGGTCGGGGTCAGGCTGCGATCGAACAGGTCATCGAGCATGGCTTACCCCTGCGCGTTTCGACTGCGGTTCGCGGTAATCCAGCGCGTCGGCTCTGCGTCTGCTGCGCGAGCGATGTGCCCGCGCTTCTCCATGAGGCGCATGACGCGGCCAACCTCGCCGGCCTCCACATCCAGCGTGGTGGCGATTTCGCGCGTGGTGAGGCCGGACGCGCCAGGCGCCCCGAGCAGATCGCGCGCGCGCAGCCACACGCCGCTCACGGCGCGCGCTCCTCGTTCTTGAGCACGGTCGCTTCGAGCTGCCGCACGGTCATTCCGCGCTCGGCCGTGCCGCGACCGATCGCGAAGGCCACCGGCAACGCCGCCAGCAGCACGAATAGCGCAGCGCGGTAACGCCGCTGCCGCTGCCGCGCCTGGTCGAGCTTGCGCTGGTAGCCGGCCGCGAGCGCGTTCATCTGCGTGCGCGTGTAGGTGGTGGGCTGCGCGCTCATGCGACGCCGCCTTCCGCCGCCAGCACGCGTAGCAGCGCCGAAATCTGCGCCCGGTCGAGGCCGCACAGGCAAGCGTCGACGCTGCTGCCATGCTCCGGCGCGGGCAGCCCGGCCATGCGGTAGTAGCGAGCGTGCGCGCGCGTGAACGCGCTGGTGTCCAGGTTCAGCTCGCGCATGAGGATGCGCGCGTACTGGCGCTGGTGCGGCGTGGCCGGGCCGGTACGCGGCGCAAAGGCCTTGGCGATGGGGGCGCTCATTCCTCCACCCCCATCAGCTCGCCCCACGCGTGGCGCACGGCGCCGACATCGAGCGGAGCGCTGGCCGCCATCGCGTTCATGCTGGCCAGGCGCAGCACCTTCGTCACGGTGCGCAACGCGCTGAACCTCTCCGCCAGCCCACGCAACTCGGCGCGGATCGCCTTGTCCTCGATCCCCCACGCCTCAAGCAGCGCGGAGATGTCGCCGGTGCTCACCCCGCGCAGCGGCACGCGCTTGCCGACGCGGCTGAAAAGCCGGTCGAGCTCGTCGCGACACCGCCCCGAGCTCATGCGCTTGTAGACGCTCTCGTTACCGACGAGCGCAATGCCTACCCCTACGGCGTCGTGGATCGCGCGGATCTGCTCCAACGCCGCGACGGATAGGAACTGCGCCTCGTCGATCACGAGCAGACCGTTGGTTCCGCGCACCCGGCGCAAGATGGCGCGATAGAGCGTCGATGCGCCGCCGCCCACATCGCCGATGCCGAGGGCGGCGCAAATCTCCTGCAGCGCCGACACCACCTTCGAGCACGCGGGCGACATGGTCGCGTGCCACACGTTCAGGCCGGTCGCCCCGTAGCGCGCGATGGCGGTCGTTTTCCCGAGGCCCGGGCTGCCGTAGATGACGACGATGTCGCCGGCGATCTGCGCATAGCCAAGCGCGTCAATCACCTTCTGCGCGGTGGGCGTGGCGAAAAACCCCGGCGCCGCTGGCATCGTCTCCCCATTGGCGCGCGCGGCGCGGCGCGCATCGAGCCACCGGCAGATCTTGTCTTCGACGGTGGCGTTATCCCCCGCGTAAACGCCCTGCAACCACTGGTTGACGACGCTGGACGAAACGCCAATCTCGCGCCCGAGCTGCGCCTGCGTGACCCGCTCGGTCGCGAGGGCCGTGCGGACATCGCCGCGCAGATCGTGTTGGTTTGTGGCTTGCGTCATTGCTATGATCCCTTCTGGTAGTGGTGGTTTTCTGGTTTCCGCTGCTGCTTCATGGCCCGCGCCGGTGGCTGCCGACGCGGGCCTTTTCATTCGACTCCCGGCCGCTTCGGCAATAGCCGCTCCACCAGCAACGCTGTGGGCGACCTCACGTAATCGGCGGTTCCGGTTTTCGCGGCGCGCGCGGCGTCGCGTTCAGGGTTGGGCACGCTCGCGAACACGACCTGCGTCACGTTGGTGCCGCGCTTCTTGCGCGTGCCACGTGGCGCCGGTTCGTGCGCCGCGCCCGTGGCGGCCGCGTAGAGCGCGGCGCGCTCCATGTCGTCCATGCGCACTTCCGCGGCGGCCTTCTTCTTTCCAGCCTTGTTCGCGCGCGCCTTGAACTTGCCGTACTCGCGCGCCGCCTCGGTGCTGTTGAACGCATTGCTCGGGCGGTGCTCGGCGGCGAACAGGTAGCGCCCGTCGAGGCTGTACAGGTGCACGCCGGCCGAGAGGTTGTCGGGGTCGAAGTGCGCCGCGAGCTTCTGCCCGGCGTATTCGGTCAGCGCCGCAGTCCAGTAGCTGTTGACGCCATGCGGTCCGCGGCCCGCCTTGAGCGTGACCACTCCGGCCGGGCGCGCCGCGCGCACGATTTCCCGACTCATCAGCAGCAGTTGCCGCTGGCTCTCGGCGAACTGGCGCGGCGGGTGTTGCGCCACGCTCAGTTCCCATGCCTGGTCGAAACTCAGCGTGCCGCCGCAAATCTGCGTGCGACGGCCTTCCTTGGCGTTGTGGCGCGCGATTTCCTCGGCCAGCACCGCGCGCAGTTCGGCCACGTCAATGGCGGTCGCGGTGCTGTAGCCGCGATTGATGAATCTCGGATGCGTGGCCACGGCGTGGTGAATGCCGCCGTTGCCAAACGCGCGCTCGATCGGCTTGGCGCCGCTGTTGCCCAGCACCTTGTCCGGGTTGGTGAAATGTACTGTGATGCCGAGCATCGGCAACAGGCCCTTGCCATCCTGCGGCTTGTCGCCAAAGCGGTGGCGCCCTTCCACGCCGGCGGTCATCAGCTTGTTGGCCGCCACCCGCGTGTTGTCCAGATACAGATGCTTGGGCGCGCACACGCCGGCCAGGTCGTAGGTCGCGAGGCGGAACAGGTCCGTCGATTCGGTCTTGCCCAGGCGCCAGGCGATGATCTTTCGCGTGCGCAGGTCCTGGTACACCCACGCGGTCGCGGTGTTGATGACCTCGCCGTCCTCGAAGCGCACCCACAGCCGGTCGAATTTCAGGCCGTCGCCGTTCACCGCCTCGCCGGCGATGAACACGCTCACGTCACGGCGTTGAGTCGGAATGAGGCGCGCGGCCGCTTCCGCACCTTCGCGCAGGCGCACCTGCGTCTCGTGCGGCACGTCGCTGTCCATGCGCCGCGACAACGTGCTGGCTGATGGGATCGTCCAGCCCTGCTCGCGCGCCATCAACGCCAGACGCGCGTACGTATCGGCGCGCGACGGCTTGGCGCGCGTGAGGTAATGGCCTTTGTACCATTCCCAACACTGCTCATCGCACTTGGCGCGCGTGGTCCGACCGCTGTAGGCCGGCACCAGGATGGCGCACCAGGCCGACTGCGGCGCACCGTCAACCTGCGCCGACCAGCGCGCCAGGCTGGCCACGCTCGACCCGCGCAGGTTCTCGCTCTTGAGGTCCCCGGCCACGAGCGAGCGCGCTTTCATCAGCGGCAAGCCGCCGGCCACGAGCGTATTCACGGCGAGCAGGGCGCGCATGCGGCGCTCGGCCACGTCGCGCTGCGCATGCGTGGCGCGATGCCAGGCCAGGATCTGGCTGTCGATGCGTGCCTGGGTCCACGCGCCCGCGACTTCCGCCTCCGGCCTTCCGGCGGCGCGCCGCTCACGCAGCAGCAATGCGGCTTGCGTCGCGGCAGGCAGGCTTTCCAGCGCGTATTCGAGGCCGCCGCCGCGTCTCTTGCATGGCCGCGCTTTCCAGCTTTCACCGCGCGCGATCGCCCGGATTCTCCGATCGCTCGAAGGCAGACCTGGCAATCCCGCAAGATCAGCGCCGCGATACCACCGCTCGCCCGCCACGCCGCCGTCAGCCATGTCGATTCCCACGGTTGGACGGGCTGCTACCCTCGGCGGCGACGCAGCCCGCGTCATCCACCACCACCGAGGGAGCAAGCCCGATGAGCAAAACAAACTTCGACATCGCCGCTGAAATCATGGTCGCCGCGCTGCAGGCCGGCGCTTGGAAGCCAGCCGGCTCGACACCGCAATCGCAAGCCGAATCCATTGGCGAGGCGTACGCGATCATTCTTGCGGCCGCTCGTCGGGCGTCTGATCAGGCGCATTGAGGTCGAGCGAGGCCAGGTGGCGGCGTGCAACCGCCACCTGGTGCACTGCGCACTCGATGCCCTCGCCGTGCACAAACGCGCGGGCCGCCAGCTTCCAGATGAGCCGGCGTTCACGCCACTCACGCAGCGCGCAAATCAGCTTCTTGATGTCCATCATCCACCTCGCTGTGAAGTACAACCGCTCGCCCGCCACGCCGCCGTCAGCCATGTCGATCGCCGTGGGACGGGCTGCTACCCTCGGCGGCGACGCAGCCCGCGTCATCCACCACCACCGAGGGAGCAACCCGATGAAAAACGATCCGCACAAGGCCGTTTTGTTTCAGCTGATCCAGTACCTCGCACACAGCCAGGAGGAAGCCGCGACAAAGGCGTTCGAATGGCTTGAAATAGTGCGAGACGCGGCGCGACGTAACCACGACGACGAGTTTGCGGACGCTGCGGAAGAGGCGATCAGACATATGGCTACCCAGCAGACGCGTCGCCAGATGGATCGGCTGTCCGGCGCTGACGACAGCTGATCAACTCGTCGAGCTGCGCGCGCAGGCGCTGCTCCGTCTTGTTCGGCCCGATGTAGACGGTCACCCCCTCGGACGAGGACTCGCGCAGAGCAGAATCGAGCGAGCGCAGCGCGTTGCGCGCGCGCAGCTCAGCGATCACGCTCAAGGTAACGTCCAGGTCGGTGCGAAGCCCCGTCGCCAGCCCTGCGCTTCGGATCGCACAACGGGCCGAGTTTTTTTCCGCGACGCCGAGCACCTGGCGCGCCCGCTCGGTCGCGCGCATCTGCGCCATCGGCTGCTCGGCATCCACGCAATTGCGCAGCACCTTCACCAGCTGGTCGCCTATCCACTTGACCTGCGCCAGATCCCACTCCGGCGTGCCGGGTTCGGCCTGGTCATCTGCGCCGGCACGATCAAACACGCTCGCGCGCAACACCCGACCGACGTCGCCGAGCACCTGGCGCGCTTGCTCGGTCGCATGCATCTGCGACATCGGCTGCTCGGCTGCCACGCAGTCGTGCAGCGCCTCCACCAGCGCGCTGTACATCAAGCCGATCTGCGCCAGCGCCCACGCCTGCGTACCGGGCTCAGCCTCGGCGTCTGCGCCGGCGCGCTTGAGCACGCCATCCACGATCACGGGCAGCAGGCCGGATAAGGTGTTCATGCCACCTCCCTCACGCCGGCCGCGCGCAGCACGTTCGCCCTGACCGCGCGCCCCTTGGGGCCTGCCCAGGTGCCGTAGATCGCCTGCCGCACCTGTGAGGGCTCGATGCCTTGAGCGCGGCACCAGGCGGTGTAGCTGGTGCCGCGCAGAATGAAGGCTGCACGCACCTCCTGCATCAGCCTCGTGCCGGTTTCGGTGGGAGTACGGCTCATCGCGCTATCCTCTTGTTGGATTAAGTGACGTGGGACGAACTATGGTGCACGAATGTGCACCTGTCAAGAGGCGCGTGCACGTATGAGCACCATCGGCGACAGACTTCGAATTGCGCGGGAGGCGACGGGGCTTTCGCAGGCGGCCTTCGGCGCGATCGCAGGGGTCAAGAAGCGCGCCCAGATCAACTATGAGCAGGGGCTGCGAGCGCCGGATGCGGACTATTTCGCGCGCCTTTCAAAGCATGGCGTTGATGTCCAGTTCGTCATCGCCGGAAACCCGTCTCCCACGTCCGACTTTCAATCGCCCCTTCATCGAGAACAACGAGAAAAAAGAAGCGATGAATCAATATGTTGCGGAAAGTCGGACGCGAAAACCGAAAGTCGGACGCCGCGTCCGACTTTCGCAGCGAAACTAGGACGCCAGTCGCCGCCCGC
>JAPUER010000066.1 GCA_027492485.1 Betaproteobacteria bacterium
GTCCAGCGTGCCGTCCGGGTTGAGGCGCGCGACGCAGAAGTCAACGTTCCCGCAATACCCCGCCAGCACGATCTTGCCGTCGGGCTGCACGGCGACGGCGTAGGCACGGTCGTCACTCGTCCCGACCGGCAGCAGGAATTTGCCATTGCCGCTGCCGCTTGGGCCGTCAAAGCTCGCGTCCAGCGTGCCGTCCGGGTTGAGGCGTGCGACGCAGAAGTCATAGGTGCTGCCGGGGCAATAACCCGCCAGCACGATCTTGCCGTCGGGCTGCACGGCGACGGCGGTGGCAACGGCGTTACCCGTCCCGATCGGCAGCAGGAACTTGCCGTCACCGTTGCCGCTGGGGCCGTCAAAGCTCGCGTCCAGCGTGCCGTCCGCGTTGAGGCGCGCGACGCAAAAGTCGTTGTTGCTGCCGTTGTAGCAAGTCCCCGCCAGCACAATCTTGCCGTCGGGCTGCAGGGCGACGGCGGTGGCACGAGCGTCACCGGTTCCGATCGCCAGATTGCCGATCTTGCCGTTGCCGGCGGCAAAGGTGGTGTCCAGACTGCCCGGCACCGGATCGGCGGCATGGGCCAGCGGGCTGCCCAGCAGGCTCAGCGCCAGCAGAAGCAGGCAACACAGCGCCTTGTTCAAAGTGCTCGCCACCCGCAGCCATTCTCCCGGCGTCGCATGGCCCTGACCGGCAGCCACACCACGTCGTTTGCACGAATCCGCCATCATCGGCCTCTCTCAAGAAAATACTCGTTCAGCCACGCATCAATACACCCTCAGCCGCCACTGCGCAAGTCAGGCCGCCGGATCGGCGGCATCGAAATTGCCAGCGAGGTCGTCGCAATCGCCGACGAGGCAGGGGCGGCGGCACAGGTGGGGCACGCACGGCACGAGATGAGCCTTGGGTTGAGCCGCCGTGATCACGGCCCGCGTCCGCAACGGGAAGGGCACAACGACAACGCGGCAACCGGAAAGACGTTGCGCTAGCACGGTTCGCGCCACCGGCACCGCCGCGTGAGCAAGGGTGCGGCGGCGCGATCTACGCACCTAACTACCGTTCACCCTGAGCGTAGCGAAGGGTTTGATCCCTCTAGCATTGGACCCTTCGCTATGCTCAGGGCGAACGGGTGTTTTTTGTCGCCAATTTGGGAAAACTCAAATGGCTTTTCGCTGAAATGACCATTGCAATGGGCGCAGCGGCCATCTCAGCATGGCTGCATCGCGAGCCCGACGGCGCGCGCGACTGAACGGTCGTGTCACTGGCTGGCAGGTCCGGCTCCAGCACCATGCCGCAGTGATTGCTCAAATACTGCTGAATGTCGGACCAGGTGCGGCGCCCGGCGTCGGCGCTGAAACTGATACCGGCCACCACCGCAGCGCCGCGCAGGTCGAGCAGGACGCGGGTCATGATCAGGCCGTCGACGGTCGCCAGCAGCGATCGATCGCGGCGCCGGCAGACGGAAACAGTCGGGCTTGCATGAGACTCTCTCGCTGAGCGGTCGCAACACAAAAACGACAGCAGCCGGCGCAGTTGCTCAGGTGGCTGCGTGGCGACGACTGCCACCCCGATTCGTCGCCGGAGCGGGGTAGTGACGAAATCGCGCCCAGCCTGTAGCATTACTACCTTTGCAGCCCCGTCGCACTACCCGTGCGACTTTCCGGGTTAGTCCGCTGCACCAGAAAGGACGTCGCGATGCCAACCACTGTTTCCCGCTTCCAACTCGTTCGCAACAGCGCGATCGGCGTCGTGATGGCTGGGACCCGTGGTCCGGTCGCACGTCGCTACCCGCAACCGGGTAACACTTACCCGAATCACCCGCGTTGACGCGCCGGTCGCAAGACCGGGTTCGGCTGCACCCCGTGTAGCTGCCGTTCAGGAGGGCAGCGGCGCCCGAGCGCCGACTCATCTCCCGTTGCAACCTCCGCCGGTGGTTGTGTTCGCCGCTGTTGCGCCGGGTTTCCGACGCCAGACCGGCTTGGCGCCGGGTGCCGACGCCAGTTGCCATTTCCGTTTTCGCCAGTTCCGGTCGCCTGACCGGTGGCATGCAAGTTTGTGGAGTTTGCCGTGCAAGCCGTTGTCAGTTTCTTTTCTCGCCTGTCCGGGCGAATAGGCCACTCGTTGCGTACGCTGCTGCGCCTGCCGGCGCTGCCCGCCGGCGATCTGCTGCATGACCGCAACTATCGCCGCATCTTCGCCTCGGTGGTCATCACCCACTTCGGCGCCCAGATCACGATTCTGGCGCTGCCGTTGACGGCGGTGACCGTGCTCAACGCTTCGCCGACGCAAATGGGCTGGCTGATGGCCGCCGAGATCGTGCCCTTCGTGCTGCTCTCGCTGCCGGCCGGCGTCTGGCTCGACCGCGTGCGCAAGCTGCCGGTCTACGTGATCGGCGAATCGGTGTTCGCGCTGACCCTGGCCTCGGTGCCGATTGCGGCGTGGAGCGGCGTGCTGTCGATGGCCTGGCTGTACGTGGTCGGCTTCGTGCTTGGCTGCGTGCACGTGTTCGGCGGCTCGGCGGCGCAGATCGTGCTGACCCAGATCGTGTCGCGCGACCGGCTGGTCGAGGCGCACAGCAAGAATGCGCTGGCGGTGTCCGGTTCCGAAATCGCCGGCCCGGGGCTTGCGGGCGCGCTGATCAAGCTGCTCGGGGCGCCGTTCGCGATCGCCTTCGACGCCATCCTGATCGCCGGGTCGGTGCTGCTGCTGCGCGGCATCCGGGTCGAGGAGTCGGCGATGTCGACGCCGGGCGTGCGCTTCTGGGCGCAGTTGCGCGAAGGCGTGCGCTTCGTCGCGCGCACCCGTATGCTGTGGACGCTGGCGCTGTTCGTCGGCTGCTGGCAGTTGCTGCACCACATGGCGAGCGTGGTGCAGATTCTGGTCGCCTCGCGCGAGCTGGGCATGAGCGCACAGTCGATCGGCTTCTGCTACGTCGGCATGGGCGTCGGCACCATTCTCGCCAGCGTCTACGGCCGCCGCGTCAGCGAGAAAGTCGGGCCCGGCCCCACCATCGTGGCCGGACTCGCGGTCAGCGCGGTCGGCTGGCTGGCGCTGGCGGTGGCGCCGGCCAGCGTGCTCGGCGTCGTGCTGTTCGGCTTCATGCTGACCTGCTTTTCGGCCGGCGCCACGCTGATCTTCGTGAACTTCCTGTCGCTCAGGCAAGCCGTCACGCCGGAGCCGCTGCTCGGCCGCATGACCAGCACCATGCGCTGGCTGATCCTGATCGGCGCCGGCCCCGGCGCGCTGATCGGCGGCTACGTCGGCGAACACATCGGCCTTCGCGCATCGCTCGCGCTGGCCGGCGTCGGCGCGCTGATCCTTACGTTGTTTGCATGGCGCAGCACGGTGATGATGGGCACGCGCAGCCTGCCCAGCCCCGCTGCGCTACCCACTCAAGGTTGATTGCCATGTTTCAGGTATTCGAAAAACTGGTCGGCACCTACCCGGACGAAGTGCCGGCAACGCCGCCGAATTCGCTGTGGCCGTTCCTGTGGGCGTGCACGCGGGGATTGCGGCCGTACATCTTCGCCGTCACCTGCACCGCCGGTGCGATCGGCGTCATCGAAGCGCTGCTGTTCGCCATGATGGGACGGCTGGTCGACTGGATGGCGAAGACTGAGCCGGCGCAACTGTGGGTGCAGCATGCGGGCGGCCTGATGCTGCTGTTCGGCCTGCTGGTGGCCAGCCCGATTCTGGTGTCGGTCTTCGCGTTCGTGAAGCACCAGACCATCATGGGCAACTTCCCGATGCGCCTGCGCTGGAACTTCCACCGCATGATGCTCGGGCAGAGCATGGCCTTCTACCAGAACGAGTTTGCCGGCCGCGTTGCCACCAAGGTGATGCAGACGGCGCTCGCCGTGCGCGACGTGTGGATGATTCTTGCCGACGTCATGGTGTTCGTGACGATTTACTTCGTGACGATGGTGCTCGGCGCCGGCGGTTTCGACTGGCGGATCGCGGTGCCTTTCCTGGTGTGGGTGCTGGCCTATGCCTGTGCGTGCTGGTTCTTCGTGCCGCGGCTGGCGAAAATTTCGCAGGCGCAGGCCGATGCCCGCTCGCTGATGACCGGCCGCATCACCGACGCCTATACCAATATCGCCACCGTCAAGCTGTTCTCGCATGCGCAGCGCGAGGCGGGCTACGCCAAAAACGCGATGCAGGAATTCATGTCGACGGTGTACACGCAGTGGCGCTACATCACCGCGTTCGACATCGTGCACCATGTGCTGATCATCGGCCTCACGCTGTCCACCGTCGGCGTGACCATGTGGCTGTGGGCCGATGGTGTTGCCGGCGTCGGCGCCGTGGCGGCAGCGACGGCGATGACGCTGCGCCTCAACGGCATGTCGAACTGGATCATGTGGGAGCTGGCGGGCCTGTTCGAGCACATCGGCACCGTGCGTGACGGACTCGACACGCTGTCGCGGCGGCAGACCGTCGTCGATGCCGCGGACGCGCGGCCGCTGACGGTGCCGAACGGCGAAGTGCGCTTCGATAACGTGACCTTCACCTACGCGCAGGAACGCCGCGCCGACGCCCAGACCGGGACTGTCGTATCGGCATCGGCACCAGCGCCGGCCCCGGCACCAAAGGCGGTGCTGGAGAATTTCTCGCTCACCATTCGTCCCGGCGAAAAGATCGGGCTGGTGGGCCGCTCGGGCGCCGGCAAGTCGACGGTGGTCAACCTGTTGCTGCGCTTCTACGACATCGACAGCGGCCGCATCCTGATCGATGGCGCCGACATCGCCGGCGTGACGCAGGACAGTCTGCGCGCCAATATCGGCATGGTGACGCAGGACACCTCGCTGCTGCATCGTTCGGTGCGCGACAACATTCTCTATGGCCGCCCCGATGCCGGCGACGACGACATGCTGCATGCCGCGAAACGCGCCGAGGCGCACGACTTCGTGCAGCGGCTGACCGACCCGAAGGGCCGCACCGCCTACGATGCACATGTTGGCGAACGCGGCGTCAAGCTCTCCGGCGGCCAGCGCCAGCGCATCGCCATCGCCCGCGTGATGCTCAAGGACGCGCCGATCTTGCTGCTCGACGAAGCCACCAGCGCGCTCGATTCCGAAGTCGAAGCCGCGATCCAGCAAAGCCTGTATCGACTGATGGAAGGCAAGACGGTGGTCGCCATCGCGCACCGCCTGTCCACAATCGCCGCGATGGACCGCCTGATCGTGCTCGACGAGGGCCGCATCGTTGAAGAAGGCGATCACAAGACACTGCTGGCGAAGGAAGGCCTGTACGCCCGACTATGGGCGCACCAGAGCGGCGGCTTCCTGGGCGAGGAGTAGCGCGTTCCCTTCCCAGCGGGGGAGGGTTGGCAAGGTTCCCTCCCCCAGCGGGGGAGGGCTAGGGTAGGGGCAGGCCACGTAACCGCTCGTCAATCGCGGCGACAACCTGCCCCAAAACCCCCTCCAGATTGGTCATCACCTCGTTGTTCCAGAAGCGCAAGACAGCGATCCCCTGCCGCGCCAGATAAACCGATCTTGTGCTGTCGGCGTGGCGAGCGTCGGGCGCTGCGTGCTGTCCGCCATCGAGCTCAACGGCCAACTTGAGTGAAATGCAGTAGAAGTCCAGCACGAACGGCTCGATGACGTGCTGACGGCGAAAACGGACGCCAAGCTGCTGGCCGCGGAGCGCTTGCCAAAGTTTGCGTTCGGCGTCCGTTGTCTGGGCGCGGAGCGTGCGGGCGTGGTCGCGAAGTTTTGGGTTCTGCGGTGTGGGGTTGAAGTTGTTCCTCATTGATGTTTCCCCCACCCTAGCCCTCCCCCGCAGGGGGAGGGGATCTGACTCCGTGTTGATGCTCTCCATCGTCGACCTGCCCCCACCCTAGCCCTCCCCCGCAGGGGGAGGGGATCTACTACCAATACGCCTCGGTCGTAATCTGTCCTGGTGCCTTGCGGCGGTGTTTGCGTAGCCCTTTGGCTTCGAGTGCGGCGATGGTGTCGGTGACCATCTGTGGGTTGCCGCAGAGCATGCAGTGCGCGCTGTCAGCGGTGAGTGCGATGCCGGCGCGGGCTTCCAGGCGGCCGTCGCCGATGACGGCCGGAATGCGGCCGGGCAACGCGTCGGGCGTGGCTTCGCGCGACACGACGGGGACGTACACCAGCGCGCCGTCATGCGCCGCCGCGAGCGCGGCAAACGTGCTGCGATACGCCAGCTCGGCGGCGTAGCGCACCGCATGCACGACCACGATGCGGCGGAATTTCTGCCACGGCGCCGGCGTGCGCAGGATCGACAGGAAGGGGCCGATGCCGGTGCCGGTGGCGAGGCACCAGAGCACCTCGGCATCGGGCACCTCCGGCATCGAGAAGAAGCCGTTGGCCCGCGGCCCGACGCAGAGGGCGTCGCCCACCTTGAGGCAATGCAGCGCCGGCGACACGATGCCGCCCACCGCGCGTGGCACCAGGGTCAGAAGAATCTCATGCGGACGCTGGTCGGGCGCGTTGACCATCGAATACGGGCGCATGGTGACGTCGGGGCCGCGCTCGCCCGGCAAAATCAACCCGGCGCGGCAGTACTGGCCGGCAACGAAGGCCTCCATCGGCGCCTCGAAGCTGAGCGAAAACAGCGAATCGGTGTAATCCACGCGGCCAACCACGCGGCCTTCGATAAACTTCTCGCTCACGACATTCCCGATCCTCGACCAAGGGCGCATTTTACGTGGCCGTAACCACGCTGTTCTTTGACCTCGACGGTACCGTTACCAACAATTTCGACGGTATCGCGCGCTGCCTGAACTATGCGCTGGAGAAGCTCGGTTTCCAGCATCTGGCCGACGACCAGGTGCGGCCGTTTGTCGGGCCGCCGTTTCGCGAATCGTTGCCGCGGGCGTTTCCGGGCATCGATGCCGAGGCGGCGCTGCATTACTACCGCCATCGCTACGAACACACCGGCTGGCAGGAAAACAGCCTCTACGACGGCATCGGTGACGCCATCCGCCAGCTTCATCTGCAGGGCTTCACCATTGCGCTGTGCACCAGCAAGCCGCGAGTGTTCGCCGAAAAGATCATCGACCATTTCGACCTGACCCGCTATTTCGACGGCATTCACGGGCCCGAATTCGACGGGCGTTTCGACCAGAAGACCGATCTGCTCGCGCATCTGGTCGGCCATTACAAGGTGGCGCCGACCAGCGCGGTGATGATCGGCGATCGCGACAAGGACGTGGAAGCCGCGCTGCACGCGGGCGTGCATCCGCTCGGCGTGCTGTGGGGCTTTGGCAGCCTCGATGAATTGCACAATGCCGGCGCCCGGCGCATCATCGATTCCCCGGCGCAACTGATCCACACCGTACACTCCATCGCCTGACCGTCGCCGCGCGCAGCGCGCAGCGCGGCAACCCCGGTCATCGTTTCTGGAGGCCCCGATGGAAGTCATTCACACCGTTGCCGAACTGCGCAAGTATCTGCAGGGCGTGCCGAACAACGTGTTCGTGCCGACCATGGGCAATCTGCACGAAGGGCATTTGCAGCTGGTCGAGGAGGCCGCGCCGCGCGGTGCCTGCACAGTGGTCAGCATTTTCGTCAACCGCCTGCAGTTCGGCCCCAAGGAGGACTTCGAGCGCTATCCGCGCACGCTTGAGGAGGACTGCAAAAAGCTGGACAGCATCGGCTGCGACGTGGTCTTCGCGCCGGACGAGCAGGCGCTTTACCCCGAACCGCAAACCTACACCGTGCAGCCCGACGGCATCGAAAACATTCTCGAAGGCGCCGTGCGGCCGGGGCACTTCCGCGGCGTGGCGACGGTGGTGCTGAAATTGTTCAACATGGTGCAGCCGCACGCCGCCGTGTTCGGCAAGAAGGATTACCAGCAGTGCCTGGTGTTGCAGACGATGGTGCGGCAACTGGCGCTGCCGGTGGAGATCATCCTCGCCGAGACGGTGCGTGCGGCCGACGGCCTGGCGCTGTCGTCGCGCAACCAGTACCTGTCGGTGGCCGAGCGCGCCGAAGCGCCGCGCCTCTATCGCGTGCTGCAGGAAGTGCGCGAGGCGGTGCGCACCGGCACCCATTCGTGGCGAACCATCGAGGCGGAGGCGATGACCGAGCTCGAGCGGCACGGCTGGCGGCCGGACTACATCACCGTGCGCCGGCGGGCAGACCTGCTGCCGCCGAAGGACGACGATCGCGAACTGGTCGTACTCGGCGCCGCGCGGCTGGGAACGCCGCGGCTGCTGGACAACCTCGAACTGACGATTTGAGCGTGACGTAGCGGCTACCGTCGCAGTTACAGCTTTTTGCTGTGTTGCGCCGTCGAATGCGGGCTGGCGCGGTATTTTTCTTGAGGTCGACTTTAGGATTTTTACCGATTTGGCCCTTTCCCAATGCCGTTCAGCGCCAAAAAGCTGTTACGTCCGGTCGCCACGGGCGGTGTGCCGCTGCGCCGCAGCGGCAGCGCCGGCACGCTCAGCCGTACCAGCGCGGCCAGGCGCCGCTGCGCACCGCGTAGTCGAGCGCAACGCCGACGAACACCGCCATGCCGAACAGGTTGTTGCCGCGGAAGGCAGCGAAGCAGCGCATGCGGTCGCGACCGCGGATCAGCCACAGATGATGCAGCGCCAGCGCGGCGGCGAGCGCGAGGCCGAGGTAGTAAATCGGCCCCAGCGCGGCGGCGTTGCCGATCAGCAGCATCGTCGCAATGAACGCCGCGTAGCAGCAGGCGATCGCCAGCACGTCGAAGCGGCCGAAGAACAGCGCCGAGGTGCGGATGCCGATGCGGATGTCGTCGTCGCGATCGACCATCGCGTACTCGGTGTCGAACGCCAGCACCCAGAAAAAATTCGCCAGCATCAGCCAGCCCGCGACCGGCGGCACCTCGCCGCGCACGGCGGCGAACGCCATCGGAATGCCCATGCTGAACGCGATGCCGAGAATTGCCTGCGGGATCGAGAAGAAGCGCTTGGTGAACGGGTAAATCGCCGCGATCGCCAGCGCCGGTAGCGCCCACACACGCGCCGGCCAGTTCAGCGGAATCAGCAGCAGCGCCGCTGCCAGCGCGCACACCGCGCCCACCCACAGCGCCTCGCGGCCGCTGATCTCGCCGGACGCCAGCGGCCGCATCGCGGTGCGCTTCACGGCGCCGTCGAACTCGCGGTCGGCCCAGTCGTTGATCGCGCAGCCGGCCGAGCGCATGAGGATGGTGCCGAGCACGAAGATGGCGAGCAGACGCCAGTCGGGCGCACCGCGCGCCGCGATCCACAAGCCCCACAGCGTGGGCCACATCAGCAACATGAAACCGACCGGTTTGTCGAGGCGGATCAGGCGCTCGTAGGCGTCGAGTTTGCTCCTGATCCGGCCCAAGTTCAGCGTGGTCATCATCGTCAATGGCGGGTTACAACAGGGTCCGCTGCAGCGCGGCGGCGGGTTTCAGATGGCGCAGGAAGTGCGCCGGCGTCGGCCAGGCAAGGCGCAGGCGCAGCTCGCGTTGCATCCGCGTGTTGTCGATGCGGCGCGATTCGCTCATGAACGAGTACAGCATCGGCGACACCTCGCCGATCAATTGTGCGCGCGGCAGGCGGCGCGGGCGTGGCAGGCCGACGGCAGCCGCAACCTGGTCGAAGTATTCGCCCATGTGCAGTTCGCTGTCGTCCACCACGTTGATGGCGCGGCGGCTGCGGCCGCGAAAGACGGCCAGCCACGCCGCCCGCGCCAGGTCGTCGGCGTGAATGTGGTTGCTGTAGACGTCGTCTTCCGCCGCCAGAGCCGGTGTGCCGGCGCGCAGGCGCTCGACGGGCAGGCGGTCGGCCGCGTAGATGCCCGGCGCGCGCAGGATGGCGAGGCGCTGCGAGCGGGCGCTGCGAACCCGCGCTTCCGCCGCCACGCGGCGCCTGGCGCGGGCGCTGGCCGGCCGCGCACGACGGGTCTCGTCGATGCGTTCGCCGGCGCAATCGCCATAGACGCCGGTGGTGCTGACGTAGACGCCGCGCAGCGCGTGCCGGCGGCGGCGCACGCGGCCGGCGGCGATGGCCGTGTTGACGGCGGCATCGTCGTCGGCACGGCGGTGACGCCGCACCAGCAGGCGAGCGCGATCGCGCGTGCTGCGCGGCGCCGGTGCCGACACCGCCGCCAGCCAGCGGCGCAGGCGCGGGTCGTCGGCGCCCTCGTTGGGCGGTGGCGCCAGCAGCAGCACCGCCGCCGCGCTGCGGCCCAGCGCCCCGGCACGCCGCAGGCTGGGCCACAAATCGAGATCGCCGGCGACCGGTAAAATGCCATCCTGTCGCAGCGCATGGGCGGACGCCTCGCTGCGTGCCAGCCCCAGCCAGCGGATGGCATCGCGGCTGCCGGGGCGGGCATTGACGCCGGCCACCAGCCGCCGCGCCACATCGCCCGCACCTACGATCAATAGCCTCAGTTTTCGCCTTTTCACCGTTGCCCTGCGCACGACGCGCCCTGCCCATGCCCCAAGTTACTCTCGAACCCGGCGGCCACGTCTTTTCCTGCGACGCCGATGAAACTATTTTGACAGCAGCGCTGCGCGCCGGCCTGCTGATTCCGTATGGCTGCAAGAACGGCGCCTGCGGATCGTGCAAGGGCCGGGTGCTGGATGGCGAGGTCGAGCACGGCCCGCATCAGGCCACCACGCTGCCGGAGCAGGAGCGCGTCCAGGGCAAGGCGCTGTTTTGTGTCGCCAAACCGAAGGGCGACGTCACCATCGAGGCGCGCGACGTGCGCAAGGCCGGCGACGTGGTGATCAAGACCCTGCCGTGCCGCATCGAGCAGCTCGAGCACGTCGCCGCCGACGTGACGATCCTGCGCTTCAAGCTGCCGGCCAACGAGCGCCTGCAATATCGCGCCGGGCAGTACATCGAATTCCTGCTGAAAGACGGCAAGCGGCGCAGCTTCTCGATGGCCAACGCGCCGCACGACGACGCGCTGATCGAGCTGCATATCCGCCATCTGCCGGGCGGGCTGTTCACCGACCGCGTGTTCGGCGTCTCGGCGCCGGCGCTGAAAGTGCGCGACATCCTGCGCTTCGAAGGCGCGCACGGCGGTTTCTATCTGCGCGATAGCGAAAAGCCGGTCATCCTGCTCGCCAGCGGCACCGGTTTCGCGCCGATCAAGGCGATCGTCGAACACATGATCCACACCGGCAACCGGCGACCGGTCACGCTCTACTGGGGCGGCCGGCGGCCGCAGGATCTCTACCTGAACGATCTCGCCGCCGGCTGGGCGGCGCAATATGGCGGGCCGTTCCGCTATATCCCCGTCATCAGCGATGCGCTGCCGGAAGACGCCTGGACCGGCCGCAGCGGTTTCGTCCACCGCGCCGTGATGGCGGACTTCCCCGACCTGTCGGGCCATCAGGTCTACGCCTGTGGCGCGCCTATCGTGGTCGACTCGGCGCGCGCCGATTTCACCGCGCGGTGCGGGTTGCCGGAGGCGGAGTTTTTTGCCGACAGCTTCACCGTGGCGGCGCCGGCAGACGCCGCCGCGGTTGCCGCGGCCGAATAGCAAAGCAACAGCGAACGGACCCCCCATGGCACTCGACACCTGGCTCGCATTCTTCGTCGCCTCCTGGATCATTTCCTTTTCGCCGGGTTCCGGCGCGATCTACGCGATGAGCTGCGGCCTCAATCACGGCTTCCGGCGGGGCTTCGTCGGCACCTTCGGCCTGATCGCCGGCATCATGACGGCGCTCGCGGTGGTGGCGGTCGGGCTGGGCGCCGTACTCAGTACGTCGACGCATGCCTTCACCGCGCTCAAGTGGCTGGGCGTGGGCTATCTGGTGTATCTCGGCCAGAAGCAATGGCGCGCGGCGCCGCTGCCGATGGCGACGGTGGATCGCAGTGCGTCCGACGTCGGCGCGCGCACGCTGATTGCCAAAGGCTGGGCGGTGAACGCGACCAATCCGAAGGGCCTCGTGTTCATGATGGCGGTGATGCCGCAGTTCATCGACAGTCATGCCCCGCTGTGGTCGCAATACCTCGCAATCGGCGCCACGATGGCGTTCACGGATTTCGTTGCGATGGCGATCTACACCGCATTCGCCGCGCGGGTGCTCGCCTTCTTCCGCTCGGAGGCGCAGATCCGGTTCCTGAACCGGCTGTTCGGTGGTCTGTTCGTTGCTGCGGCAACGGCGCTCGCCACTTTCAAGCGGGCGAACGTCTGACACTCCGGACGGCGCTAGCGCAACGCCACGTCGGCGTAACAGGCTTCGGCCTTGCCGCCCAGGCTGTCGGTGTCGGTCATCAGGCCGACGCCCTCGATATCGCCGGGCTCCTCGCCGGGAAAGGCACGCCGGAAGTCGGCACGCACGTCGCGGCTGAACGACTGCCAGTCGGCCAGCCCTTCGGGGCCGCGTTTGACCACCAGTTTCTTGATGCGGCTGGTGTTGGCATTCGGCAGGATGGTCTCCGGCGCGGTTTTCGGGTCCCAGATGTACTGGATTGCGGCATAGGGCAGCTCCAGCCCGCCCAACGCCCGCGCCAGACTCATCGTTGCCCGCTCGGCGGCGTCCAGCTTGCTGCGGTCGCCCTTGAACGAGACGACGACGCGGGCCGGCGCGTCGTCCTTGCCGATCACCGACGGATCGGCGTCGGGAATGGCCGCCGGGATGAACCAGCGCCACGACAAGCGCGACAGATTGGCAAACGCCGCCGGCACATGCGCCACCCAGAACGACCACGCCGCATTCGAGTGGGCGCGAATGCAGGGCACGCCGGCCATCGAATCGGTGCTGTAGCTGGTCGGCGTCTTGAAGCGGATATTGATCGCGTGCCACGGCGCCGACGTGGCGTCGTTGGGCAGCGCGAAACGGTCGGTCGGCTCGACCGTTGGTTCGACCACCGGCGCCGGCATCTGCGTGCAGGCGGCCGCGAGCAGCAGCAGGAGCGTCGCCGGCAGAACCCGCCAGCGGCGGCGCGGCCATGTATGTTTGTTGTGCACGTGTTTCCCCCGAAACAGGCCCGTATGTCGCCGTTATAGCCGATAGCGCACCGATAGCACCGGCAGCGGCGCCGAAAATTTCAGGCGCCGATGCCGCCGGTGCCGACCGCATGGCGACGCAGCACCGTCACCAGTTCGGCGGCGATGGCGGGCGAGCCGGCGATCACCTGATTGCTGCGCAGAAAATCGTCGCCGCCGCAGAAGTCGCACACCGCGCCGCCGGCCTCGCGCACCAGCAGCGCGCCGGCCGCGGCGTCCCACGCGGCAAGACTCATCACGAAGAAGCCATCGAGCCGGCCGGCCGCGACCTGCGCCAGATCGAGCGCGGCGGCGCCAGTACGGCGAATGCTGCCGGCACGGCGGGTCACGTCGAGCCAGGCCGGCAGCACCTGTTCGAAGCGTTTGCTTGCCGCCGCCGGCAGCACCGAGCCGATCAGCCCGCTGGCGAGCGTGTGTTCGCGGTTCACCGCCAGCCGCGTCGCCGGCTGCTCGCCGGTGCGCAGCCAGGCGCCGCCGCCGAGGCTGGCAAAAAACACTTCGCCGTTGACCGGGTTGGCGATCACGCCGGCCTGCACGATGCCATTCGCCTCAATGGCGATCGAGGTGGCGAGGTACGGAAAGCCGTGCACGAAATTGAAGGTGCCGTCGAGCGGGTCGACGATCCAGCGCACCGCCGTCGGCGGCGCGTCGCCGAGCAGGCGTTCGCCGCCTTCCTCGCCGAGCAGCACGTCGCCGGGGAAGGTCGCCGCGATGCGCGCCGCCATTGTTGCCTCGACTTCACGGTCGGTGTCGGTGGCGAAATCGTTGGCCGACTTCTCGCGGAGCGTGTGCTGCCGCGCCGCGAACGCCTGACGGATGCTGGCCGCGGCTTCGGTCGCCAGCGTCAGCGCAAGTTGCAGGCGCGGATTCATGTGGCGACAATAGCGCAATCATCAGCCAGCCGGAGCAGCAATGTCCCACATCTCGATCAAGCGCGCCCATCACAGCACCGTGGCCGACGCCAAGAAGGTTGCCGACAAGATCGCCGCCAAGCTGGCCAAGGATTACGACCTGCGCTCGAACTGGGACGGCGATGTGCTGCACTTCGACCGCAGCGGCCTGCACGGCACGCTGGCCGTGCACGCCAAGGATCTGCAGGTGGACGTCAAACTCGGCCTGCTGATGGCGGCGTTCAAGGGCCCGATCCAGTCGGCGATGGAGACCCAGCTCGATTCGCTGATCAAACCCGCCGCCGAAAAGCCGAAGGCTGCGGCGACCAAGCCGCACGCCGCCAAGGCGAAGAAGTAGCGCCGTCGCCGGTGGCCTGAGCTAGCAGCTTATCGAGCGGAACGACCGTTTGACAGGGGCTGGAAGGCAAAAAAATGCCGAAGTCGACTTTGGGTGTTTTTGCCACGTGCGCCCTTATCGGATAAGGCTTTCACGAAAAAGATGTATGGCCTAAACGACCGCCATCGCGAAGCTTTCCGCCTGCGCCCGCTTCCAGTAATACTCGAACACCTGATGCCCGGACGCTTCGCCGAGTAGCGTGCCGGGCTTGAGGAATTTGTAGAGCGTGGCCAGTGAGGTCACTTCGGTCGAGCTGATGCGGCGGATGATGTGCTCCGGCCGCAGTTGATCGGGGTGCGTCAGGCCGGCCGCGGCGAGCAGTTCCGACAGCGCGTGCAGCGTGCTCTTGTGGAACTCGTGCACCCGTTCGGCCTTGCTCGGCACCACCAGCGCGCGCTGGCGCAGCGCGTCCTGCGTCGTGACCCCGGTCGGGCAGGTGCCGGTATGGCAGCTCTGCGCCTGAATGCAGCCGAGCGCGAACATGAAGCCGCGCGCCGAATTGCACCAGTCCGCGCCCATCGCCATCGTCTTCGCGATGTCGAAGGCAGACACGATCTTGCCGCTGGCGCCGAGCCGCACGCGGTCGCGCACGCCGATGCCGACCAGCGTGTTGTGCACCAGCAGCAGCGCCTCGCGCAGCGGCACGCCGACGTGATCGGTGAACTCCACCGGCGCTGCGCCGGTGCCGCCCTCGGAGCCGTCGACCACGATGAAATCCGGCGTCAGGCCGGTCTTCACCATCGCCTTGGCAATGGCAAAAAATTCCCACGGATGTCCGATTGCGAGCTTCATGCCGGCCGGTTTGCCGCCGGAAAGCTCGCGCATCTTTGCGATGAATTCGAGCAGTTCGATGGGGTTGGAGAACACGCTGTGCTTGGCCGGCGATACGCAATCCACACCCACCGGCACGCCGCGCGCCTCGGCGATCTCGGGCGTCACCTTCGGCCCCGGCAGCACGCCGCCGTGGCCCGGCTTGGCGCCCTGCGAGAGCTTCAGTTCCACCATCTTCACCTGCGGGTCCTGCGCCTGCTCGGCGAAGCGCACCGGGTCGAACTTGCCGTCGGCGGTGCGGCAGCCGAAGTAACCGCTGCCCAGCTCCCAGATCAGGTCGCCGCCCATCTCGCGGTGATAGCGCGAGATCGAGCCCTCGCCGGTGTCGTGCGCGAAGCCGCCCATCTTCGCGCCCTGATTCAGCGCACGGATCGCGTTGGCCGAGAGCGCGCCGAAGCTCATCGCCGAGACGTTGAACACCGAGGCGGTATAGGGCTGTTTGCTTGACTCGCCGATGGTCAGCCGGAAGTCCGGCGCCGACGGCGCGGCGGGCGATACCGAATGGTTGATCCACTCGTAGCCCGGCTCGTAGACATCGAGCTGGGTGCCGAACGGGCGCTTGTCGGATTCCTGCTTGGCGCGCTGATACACCAGCGAACGCGTGGCCCGCGAGAACGGCGAGGACTCAGTATCGCTCTCGATGAAGTATTGCCGGATCTCGGGCCGGATGTACTCGAAGAAAAAGCGGAAATGCGACAGGATCGGGTAGTTGCGCCGGATTGCCTGCTTCGTCTGCACGACGTCGACCACGCCCACCGCCGCAAGAAACCCGCTCACCGCGATCAGCGGCCAGGTCACCCAGTGCGCGCGGAACACGAATTCGAGAATCAGGCTGCCGGCAAAAACAACAACGGCAATCGCGAAGGCGTAGTAGCGGGAGGGCATGATGACAACCGGAGGCGAGTCGAAGCGTGAAGGCTACGTGATTCGCCGTGCGACGTCACGAAGTCAGGTCTTTCGGGCAGCGAGACGTCGTTGACCAAGTAATATGCCGGACTTGCGCGGAAGTCTCATCGAGAATATATTACTGTACATAAAAACATATGGGCGCGGAACTGCTTTCAGGCTTTATTCTCGACAACTACGAGGTTCACGAGTGGAAGCACGCCTGCGCCATTCTCAAACAGGATTTCCCCGCCGAATGGAACGATATCTGCGACGTGTTGACCAGCTTTCGCCTGCGTCGGGAATGGATATCGGTTGGCGGCGGCAGCAAGAGCAGAGTGTCCGGCTGGATAGACAGCCAGTTGTACTCGCGCGGGTGGGTGGAGAAGCAGTTTGCAACGGAAATTGTGATCGATCAGCGGCGTCTGGAGTCCCCCACCCACAAGATCGATTGCTTCAAGAATCGCGTTGCACTGGAAATCGAGTGGAACAACAAGGATCCGTTCTTTGATCGTGACCTCAACAACTTCCGCTTGCTGTTTGACCTGCGGGCCGTGAGCGTCGGTGTGATCATTACCCGTACCGATGAACTGCAAGACATCTTCAACGAAATTGGTCGCGGTTCGAGTTTTGGCAACTCGACGACACACATGAGCAAACTGTTGCCACGCATTGAAGGTGGGAGTGGCGGCGGCTGTCCGTTGCTCGTTTTTGGAATCAAGAGATCGTTGTATGTCGAAGCTTGAAATGTCGGTTGCCGACGACTTTCTCCGCGCTACGCGGGGGCGGACCTATTCGACGATACTGGCCGATCCGCCCTGGCAATTCCAGAACCGTACCGGCAAGGTTGCGCCCGAGCATCGACGCTTGAACCGCTACGGCACAATGACGTTGGACGACATCAAGGAACTGCCGGTTGCCTCGGTCGCCGAAACAACTTGTCACCTCTATTTGTGGGTCCCCAACGCTTTGTTGCCCGAAGGCATTGACGTTTTGCGTGCATGGGGGTTCACGTACAAGACGAATTTCATCTGGCACAAAATTCGGAAAGATGGCGGTCCGGACGGACGCGGCGTCGGTTTTTACTTTCGCAACACGACAGAAATCGTGCTCTTTGGCGTCAGGGGAAAGAACGCTCGAACACTTGCGCCCGGGCGTCGGCAAGTGAATATCCTCAAGACGCAAAAGCGCGAACATTCACGCAAACCGGACGAGTTTTACGAAATCGTCGAGGCCTGCAGTCCCGGCCCATACCTGGAATTGTTCGCACGCGGCGGGCGACCGGGGTGGGATGTGTGGGGCAATCAGGCCGACAGCTATTTCCCCGATTGGCCCACCTACGCCAATCATTCGCAAGCCAGGACGCGCCGCGGGCCTCCCCCGGCCCACGCGACCAACCTCGACTTGATCGGCTCCTGAGTCGCGCCGCCAACCGCGAGCCGAACCGCCTACAACGCTAGCAACTCGAAATCCACCTGCGACGGAATACCTGGCGCGACGACCATGCTGCGTTGGTTGCAGTCGATGACTACGCCGAAAATGCTTTCGACGCGCAGTTCCGGCGGCGCGGCCGGGTCCGGCGAGCGGCAGATGGCGCCGTATTTGGCCTCGCTGCCGGTGGCGACGCCGTCGCCGGATTCGTCGCGCAGCAGGATCGCCAGATGCACGTCGTCGATCAGGTCGGGCCAGCCCGCGATGTGGCTGTCGGCGCATTGCAGGCGCGGCTCGGTGGTCAGCATCTGCGTCAGCGGCGCCTGCTTGTCGGCGAGACGGGCGTCGCAGAAGTGATTGGTGTGCGCCACCACGCCGTTATCCGGGGCCAGCGCCACGGCGCCGCTGGGGCTGTATTCGAGGGAGGTTACGTGGCCGCTCGGGTCGCCGAGAATGGCGTTGGAGGAGGCGGCGAACTTCAGCGAGCGCGCCAGCATGACGACCGACTGCACGTCGGCGCAATCGAGCGCCATGCGCTGGAAGATGTGTACCGGAATGCCGAGGCTCTGGCGATCGTCGGTGGCGCGCAGGATGTTGAGGCCGACGCCGACGCCATGCTCGTTGACGCCGATTTTGGCGATGATGCCGGCCTCGGTCAGCGTCAGGTAGTCCGGCCAGCCGTCGCGGTGCACGCGCAGCGCGAGCACGTTCTGCCGCTGGAAGCCGATCCAGTCCCAGTTCTGCGCCACCCGCGTGTGGCCGTCGGCGCAGCGCGCGCCGGTGACGGCCACGCTGGTGCACTCACCGATGTCGAACAGACCGATCGCGGCATTGCGTGCCTTTGCCGCCTCGCTGTTCGGATAATCCATGCCCATGAACGACGGCGGCAGGATTTCGGTGCGGCAGTTGAGCGCGAGGATTTCGTTGACCGCGAAGCCGCTGCCGACGGCGAGGCCGTCGATTTCGTCGATCATGCCGCCGCCGCAGCCTGCGATGATGTCGCGATACTCGGCGGCGCGCTGTTGGGCGGTCTGCCAGTCGATGCCGCAACTGGCGAACAGCGCCGCATAGCAGCGGATGGAGCCGCCGATCTGCGTGCGTGCCGTCCGGCCGCAGGTCATGCCGCGCGCAAACGGCTCTCCGTCAAGCTCTAGTACTGGAAACATCGCTCTCGGCCTTTTTTGTGCTTTTTGCCGTGCAGCCCGGACAGCGGCGCCCTCTGCGTGGCTACACTGCCGCAATGAAGCGGATTCTTGTCACCGGAGCCACACAGGGCATAGGTTACGCCACGGCAAAGCGGTTGCTGGCGCGTCACGACGAACGGCGGCCGTTGCCCGCAGAAGCATTGCATGTGCTTGCCCTCGGGCGCGACTTTTCGCGCTTCGATCTGGATGGCGAACATTGCCAGCGGGTGGCGTTCGACCTGCGCGCCGTCGACGACATCGAGGCGCTCTGCGCCCGGCTCGGGCCGGTCGACGTGCTGGTCAACAACGCCGCGATGCTGACCGCGCAGCCGTTCGCGCAGTACACAGTGAAGGACCGGCGCGACCTGATCGCCACCAACATCGAGGCACCCGCCGAGCTGATCCGTTGCCTGGCGCCGCAGATGATCGACCGCAATGGCAACCAGTCGATCCGCGGCCGCATCGTCAACATCGCCTCGGTCGCCGGTTTCGGCGGCCATCCGGACGTCTGGTACGGCGCCAGCAAGGGCGCGCTGCTGAACCTGACCAAGAGCCTGGCCAAGCTCTACGGACCGCAGGGTGTGATGGTCAACGCGGTGGCACCGGGACCGACGAAGACGGCGATGTTCGACCGGCTTCCGCAGTCGCGCATCGACGAATTCAACCGTATCGTGTTCGCCGGCCGCTTTGCCGAGCCGGACGAGATCGCGCGGGTGATCGAGTGGCTGGCGCTCGATGCGCCGGAGTATGTCAACGGCGCCTGCATCGATGCCGCCAGCGGCGGCTATTTGCGCTGAGGCTGCTACGCCAGACTCTTCGTCATCGCGTCGAGCATCACCTCGGGCGGCTGCGCGCCGGACAGCGCCAGCTTCTGGTTGAAGATCAGGAACGGCACGCCGCTGATGCCCTGGCGGCGGACGTTGGCGTCGAGGTGCGCGATCTGCTCCAGCGTGGCGGGGTCGGCGAGCACGGCGCGCGTCGCCGCCTCGTCGAGGCCGCATTCCTTCGCGATCGCCAGCAGTACGTCGATGTCGCCGATGAACAGGCCATCGACGAAATACGCCTTGAACAGCCGCTCGACGATGGCATCGGCGTTGCCGCCGCCTTCGACGCTCTGCGCGTAGGCGATCAGCGCATGCGCCAGCAGCGTGTTCGGCTGCCGCGCGATGCCGTCGAAATTGAGCGCGAGCCCGGCGTTGCGACCGGCGGCGCTGACCCGGGCGTAGATTTCCGCCGCCCGCTGTGGGCCGCCGAATTTGGCTTCCAGATAGGCCTTGCGGTCGTTGCCTTCCGGCGGCAGGTCCGGGTTCAACTGGAACGGATGCCAGCGGATCGCCACCGGCGTTGCCGGATGCGCCGCGCGGAATTGCGCCAGCGCCGCCTCGACGTGGCGCTTGCCGATGTAGCACCACGGGCAGACGACGTCGGAGACGATGTCGATGGCGAGCGTTGGCGAGGGTGGGGAGGTGGTCATACGGCGGGGTGGTTCAGGCGGTGGATGGATTAGGACGCTGCGACCGTGCGACTACGCCGCTGCGTCCGGTCATTGCAACGAATATGGAGACGGTTTGCCTGCCGGCCAATCGTTGCTGGCGCGGCATCAACTTTTCGGCGAAACGTCCATTGAATAAGAGCTCAGCAGTATTTTTTACCTGAAGTCGACTTTGACAAATTTACGCCCTTAGCCCACATCAAATAAGGCTTTGCACAAAAAGCCAATCAATGACCGATGTCGCCAAAATGCGCCCGCAGCGAGGCCGCCGCCGCCGCCAGCGCGGCCGGGGTCAGCGTATCGAGGCTGACTTGCGGCGCCGCGGCCAGTTGCGGGTAATTGCGCCGGATGGCCGTGCTGTAGAGCGGATCGTAGTGATCCACCATCAGCGAGGCGAACAGCGCGTCGCTATCGCGGTGGTTCGCCAAGTCCTGCCAGGCCTGCAATTGCCGGGCGCCGCGCAGCTCCTTCAGCGGTTGCAGCCTGGCCATCAGGGCCTGCGGGTCGGCCACGAAATGCGCGTATTCCGCCGCGATATGCGCCACCCGCGCCGGCAACGGCACCTCGAGCCAGACGCAGTCGCCGCCGCCCATCGTCGCGCGCATCGCCTCGGGCATCTGCACCGCGCCGATCTTCTTGCTTTCCGACTCGATGAACACCGGCCGCGCCGGGTCGAGCGAACGCAGCGCATGCCACAGCAGCGTATCGAAGCCCTTCTGCGTCGGCTGCGGCGTCTCGCGGGCACCGAGCAGCGAGCCGCGATGGTTGGCCAGCCCTTCGAGGTCGATCGCCTGCGCGCCCGCCTGCGCCAGCGCGCCGAGCAGAGCCGTCTTGCCGGTGCCGGTACAGCCGCAGACGGTGACGTAGCGAAAACGTCGCGCGAGCGCCGGCAGTTCGGCATTCACCCGCGCCCGAAAGGCCTTGTAGCCGCCGGCGAGCTGGCGGGCGTCGAAACCGATCTCGCGCAGCAGCCAGACCAGCGTGCCCGAGCGCTTGCCGCCGCGCCAGCAATAGACCAGCGGCGCCCAGTCGCGCGGCTGCTCGGCGAAGTGGCGCTCGATCATGTCGGCGATGTTGCGGATCACCAGCGGCGCGCCGATGCGTTTGGCGGCGAACGACGACTCGAGCTTGTCGACGGTGCCGACGCGGGCGCGCTCCGCGTTGTTGAGCACCGGGTGGCTGGCCGCACCGGGCAGGTGATCCTCGGCGTATTCGCCTTCGGAGCGGGCGTCGATGATGCTGGCGCCGGGCGCCAGCCAGCGCTCGATGGCGTCGACGCCGACCACGTCGGTGCGCGGGTTCACGTCACTTCAGCAGCCGCGCCAGCGCCGGCCACACGGTGTCGAGCAGTTCCGGCTGCGCCGCCGCCGTCGGATGGATCTTGTCGGGCTGGAATTTCGCCAGATCGGTGCCGATGCGGTCCAGGAAGAACGGCACCAGGCCGCCGCCGACCGCCTTCGCCACCTCGGCATACATCGCCTCGAACTGCGCGGTGTAACTGGGGCCGAAGTTCGGCGGCATGCGCATGCCGACGATCAGCACGCGGGCGCCGGAGGCCATCGCCAGTTCCGCCATGCGCAGCAGATTGGCGCGGGCGGCGGCGACCGGCGAGCCGCGCAGGCCGTCGTTGGCGCCGAGTTCGATCACCACCAGCGAGGGCTTGTGTTTGGCCAGCAGCGCCGGCAGCCGCGCCACGCCGCCGGCCGTGGTGTCGCCGCTGATGCTGGCATTGGTCACCTGCGCGACGATTTTTTCGCGCGCCAGCTTTTTAGTCAGCAGATCGACCCAACCTTCGCCGGCGGACAGACCATAGCCGGCCGACAGCGAATCGCCGACGATCAGGATGCGCGCAGCCTTTGCCTCCGCCGCGTGGGCGGCGCCACCCGTCGTCAGCAGCGCCAGCGTCGCCAGCAGCAGGGCAGCCAGCCATCGCGCGGCGTCCGCTGCACGGTGCCGGAACCGGAAGCAAGTCTGTTCTGTCATCATCACAACCATTCTATGGATGCCCGCCAATTTCGGTCCTGCTCCGACCCGGAGCCGATTGCAACCGAAAGTGGGGGCGATGCCGCACTTCACCACATGACCGCAACCGCCTCCCCGTCCCCGCTACCCGTTTCCGGCCCCGTCGCCGCCATCCATGCCGAAGCGTTGACCCGCGTGGTGCCGCTTGGCGAGCGCCAGCTCACCATTCTCGACGACGTGTCGCTGACGGTGGCTGCCGGCGAAACGCTGGCCATCGTCGGCGCCTCCGGCTCCGGCAAGACCACGCTGCTCGGCCTGCTCGCCGGCCTTGACCGGCCGAACAGCGGTCGCGTCGCGTGGCACGGCGAGGCGGTCAGCACGCTCAGCGAGGATGCGCTGGCGAAGCGCCGGCAGGGCGCCATCGGTTTTGTGTTTCAGTCGTTCCAGTTGCTGCCGGCGCTCACCGCGCTGGAAAACGTGATGCTGCCGCTGGAGCTGGCCGGCGTCCGCGATGCCGAAAAGCGCGCCGCCGACTGGCTGGGCCGCGTCGGTCTGGGCGAGCGCGTCGACCATTTGCCGAAGCAACTGTCCGGCGGCGAGCAGCAGCGGGTGGCGATCGCCCGCGCCTTCGTCGCCGAGCCGAAGATCGTGTTTGCCGATGAGCCGACCGGCAACCTCGACACCGATACCGGCGCCGAGATCGTCGAGCTGATGTTCACGCTCAACCGCGAACAGGGCACCACGCTGGTGCTGGTCACCCACGACCCCGATCTCGCCGCCCGCTGCGCTCACGTCGTGCGGCTGGCACGCGGCAAGGTGGTGGCATGAATCTGGTGCTGCGCTTCGTGCGCCGCGAGCTGCGCTCGACCGAAGCGCGCATCCTGGTGCTGGCGCTCGCCGTCGCGGTCGCCAGCGTCGGCGCGGTGGCGATGTTTGCCGACCGGGTGAAGGGTGCGTTCGCCAATCAGGCCAATGTGCTGCTGGGGGCGGACGCCATGATTTCCGGCGATCGGCCGCTGCCCGAGACCTTCGCGCAGACCGCTGCCGCGATGGGGCTCAAGATCACCGAATCGACGCGCTTCGGCAGCATGATCAGCGCCGCCGCAAAGGATGGTGCGCCGGATGCCGCATCGGCCGCGGCACGGCAATCGGTGCTGGCGGATGTCAAGGCGGTGGCGGCGCCGTACCCGCTGCGCGGCACGCTGGAAGCGCGCGACGGCAAGGGCGAGCGGGTGCCGCTGCTGGCGCAGGTGCAACCGGGCGAGGTATTCGCCGACGAGCGGCTGGCAACGCGACTGGGCGTCAAGGCGGGCGACCGGCTGGAAGTGGGCAAGAACACGCCGCGCATCGCGCAGGTGTTCGCCGAGGAGCCCGAGGTGGCGGGCAACTTTCTTTCCACCGCGCCGAAAGTGCTGATGTCCGGCGCCGACGTGGCCAGCAGCGAATTGCTCAGCCCCGGCAGCCGCGCGACGTATCGCCTGCAGGTGGCCGGCGAACGCGCGCAGGAGTTCGCGGCAGCGATCAAACCAAAACTCGGGCCGGGTCAACGCCTGGAAACCATCCGCGAACTGCGGCCGGAAGTGCGCTCGACGCTGGAGCGTTCCGAACAGTTTCTTGGCCTCGCCGCGTCGTTCGCGGTGTTCCTCGCCGTGGTGGCGATCGTGCTGGCGCTGCGCCGCTATCTGAAGCGCGAGCTGGACACCGCCACGCTGTTCCGCACGCTTGGCGCCGGGCAACGGCAAACGCTGATGCATTTCGTCGGGCAATTCTTCGTGCTGGCGCTGATCGCCTGCGTGCTCGGCGTGGCGCTCGCCTTCGCCGCCCAGGCGGCGCTGGCGTGGGCGGTGCGCGGCCTGTTCGCCTCGGCGCTGCCGGCGGCGGGCTGGTTGCCGCTGGCCAAGGCCTTCGCCACCGGGCTCGTGCTGCTGCTCGGTTTTGCCATTCCGCCGCTGGTGGCGCTGGCGGCGACGCCGCCGGTGCGAGCATTGCGGCGCGACATGCCGAGCGTGGGTAGCGGCGGTGTGCTGGCCGCGGTGCTCGGTGTGGTCGCCGTGCTGGCGGTGGTGCTGATGCAGTCGCAGGACTGGCAGACCGGGGCCATTTTCGTCGGCGGACTGGTCGCCCTGGTCGGCGTCGCAACGCTGCTCGCCGCGGCGCTGCTCTGGTGCATTCGCCGGCTGGTACGCAGCGGGCGCATGGCGCGGCTCGGCGGCCCGCAGAGCTGGGCCTACGGGCTCGCCAATCTCGACCGCCGGCGGTTGTCGACGGCGTTGCAGATCGCCTGCCTGGGACTCGGCGTGATGACGCTGATCACCGTCGGCTTCGTGCGCACCGATCTGTTCAGCGCCTGGCAGAAATCGTTGCCGCCGGACGCGCCGAACCGCTTCCTGATCAACATCCAGCAGGATCAGATCGAAACCATCCAGTCGCTGCTGCCGAAGGCTGCCGACGGCAAGCCGGTCGCCGTGTATCCGATGGTGCGTGGCCGGCTGGTGGCGGTGAACGGCAAGACGATGGGCGCCAAAGACTTTGCCGACGAGCGCGCCAAACGGCTGGTGGACCGCGAATTCAATCTCTCCGCCTCGGCGACGCTGCCGCCCGGCAACAAGATCGTTGCCGGCGACTACTACGGCGGCGACGATCGCGGTGTGATGTCGATCGAGGAGGGCATCGCCACCACGCTCAATCTCAAGCTCGACGACCGCGTCACCTTCGACGTCGCCGGCGAGCAGATCGAGGTGCGCATCACCAGTCTGCGCAAGGTCGACTGGGACAGTTTCCGCGTCAACTTCTTCGCGCTGATCCCGGAGGCAACCCTCGCCCCGCTGCCGAAGAGCTACATCACCGCCTTTCATCTGCCCGAACGCGACACGCAGACGCTGGCCAACGTCGTCAACGCGGCGCCGAACGTGCTCGCCATCGACGTGTCGGAGATGATGGCGCGGGTGCGCAGCATCGTCGATCAGGTCGCACGGGCGCTCGAATTCGTGTTCGCCTTCACGCTGCTGGCGGGCCTGCTCACGCTCTACACCGCGGTGATCGCAACGCAGGACGAGCGTCGCTACGACACCGCGCTGATCCGCACGCTGGGCGGCACCCGGAGCCAGATCCGCAGTTCGCTGATTGCCGAATTCACCACGCTCGGTGGCGCCGCCGGCCTGCTCGGCGTGGCCGGCGCGGTGGCGTTGACCTGGGCGCTGGCGTCGCGCATCCTGAAGATCGACTTCATCGCGTCGCCGGCGGTGTGGATCGCGGGCTTCGCACTCGCCACCGGGCTCACGCTGCTCGCCGGCTGGCTCGGCACCCGCTCGGTGCTGACCACGCCACCGATTCAGGTGCTGCGGGAGGGTTGATGGACATCGATCGCATCCGCGCGCAGATCGCCAGCACGCAGGATTGGCGCGGCACGCCGCTGGGCGAAGCCGGCGACATGTCCACTCATGAGCGGCGGCAGGCGCATGCCGTGCTCGGGCGCACGATTCGCCCGGCCGGCGTATTGATCCTGCTGGTCGAACGCGACGCCGCGCTCAACGTCGTGCTCACCCAGCGCACTGCGCACCTGCACGACCACGCGGGGCAGATCAGCTTTCCCGGCGGCCGGCAGGATGCCGAAGACGCCGACATCGTCGCCACCGCATTGCGCGAATCGGCCGAGGAAATCGGCACCGATTCGTCGCGTATCGAGGTGCTCGGCAGTCTGCCGAACTACGTGACGGTGACGGCCTACGAGGTAACGCCGGTGGTTGCCGCGTCGCCGCCGCAGCCCTATCGCGTCGATCCCTTCGAGGTGGCCGATGTGTTCGAAGTGCCGCTCGGCCATCTACTCGACGAGCGCAACTGGCGGCGCGACAGTTTCATGCGCGACGGCAAACGGCGCGAATACTGGGCCGTGCCCTGGCGCGAGCGCTACATCTGGGGCGCCACGGCCGGCATGCTGCGCACCTTCCGCGAAGTGCTGCTGCACGGGACACAGCATGTCTGACGCCGCAAGCGCTACCACGGCGCAACAGACACCCTATGAACTGTTCGGCGGCGACGCTGGCGTGCGAGCCCTGGTCGATGCGTTCTACGACCACATGGACCTCGACGAGGCCTATCAAGGCATCCGCAAACTGCATCCGGCCACGCTGGACGGTTCGCGCGACAAGCTCTACTGGTTTCTCAGCGGCTGGCTTGGCGGTCCGAGTCTCTACAGCGAACGCTTCGGGCATCCGCGCCTGCGCGCAAGGCATTTGCCGTTCCCGATCGGTGAGGCGGAACGCGACGCCTGGCTCGGCTGCATGCGCGATGCACTGGCCGACCGCGAGATCGCGCCGGCCGTGCAGGAATGGCTGATGGGCCAGTTGTTCGGCACTGCCGACTGGATGCGCAATCAGCCAGGGTAGGGTGGGCAACTCGTTGCCCACGCGCTGTGCGCCTCGGTCGGCTGCTTGCTTCGTCTCACCGCATTCACGCGTGGGCACGGGGTGCCCACCCTACGGCCGGCGTGCTCAACCGGCTGGTCAGCCGTTCTTCGGCGGCTCCCACAGCTCGAACTTGTTGCCTTCGAGGTCGTAGGCCCAGCCGAAGCGGCCCTGCTCCGATTCCTCGATCCGGTCTTCGACGCGCACGTCGGCGGCGCGCAACTGGTCGAGCATGGCATCGAGGTCGCGCACTCGCCAGTTGAGCATGGTCATCTGCCGACGCGGCATGTAGTCGCTCTTTTCCTCGAACACGCTCCAGTAGGTCTCCGGCGCGTCGTTGGCGAGGACGGCGCCGCCCCATTCCGTGATGTCGAGCCCGAGATGGCGGAAGTACCACTTGCGCAGCGCCTCGGCGTTCCTGGCGCGGACGAAGACGCCGCCGAGGCCGAGCACTTTTTCGCGGCTCACGAGGGGTCTCCCTTCGGCGGCTCGCCCGGCGCATTGTTCGGCGGTTCGCCCGGCGCATTGAGCACCCGATGCAGCTTGCGCCCGAGGCGGAGCAGCAGGTAGGTGCAGACCACGGCGCCCACCACCGCTCCCGGCCACTTGCCGGACGAGGAGTTGGCGATCAACTGACCGACGATCATGCCGATGGCGCCACCGGAGAGGGTGCCGGTGAGAATGCAGGCGAAGTAGAGGAAGCCGATCACGATTACCCCTTTTTCTCTGGCGGCATCGCCGCGTCGGGCCTGACCGTCGCGATCGCTTTTTTCACCATCTCTTCAACATAGGCGCCGTAATAATCGAAGTTGGCGATACCCACCAGCGGCTCGCCGAGCAGCTTGCCGTTGCCGTCGACCATCATCACGGTTGGCGTGAAACTGCCCTTGCGCTGCTTCGCGAAATCGATCGACTCGATGCTGCGGCCGTCGAAATCGACGAACTTGCGGCTGTCGTCGATGGTGATCTGGCGAAATTCGATGGCGGCCCGCCAGCCGGCGTCGCGATACATCGGCACGATCACCTCGCGCAGCGCGCCGCGGCAGTAGTGGCAGCCGGTCAGGTTGAAAAACAGCAGGATCGGTTTTTTCGCGGCATTCGCGGCCGCGCCGTCCGCCTTGAGGTCGCTGGCGAGCGGCAGGATTTTTTCCCACTCGCGGCTGGATGGCGCCAGCGCCGACGTGTCCGGCAGCTTCGTCGCGTCGGCGCCAGCGCTCTGGGCAGATGCCGGCCCGGGCAGCGCAGTCAGCGCAGCCAAAAACGCCGATGCGATAATGGCCCCGAAGCGGGGAGTGAGCGGGCCGCCGCTGGCCGACACACTTGCCGTCCGTCCCAATCTGTCAATTGCGCACCGCATGAGCGAATCCCTCATCATTGCTACCCGCGAGAGCCCGCTGGCGCTCGCCCAGGCCCTGCACGTCAAGGCCGAACTGGAAAGTGTAATTCCCGGCCTTGCCGTCACCCTGCTCGGCATGACCACGCGCGGCGACCAGATTCTCGACAAACCGCTGGCCAAGGTGGGCGGCAAGGGCTTGTTCATCAAGGAGCTTGAAGTGGCGCTGCAGGAAGGCCGCGCCCAGCTCGCGGTGCATTCGCTGAAGGATGTGCCGATGGTGCTGCCGAAGGGCTTTGCGCTCGCCGCCATCCTGCCGCGCGAGGATGCCCGCGATGCCTTCGTCTCCTCGCGCTACGCCTCGCTGGCCGCCATGCCCGCGGGCGCCGTGGTCGGCACCTCCAGCCTGCGCCGCGCGGCGGTGCTCAAGCGCGCTTACCCGGCGCTGGAATACAAGTCGCTGCGCGGCAACGTCAACACCCGCCTGGCCAAGCTCGATGCCGGCGACTACGACGCCATCATTCTCGCCGCCGCCGGCCTGATCCGGCTTGGCTTGAGCGAGCGCATCCGGGCCCGCATCGCGATCGAGGAATCGCTGCCGGCGCCCGGCCAGGCGGCGCTCGGCATCGAGATTGTCGCCGCCGACGAAGACACCGCCGAACTGCTGGCCGAGCTCGATCACGCGCCGACTGCCATCGCCTGCACCGCCGAGCGCATGGTGAGCCGGCTGCTCGGCGGCAGCTGCGAACTGCCGCTCGGCGCCTACGCCGACTGGGTGGACGGCGAACGGCCGCTGCGCCTGCGCGCCTTCGTTGCCAACCTCGACGGCAGCGAATACGTTAGTGCCGAAGCGTTCGGCACACCGGACGCGCCGGAGGCGCTGGGTGAAGCAGTGGCGGCGGCGCTCAAGGCGCAGGGCGCCGATCGCATCATCGCCAGCCTGAACCTGTAGTTGCGCCGCCGTTGCCGAGGAGCGAACGCGAAGTGAACACCGATTTTCATTTGCGGCAACCGGCCGCGGCCAGCGCCGGCCCGCTCGCCGCTGTGCATCTGCTCATCACGCGCCCGGTGATGCCGGCGTCGCGCACGGCGACCCGCGTGGCCGCGCTCGGGGCGACGCCCTACGTGTTTCCCACCACCATCATCGAGCCGCCAGCTGACACTGCGCCGCTGGCCACCGCGCTGGCCGATCTGCCGCATTGCTACGCCGCCATCTTCGTCAGCCCCAGTGCCGCCGAGATGACGCTGGCGCCGTTGGGCGCCACGCCACGCCAGCTACCCGCCGGGCTGCATGTGCTGGCGCCGGGGCCGGGCACGGCGGAGGAATTGAGCCTGCGCGGCGTGGCCGGCGTCGAAATCCCGGAAACCAGCTTCGACAGCGAGGGCCTGCTGGCGCTGCCGTCGCTGCAAGCCCCGGCCGTCAGCGGCAGGCGTATCGTGATCTTTCGCGGCGACGATGGCCGCGAACTGCTGCGCGAGGCACTGACGGCGCGGGGCGCGACCGTCAGCGCAGTCACCGCTTACCACCGCCGGGCACCGAATACGCCCCCCACCGGCCTGCTGGAACTGTTGCGCGGCGGCAAACTCAACGCCATCTCGGCGATGAGCAGCGACGCCATCGCCCATCTGGTGCCGCTGGTGCCGGAGGGCGAACGCGCGGCGCGGCTGTTCGCCTTGCCGGTGTATGCCAGCCATGCGCGGATCGCCGCGACCGCGCGCCAGGCCGGCTTCTGCAACGTCATCGAAACGCAGGCCGGCGATGCCGGTCTGATCGCGGCATTGCTCGCCCGTTCGTCCGCCACGTAGGAACGGCCCGCCGCCACCCGCAGCGCAACCGCTACAGCCCAACCTTTATCAGTCGCGGCAAGCCACTCCTACAGACAGAAGAAGTACGCCATGTCAAAACCCGAAATCGTCGCCATCGCTCCGCTGCCCGCGTTCTTTGCCAAACCGCTGCATGAGCACTTCACCGTGCACGATCTGCATGGTGCCACCGACGCCGAAGCCCGGCGCGCGCTGATCGCGAAGATCGCGCCGACCACGCGCGGCATGGTGGCCTTCGGCGGCTCGCAATTGGCGCCGGATCAACTGGCGAAATTCCCCCACCTCGAAATCGTCAGCGTGTTCGGCGTCGGCTATGACGGCATGCCGCTCGCGGCCTGTGCCGAAGCGAAGGTGAAAGTGACCAACACGCCGGACGTGTTGAACGACGAGGTGGCCGATACCGCCGTCGCGCTGACACTGATGACCTGCCGCCAGTTCGTCGGCGCGCACCGGTTCGTCGAGGCCGGCGACTGGCTCAAGGGCCAGTACCCGCTGACCCATTCGCTGTGGGGCAAGACGGCCGGCATCATCGGCCTCGGCCGCATCGGCAAGGGCATCGCCGAGCGGCTGGCGGCGCACAAGATGAAGATCGCCTATTTCGGGCGCAACCGGCAGGACGTGCCCTACGACTACTACGGCAATCTGGTCGAGATGGCCGGCGACGTCGACGTGCTGATCGCCATCACGCCCGGCGGCGCCGCGACCAAACATCTGGTCAATGCCGCCGTGCTGGAAGCGCTCGGCCCGAGCGGCTTTTTCGTCAACGTGGCGCGCGGCTCGGTGGTCGACCAGGACGCGCTGGTGCGGGCGATCGAGTCGGGCGCCATCGCCGGCGCCGGGCTCGACGTATTCGAGGCGGAACCGAAAGTGCCGGAAGCGCTGTTCAACCGCCGCAACGTGGTGCTGCTGCCGCATGTGGCCAGCGCCACCCACGAGACGCGGCAGGCGATGGCCGATCTCGCCGTCGAAAACCTGCGCCTGCACTTCGCCGGCAAACCGGTGAAAACACTGGTGCCGGAGCTGGCCGGCAAGGTCAGTCCGTAGCGCGAGCTACTTACGGCTTTTTCATGGAACTCGCATTGGCTGTGGGTCTGCGCGCCGAAATGTAGCAAAGTCGACATTGCAAAAATTGCCCTGAAAAGCCATAAGCGACGGCGTTTCCAACAAAAAGATGATGATTTTGGTGTGCGCCGGCCGAATCGTCAGTCTGCGCCGTCAATCCGCCCCAAATGCCAGCGCAGCACGTGCAGCAGATTCGCCTCCGACGCGATGCCGCGCCCGGCGATGTCGAACGCGGTGCCATGATCGACGCTGCTGCGCAGGAAGGGCAGCCCGATGGTCACATTGACCGCGTGGTCGAGCCCGAGCAGCTTGACCGGAATCAGCCCCTGATCGTGATACATCGCCAGCACCACGTCGAACTCGCCGTTGCGGGCACGCATGAACACGGTGTCCGGCGGCAGCGGATCGGTCACGTTGAGCCCCAGCGCCCGCGCCTGCGCGATGGCCGGCAGCAGCACGCGCGTCTCGTCGTCGCCGAGCATGCCGCCCTCGCCGGCGTGCGGATTGATGCCGGCCACCGCGATCAGCGGCGAGGTTTTGCCGAGCCAGCGGCCGGCGTCGTGGGTGAGCTTCAGCTTGGCCAGCACCAGCGCCGGTGTCAGCGTGGCGAGTGCCTGCGCCAGCGGCAGATGGATGGTCGCCAGCACCACCTGCAGGCGCTCGCTGGCGAACATCATGGCGAACTGGTCGTCGCCGCTGCGCCCGGCGAGGCGGGCGAGGATTTCGGTATGCCCCGGCTCGCCGACGCCGGCGGCGCGCAGCGCCAGCTTGCTGACCGGCGCCGTCGCCATGCCGCAGGTGTGCCCTTGCAGGCTTAGCGTCGCGGCCTCGACGATTGCCTCGTAAGCCGCGTGCCCGGCTTCGGCGCTGACCTTGCCCGTCGCCGGCAACGCGGCAAGCCGGGGCACGGCATGCAGCGCGATCTCGTGCTCGTGCAAAGCCTCCGGCAGCGCGTCGTCGCGGCGCAGATCGACCTCGCGCAGGCGGAACCGCGGCGCGTAGCGCGCCAGCGCATCGCGCATCGCCAGCGGATCGCCCACCACCACTACGCGACCGCGCAGGATGGCGTCGTGCGCCAGCGCTTTGGCGACGATCTCGGGGCCGATGCCGGCCGGGTCGCCGGGGGTCAGCGCGAGCGGCCTGTCGGCCAGCGCGCGCTCCATCGAGTTATCGCGCAGTACGCGCTCAGTGGCCATGACACATGCGGCGATAGGCGCGCGTGGCCTCCGCCAGCCCCATCAGCAGCGCGTCGGCGATGAACGCGTGACCGATCGACACCTCGTCCGGCGCCACCTCGCGCAGCAGCAGCGGCAGGTTGTGCAGATTCAAATCGTGTCCGGCATTCACGGCCAGCCCGATCTCGCGCGCCTTGCGCGCGGCATCGGCGAACGGCCGGCACGCCGCGTGCGCCGCAGCGCTCGCCATCACGTCGGCCACCGGCGCGCAGGCATGCGCGTAGGGCTCGGTGTAGAGCTCGATGCGGTCGGCGCCCGCCGCGCGCGCGGCGATCACGGCCGACACATCGGCGTCGACGAACACGCTCACCCGCGTGCCCAGCGCCTTGCAGCGCGCGATCAGCGGCTGCACGGCGTCCATCTCCGCGCCCGCCGCGAACCCGCGATTGGAGGTGGGCACATTCAGCGCATCGGGCACCAGCGTCACCTGTTGCGGAGCAAGGTTGGCGCCGGCGAGGCTCTCTACAATCTGCACCAGATTGTGATGCGGGTTGCCTTCGACGTTGAACTCACGGCCGGGGAACTCGCGCAGCAGCGCCGCGATCGGTTGCATGTCGCTGGCGCGAATGTGGCGCTGGTCGGGGCGCGGGTGCACGGTGATGCCATCGGCGCCGGCGTCGAGCACGATGCGCGCGCAGGCCGCCAGATCGGGCAGACCGTTGTCGCGGCTGTTGCGCAGCAACGCGATGCGATTGATATTGGCTGAAAAATGAGTCACGGCGGGAACACCATGCGAACGGTAGCGAACAGGGCTGAGATTGTGCAGGAAATGCGCGCCAAGGGTTTTTGCCTGATCGCACCGGCGCAGCTCGACGCCGTCACCGGCATTGCGCCAACCTCGCTTGACCCGCTGCGCGCAAGCTGGGACGCGCTGCCGCGCGACGCTTACCTGCGCGATGGGGGCCGCTACCGCTCGCGCCGGCATGCGTCGTACGTGCAAACGCCGGGCGCGTCCGCACTCGCCGACGTGCCGCATCGCGCGCACTGGCAGCCGCTGGACTACAACGCCTTGCACGGCGGCATCGAGCGCTGGTTCGAGCCGGTGACGCCGGAAATCGCGGGCAACGACACTTGGCGCCAGTTCATCCTGCGCGTGGGCGAACTTTGCGCCGGCACGCTCGCCGCGCCGCCCGAACGCTGGTACATCGAGGCGCATCAATTCCGCATCGACACCGCCGAGGGCATCGGCCGGCCAACGCCGGAGGGCGCGCATCGCGATGGCGTCGATTTCGTTGCCGTGGTGCTGGTCAATCGCCGTGGCGTCAAGGGCGGCGAATCGCGTGTGTTCGATGCCCACGGCCCGAGCGGCGTGCGCTTTACGCTCACCGAGCCGTGGTCCGTGCTGCTGCTCGACGACGCCCGCGTGATCCACGAAACGACGCCGATCCAGCCCGACGGCGAGGCGGGCGTGCGCGATACGCTGGTGCTCACCTACCGGCGTGGCGGCTTTCAGGATCCGGCGTAGCGCCGGTCGGGCTATCGGCGGTCGTCCCGATCGCTGCCGCGGACGACCAGCTCCCGGAATCCGGTGCCGGCGTCGGGTTCGCGCGACAGCCGGTAGCCGGCGAATTCCGCCAGCAGCAGCTCGGCGGTGGTCCGCACTTCGCAGCCATAGCAGACGTGACCGCCCAGCACTTCACCCGCCGCATTGGCGACGGCCATGTGCAGATGCGCGCCATCGGCCGCGATCGAACCGGCCAGCGTGAGGATTTCCAGCGGGCCGGCGAGCAGACGCTCCTGCGTTTCGTTGGCCATACGCAAGCGGGCGCCGGTCAGGCTGCCGATACCGCTGACGACAAAACCCGACCCGTGCGGTAGCGTTGCCGCCAGCGCCTCGATGGCGCGACGAAGGTCGGTTCCGGGGGGCAGTCGGCAAGGGCGAAATGACATCGTGGCTCCGGTTAGCAGGCACGCGTGGGCAACAAGTTGCCCACCCTACCGCCGGACAAGGCGACTGCTACTGCCCCGCCGGCGGCTGCCACAGCTCCACCTTGTTGCCTTCCGGGTCGATCACCCAGGCGAAGACGCCGTACTCGGAATCGTCGATCTTGTCGAGCACGTTGCAGCCTTCTTCCTTCAGCAGCTTGTGCAGCGCCCGCGCATCCTCGACGCGGTAGTTGATCATGAACGGTGCCTTGCCCGGCGCGAACTGCTCGGCCGATTCGCCGCTGACCGACCAGATGGTGGTGCCGCCGGTCGGCTTTCCGTGTTCGTCGGCCCACGAGAACGCCGCGCCGCCCCACACCTGTACGTCGATGCCCAGATGCCGCTGGTACCAGGCGTGCAGTGCCGGCGCGTCCTTGGCCTTGAAAAAGATACCGCCGATGCCTGTGACTCGTTTCATGGCGCCTCCTGCATGATCAAACGTGCATTGTGCAGAAAATCACCGACCTTGTTCGGCGTCTCTTGCCGCGACCCGTTCGAGGCGGAACGCAACCGCAGCCAGCCACGCGCGCACTTCGGCGTCGGTTTCGCCGATCAGCACGTCGGGCGCAAACAGGGCCGTCAGGCTGCGCAGCGCGTCGTTGCCGTGTTCGTGCAGAAATTTGCCAATGTCCGCGCGCACGCCAAGCCGCTGATACGGCCAGGACGAGGCGATGAAGTCGTCGATGATTTCCAGATCCAACGCACCGTCGTCGTAGCAATCCTGATGGAAGTAACCGCCCAAGAATTGGGCGAGATAGGGGTAAGCGAGGTGATTGGTCATGTCGATGCGCTGCGAGTCACGGGGCCTACGCGAGGAATCAAGAAACAAAACGGCCCATCGGGGCCGTTTTGTGACGGGTTGCAGAACGGCAACTACGCCGCCTTCTTCTCCATATCCCGAAGCTCCCGCCGCAGGATTTTGCCGACCGGGGTTTTCGGCAGGTCGGCGCGGAAGACGATGTATTTCGGCTTCTTGTATCCGGCGAGGTTGGCCTCGCAGTAGTCGCGCACCTGCTGCTCGGTGAGGTTCGGGTCTTTCTTGACGATGAAAACCTTGACCGCTTCGCCAGATTTTTCGTCGGGCACGCCGATCACGGCGCATTCCAGCACGCCGGGGCAACTGGCAACCACATCTTCCACCTCGTTCGGGTAGACGTTGAAACCGGAGACCAGCACCATGTCCTTCTTGCGGTCGACGATCTTCACGTAGCCGCGCTCGTCCATCACGCCGATGTCGCCGGACTTGAAGAAGCCGTCCGGCGCGAACACCTTGGCGGTTTCGTCGGGGCGCTGCCAGTAGCCGGCCATCACCTGCGGGCCGCGAATGCAGATTTCGCCCGGCTCGCCCTGCTTCACGTCGTTGTTGTCGTCGTCGCGGATGGCAATCTCGGTGGACGGCAGCGGCAGGCCGATGGTGCCGGAGTAGGCGTCGGTATCGGTCGGGTTGCAGGTGGCCGAGGGCGAGGTCTCCGAGAGGCCGTAGCCTTCCACGATGGGGCAGCCGGTGGCGGCGAGCCAGCGGTCGGCCACCGCCTTTTGCACCGCCATGCCGCCGCCGTTGGCGACGCGCATGTCGGACACGTCGAGCTCCTTGAACGACGGGTCATTGAGCAGCGCGTTGTAGAGCGTGTTGACCGCCGGGAACATGTGGATCTTGAAGCCCTTGAGGCCCTTGATGGTGCCCGGAATGTCGCGCGGGTTCACCACCAGCAGCACCAGGCCGCCGGTGCGCACCGCGAGCAGGAAGCAGACGGTGAACGCAAAGATGTGATACAGCGGCAGCGCGCAAACGGTGGTGAGTTGCTCCGGCGGTTTGGGCTTTTTCGGGTGGTGCAGCGCCGGCTGCATCCAGGCTTCGGATTGCAGCACGTTGGCCACGATGTTGCGATGCAGCAGGGTGGCGCCTTTCGACACGCCGGTGGTGCCGCCGGTGTATTGCAGCACCGCCGGGTCTTCGAATTTGGCTTTCGACGGCGACAGCGCCAGCGGCTTGCCGCGGGCGACGGCGTCGTTGAACTTGACCGCCGTCGGCAGCGAGAACGGCGGCACCATTTTCTTTTTGTTGCGCACCACGTAGTTGACCAGACCGCCCTTGATGAAGCCGAGCATGTCGCCCATCGCGGCGAGGATCACGTGCTTCACCGGCGTCTTGTCGAGCACCTGCTGCAGCGTGCTGGCGAAGTTTTCCAGGATGACGATCGCCTTGGCGCCGGAATCCTTCAACTGGTGCTCCAGCTCGCGCGGCGTGTAGAGCGGGTTGACGTTGACCAGCACGAAACCGGCGCGCAGGATGGCGGCGACTGCGATCGGGTACTGGAACACGTTGGGCATCATGCAGGCAACGCGGTCGCCCGGCTGCAGGCCCACGCTCTGCAGGTAGGCGCCGAGCGCGCGGGAGGTTTCGTCCACCTCGGCGTACGTCAGCGTCTTGCCCATGCTGTTGAAGGCAGGGCGGTTGGCGTACTTCTGGAAGCTTTCCTCGAGCAGTTGCACGATCGAGCTGTACTGGTCGTACTTGATGGTGGCGGGCACGCCGGCCGGGTAGTTGTTCAGCCAGGGTTTGTCCACGGGTTCCTCCTTGAAACGATGCGCAAATGGCGGACGGTGCGTCGTGCGCAATGTGCAGCGGCACAACGGTTTGCGAAGCATGATAGCAGCGCAAAATTTGGGTGCGGTGCAGCATTTCCGGCGTTTGAACTGGGGTGCGATGTCGTTACATCTTTTTAGGTAAAGCCTCATTTCAATTGGGAAAAGATGGGCAAATGACGCAAAGTCGACTTATTACGTTTTGCCGATGTGAGCCCAACGTGTACGCCATTTGACGAAAAAGCTGATACACCGCCGACTACACTTTGCACATGGCTCTACTCACGCTGCAAAACGCCCATCTCGCCTTCGGGCTCGCCGCACTGCTCGACGGCGCCGACTTCGCCATCGAATCCCGTGAACGCATCGGTCTGATCGGCCGCAACGGCGCCGGCAAGACCTCGCTGCTCAAAGTGCTGGCCGGGCGCCAGACGCTGGACGACGGCGTGCTGGCGCAGCAAAGCGGGCTGCGCGTGGCCACCGTGCCGCAGGAGCCGGTGTTCGCGGCCGGCGTCAGCGTGTTCGACGCCGTGGCCGAGGGCCTGGCGCCGGTACGCGCGCTGCGCCAGCGTTACGAGACGCTCTCGGCGGCCGGTGGCGACGCGCACGCGCTGGCCGATTTGCAGCACGAGATCGACGCCCTCGACGGCTGGACCTGGGAATCGCGGGTGACGGCGACGCTGACGCAGCTTGGTCTGGACGCCGCGACCGCAGTCGCCACGCTGTCCGGCGGGCTCAAGAAACGCGTCGCCATCGCCCGCGCGCTGGTCGCCTCGCCGGACTTGCTGCTGCTCGACGAGCCGACCAACCACCTCGACCTCGCCGCGATCGCCTGGCTGGAGGAGCTGCTGCGCGGCTTCAAGGGCAGCGCGGTGATCATCAGCCACGACCGCGCCTTTCTCGACAACGTGGTCACGCGCATCGTCGAGCTCGACCGCGGCAAGCTGACGACCTTCCCCGGCAACTACGCGGCCTACGAGACGCAGAAGGCGGCGCAGCATGAGTTCGAGGCTACCGTCAACGCCAAGTTCGACAAACTGCTGGCGCAGGAAGAGGTGTGGATCCGCAAGGGCGTGGAAGCGCGGCGCACCCGCAACGAAGGCCGCGTGCGGCGGCTGGAGTCGCTGCGCCTGCAACGTGCGGCGCGGCGCGAGACGCTCGGCCGCGTCAAGCTGGACATCAGCAGCGGCGCGCAGTCCGGCAAGGTGATCGCCGAGCTGACCGACGTTAGCAAGTCGTTTGGCGATCCTTCGTCAAGCTCAGGACAGGCAAAGGTGATCGTCAAGAATTTCACCGCCACCATCCTGCGCGGCGATAAGGTGGGGCTGGTCGGGCCGAACGGCATCGGCAAGACGACGCTCTTGAAACTGATCCTCGGCGAGCTGGCGCCGGACAGCGGCAAGATCCGCACCGGGGCGAACCTGCAGATTGCGTACTTCGACCAGATGCGCGACGCGCTGGACGAAAACGCCACGCTCGGTGAATTCATCTCGCCCGGCAGCGACTGGATCGAGGTGGGCGGCAAGCGCACGCATGTGATGACCTATCTGCAGGACTTTCTCTTTCCGCCGGAGCGCGCGAACGCGCCGGTGCGCATGCTCTCGGGCGGCGAGCGCAATCGCCTGCTGCTGGCGCGGCATTTCGCAAAGGAAGCGAACGTGCTGGTGCTCGACGAACCGACCAACGATCTCGACATCGACACGCTGGAACTGCTGGAAGACAAGCTCGCCAGCTACGAAGGCACCGTGTTCATCGTTAGCCACGATCGCCGCTTTCTCGACAACGTGGTGACCAGTTGCCTGGTCGCCGAAGGCAATGGCCTGTGGCGCGAATACGAAGGCGGCATCACCGACTGGCAGGCGCAGGCGCGCGTGATGGCGAGCCTCGCGGCGCCTGAACCCGTGTCCACACCGGCGCGCAACGAGCCTGCGCCGGTCGCACGTAACGCGAGCCCGGAACCGGCGAAGACCCGCGGCAAGCTCAGCTACAAGGAGCAGCGAGAACTCGATGCACTACCGGGTCGCATCGAAGCGCTGGAGGCCGAACAGGGCGAACTCAATGTATTGCTCGCCGACGGCGCGATCTTTCAAAGCGACCCGAAACGCGCCACGATTGCCGCCAAACGCGTCGGCGAACTCGACGAATTGATCCTCGCCGCGATGGAGCAGTGGGAGGCGCTGGCGTCGCGCTAGGCAATGCCAATCGCGCCAGGAGCTTACTACCCGTCACCAGGGCATGAAAATGCGGGGTGGTTTCACGTAGTAGCGAGGCACGGGTGGTTTGGTGGGATCATAGGCCAACAGTGCCAAACCCTGGCCTGACTCGATCAATTGTCGCAAGTACGGGGCCAGCGCATCGTACCTGGCCGCTTCTTCAGCGGTCCACTGGTATTTGCGGTAGTACGCTTCAAGCGAAGCCACATCGCATCGCGCCTCCGTCGCGCAGGCATTGAGCACTGTTGGGTTGTCCGAACCGCAGCGACCTCCATAGTCGCAGGCGACCATCGCCCACGTTCCGACAGGAAGTGTCGATAGCGCGTCGCCGGTAGCTGACAGAGCTACGTAATTCGTCTGCCCGCTTTGTTGCAGCATCATCCCAAAGTTCACGATTGCCGACGGATCTTTGGCGGACATACCACCCACCAAGGCGTCCAAAGTCTCGCGGTTCCAGGCCACCGGAGCCATGGTCTGATTCGACGCCAATGCCTTCGACTCCGGCACCATCGGATCGGGCGCAAAAGTGCCCTCGAATTTCGACCAAGTTAGGCGAGCCTTCGCACGGGCATCCCCGGCTTCGTCGGCTGCTAGCCAGAGTGTACGAATAGCTTCAGCATCGATCACTGGCATTGCCTGGCAATAGTTGCGGAGGCGTCTGTGATGCCGAGTTACGCGCGCGCGTTGCTGATCGATGGGTTGTGTGCTATCGCTTGGATCGACTATCGGCGCTGCGTCAGCGGGTAACGATCGAGCGTTGACTGCCATCGGGCTGGAACACAACTCATTCAGAAAGGCCGCGAAATAGCCTTTATCCCGAGGATTGATTCGTGTACTTTGCGCAATAGCACGTAACGCGCCATCCGCCGTGGCAGCTTCGTAAAGCGTTCGATACGCCTGCGAGAGCGAATCGTTGACGGTGGCGCGAGCGGTTCCAGCAGGGCTCATTAAGGACGATGGCTGGCCCGCGATACTTGACCTTGACAAACCTGCTGCCGACGAACGGCCGGCGGTCCGCTCCATGGCTGACGGTATCGATTCAGCACTGGCTGACGGCGATAGGTCTGCTTTGCGATAGCTTGACCATCCCCAAAAGGCCAGCGCAACTGCAGCAGCTAGCAAGCCTGTGCCGGCAATTCGTCGCGAGCGCATTGTCATCTCTAGTCCACCGAAACAGAAGAATTGCACCGGATGCTGCGGCAAGCATCTGAGTACGTCCATCCGTCACGAGTGGGGTGCGATTTCATAGTTTCAGTGGACTAGTTCCCAGATACTTGCGTTAGATCGGTGGCGCCATGCATTCAGGCTCTCGGCGGGGAGGGCCAAATGGCACCATTGTTAGCGAATTGACCCCGGAGCAGACCAGCGCGTAGTTCTGCGAATAGCCACCGCAACCCTGTGGAGAGCCAACGGTGACAAATCCAATGGTGGCCCCGTTATTAGAGCCATTACATAGCCCCGCGCTCGCCGCCAGCGGTAGCATTACAAATCCTATCGACGCAGCTATTTTCATCAATGTCCGATTGAATGTAGTCAAGGTTATCCCCTTTGAAAATGACGTAGTCACAAACATGACGATGGCATTATCAAAAAAAAAAAATTGGGAACTGTCAAGCCTTGATTGGCAAGATGACTCATAAGCATGGCATCGAGCGATGGATAAGAATTAGAAAGACACGCTCCGCGACCGAGTAAGACGGACGTCACAGATTCGTCAGAACCCACCTCGCTATTTCCCCGCCAAATTGCCAAGCAGCCAAACGGGCATGGGTCTTCTAAATGAGCATTGCAATTGATCCAGCCCAGCGTGGTGTGAAGGTAACCGACTACCGCTGGCAACTCGCGCAATACACCGTCGCCCGACCGCCGTGGCGCATCAGCTTTAGCGCGCCGCCGCATTGTTTGCAGGGCTGACCGTCGCGGCCGTAGACGAAGTAGTCGAGCTGGAAGTAGCCCGGCTCGCCGCTGGCGTTGACGAAGTCGCGCAGGGTGGAGCCGCCGGCATCGATGGCCTCGGCGAGCACAGCCTTCACCTCCTGCACCAGCCGCTCATAGCGCACCAGCGAGATGCGGTTGGCGGCACGGTTGGGGTGAATGCCGGCGCGGAACAACGATTCATTGGCGTAGATGTTGCCGACGCCGACAATCAGCGTGTTGTCCATCAGCGCCTGCTTGATCGGGCCGGGGCGGCGACGCGTGTGCTCGAACAGGTACGCGCCTGTGAGCGCATCGGTCAGCGGCTCGGGGCCGAGATGGACGAGCAGCGGTTGCGCGCTGTCGGCGCCGGTGAAGACGTGCATCGAGCCGAAGCGGCGCGGATCGTTGTAGCGCAGCAGGTAGCGGCCGGACGCGGTGTCGAGCAGGAAGTCGACGTGGTCATGCATGCGCAGCGGCGCGTTGGCGCCGGCGCGCAGGGCGCGGACTACGAAGCTGCCGGTCATGCCCAGATGCACCAGCAGCGTTGGCGAATCGCTGCCGGACAACCGCAACAGCAGGTATTTGCTGCGCCGCTCGACGCGTTCGATGCGGCGCCCGCGCAGACGCTCGGCAAAGTCGGCGGCGACTGGCCAGCGCAAGCGCGCCTCGCGCACGATGACGTCGGCGATGCGGGCGCCCGTGAGCGTCGGCGCGAGGCCGCGGCAGACAGTTTCTACTTCGGGAAGTTCCGGCATAACGCTAGTAGTTTAGGCGCGGCGTTCTGTTGTTGACGTTTCCATAATTCGCGACGTCCCTCCCCGTTCGCCCTGAGCATAGCGAAGGGTTTGAACCATCATCTATCGGACCCTTCGCTACGCTCAGGGCGAACGGTTGCCTTTGTCGGCAACTCGGGAAAACTCAACAGGTGCCGGGGTGTATGCTCAACGCCATGAAGTACCGTCATCTGACTCTGGCCATCGCGCTTGCCTCGACAGGTGCGGTTACTGCTTTTGCCCCGTCCGCGCAGGCGCAGATGCCGCGCCCGATGTCGTCGCAGGCGATCAACGATCGCGCGGTGGTGATGGGAATTCTCGCGGCCGAGTTTGCGCTGCAGCAGGGCGATGTCGCCAGTGCCGCCGCGACTTACTACGAAGTGGCGAAGCGCACGCAGGACGCCAAGGTGGCCGAGCGGGCCGTCGATCTGCTGGTGCGTACCCGCCGCGTGGACGACGCCAAGGAGATCGCGGCGCTCTGGCAGGAAGCCGACCCGGAAGCGATCCGGCCGCTGCAGATCGCGCTGGCACTGGCGCTGACCAGTCAGGACGAGGCGCGCGCGCAGCAGGCAGTGGCCCGTGTCGTTGCCTTGCCGGAGGCCACCCGCGCCGAGGCGGTGATGGACGTGGCGCGGCAACTTGCGCAGTATCGCGATCGCGACGCCGCGGTGAAACTGGCCACGGTGTTCACCGAGCGCCTGCCGAAACTGCCGGAATCGTTTTATGCATTGGCCGTGGCCAGCACGGGCAACAACAATGCACGCATCAACGATGCGATGCTCGCGATCGACCGCGCGCTGGCGCTGAAGCCCGAGTGGCCGCAGGCGGTGGCGGTGAAGTCCCGGCTGCTGCTGGCGCGTTCTGCCGCCGGCAAGGAGGGCGCCGGCGCCGATCGCGCGGCGGCAATGACGGTGTTGGAACGCGCGATTGCGGCAGCGCCGGACAGTCGCGAGCTGCGGGTGCTGGCCGCACGCACCGAGTTCGATCTGGAGAATTTTGCCGAGGCGCGCAAGCGCTTCCTGGCGCTGGCCGACGACGGCAAGGAAGACGCCGAGGAGATGCGACTGGCGGCGACACTGGCGGCCTTTCAGGGCAAGGACTGGGCAACCGCCGACCGCGAGTTCAGCGAAGCGCTGGAGGCCGATCGCGGCGATCCGGCGGCCGTGCGCTATTACCTTGGCCGCATTTCGGAGGGCCAGAAACGCTGGACCGAAGCGGTCGAACGCTACGCGCAGGTGCCGCCCGGCGAGCGCTACTGGGAATCGCAGCTTCGCATCGCCGGTGCGCTGGCGCAGGACAAACAGTTGCTGCAGGCGGTCGCTCATCTGCGCGCCTTGAAGCCGGCCAGCGCGTTCGAACGCCTGAGTCGTGCCCAGACGGAATCGGCACTGTGGCGCGACGCCGGCGAAAACGGCAAGGCATTCGAGGCGCTCGACGCGGCGCTGGCCGTGGATGCCGATGACGCCGACCTGCTCTATGAAAGCGCAATGCTCGCCGAGCGCATCGATCGCCTTGACGAGGCCGAGAAGCGCTTGCGCCGCGTGATCGCGTTGCAGCCGAAGCGTGCCCATGCCTACAACGCACTCGGCTACAGCTTTGCCGATCGCAACATCAATCTAGACGAAGCGCGCACGCTGATCGAGATGGCCCACGAACTGGCGCCGGACGACGCCGCGATTCTCGACAGCATGGGCTGGATCGCGTTCCGGCAGGGACGACTGGCCGATGCCGAGTCGTTTCTGAAACAGGCTTTCGACAAGTTTCAGGATGGCGAGATCGCGGCCCATCTCGGTGAGGTCCTGTGGTCGCTCGGTCGCAAAGACGAAGCGCGCACGGTCTGGCAGGCGCAACTGAAAGCGCAGCCGGACAGCGACATCCTGAAAAAGACGATGGCGCGTCTGGAGCGATAGGTGGCGGTCCGTTGCGGTGGCGCTGCGCACCGTGCCCATGTGGCTGTGCGCCCGTTGCTGGTCGCTGTCGCTTTGCTGCTGTCCGGCTGTGCCGGTGTCGCCCCATTGCAGTCAACGCCGGCCGCTGCGCCGGCACCGATGGCGACGATGGCGCCGCGTGCGCAGTTCTCGATGGCCGGACGATTCAGCGCGAAGGGCGAGCGCGAGCAGGTGAGCGGACAATTCCGCTACACCGAGGCGCCGGGGCGGCGCACGCTGAGCCTGTTTTCGCCGCTCGGCACGGCGCTGGCGGAGGTGGTGGCGGAGGGCGGCGTGGTGACGCTGACCGACGCCAACGGCGGCCGCCAGGTTGCAGCCAGCGTGGTGGAGCTGTTGCGTCCGACGATCGACCTGCCGGTTCAGGACACGGCACTGTCATCCTGGCTGCAGGGCTTGCCGTCGACGACCGAAGCGGTGACCGGCGTCGAGCGCGATGCGGCAGGCTGGCCGCGGCGATTCCTGCAAGCGGGTTGGGACATCGAAATTGGCGAGCGGCTGCGCGACTCCGGTGCGCCCCGCCGCATGCGCTGGAGCTTTCCGGCGCAGCCCGATGTTGAAGTGCGCTGGCTGATCGACGAGTGGGCCTCGCCGTGAATGCGCGTTCGCTGCGCCTGCCGGCGCCGGCCAAGCTGAACCTGTTCCTGCATGTGACGGGCCGGCGGGCCGACGGTTATCACCTGCTCGAAAGCGTGTTTGTGCCGATCGATCTGGCCGACACGGTGACCTTGGCCTGCCGCGATGACGGCGCCATTCGCCTCGTCGACGCGCCGCCGGGGCTGGACGAACGGACCGAGCTGTGCTGCCGCGCGGCGCGGGCGCTGCGCGATGCAACCGGCTGCAAGCCGGGCGTGGACATCCGCGTGCAGAAGCGCATTCCGCAGGGTGCCGGCCTTGGCGGCGGCAGCTCGGACGCGGCAACCACATTGCTCGGGCTCAACCAACTGTGGGCCCTGCACCAATCGCGGGAGGCTCTGCAGCAGGTGGCGATGGGCATCGGTGCCGATGTGCCGTTCTTTGTCTTTGGTCGGCCGGCGCTGGTGCGTGGCATAGGTGAGCGCCTACTCGCGGTAACGGCGCCGGCGACTGACTATGTGCTGGCCTTTCCGGCGGTTGGCGTGGCGACGGCCAGCGTCTTTTCCGATTCGGCACTGCGCCGCGATACACCCGCCAACCCGACAGCCGTATTCACGCTGGACCACGGTCACAACGACTTGCAACCGGTGGCGGAGCGGCTGGAGCCCGCCATCGCCGCGCTGCGGGCGGCGCTGGCCGGCTTGTGTCCGGCCGGTACCGAGCCGCGCATGACAGGCTCCGGCGCCTGTGTGTTTGCGCGGGCTGGCGATCGCGGCGCCGCCGGCGAAATGGCGCAACGCCTCCGGCAATCGGGTTGGCAGGCATGGGCCGTTCGCACCGTGGCGCATCATCCGCTACTTTCGATGGCCGATAGTGCTATAATTTAAGGCTTCCTGTGATTGATTGGTAAGGCAAACCTTACCGGGAATCGCCGGAAAGTGTAGGGGAGTCGCCAAGTCGGTTAAGGCATCGGATTTTGATTCCGACATTCGAGGGTTCGATTCCTTCCTCCCCTGCCACCAACAGCTAAAGCGGTCTTTGAGCACACCTCCAAGGCCGCTTTTTTTTCAGTAGCGCCAGCGGCGCCGATTCCGGCAATCCCGGATCGTCTCGCCGCCGGCAATCCGGCCGCCCCATAACGAGATCGCAGACAGGCCCGCCATGAGTTTCCACGACATGATGGTCTTCACCGGCAACGCCAACGCCAGGCTTGCCCATTCCGTCGTCGAACACCTCGGTATGCGACTGGGCAAGGCGCAGGTTGGCCGCTTCTCCGATGGCGAAGTCAACGTCGAAATTCTCGAAAACGTCCGCGGTCGCGACGTCTTCGTGCTGCAATCGACCTGTGCGCCGACCAACGACAACCTGATGGAACTGGTGATCATGGTGGACGCGCTGAAACGCGCTTCCGCCGGCCGCATCACCGCCGCCATGCCGTACTTCGGCTATGCCCGCCAGGACCGCCGTCCGCGCTCGGCCCGGGTGGCGATCTCCGCCAAGGTGGTGGCCGACATGCTGACAGCGGTCGGCGTCGATCGCGTGCTGACGATGGATCTGCACGCCGACCAGATCCAGGGCTTCTTCAACATCCCGGTCGACAACATCTACGCCACGCCGATTCTGCTGGCCGACATCTGGAAGCAGAAATACGACAACCTGCTGGTGGTGTCCCCGGACGTCGGTGGCGTGGTGCGTGCCCGCGCGGTGGCAAAACGCCTCGACACCGATCTGGCGATCATCGACAAGCGTCGCCCGAAGGCCAACGTGTCGGAAGTGATGAACATCATCGGCGACGTGCGCGGTCGCACCTGCCTGATCATGGACGACATCGTCGATACCGCCAACACGTTGTGCAAGGCGGCGCAGGCACTGAAGGACAACGGTGCGGTGAAGGTCATTGCCTACTGCACGCACGCAGTTCTGTCGGGTGAGGCGGTAAACCGCATCGCTGGCCCGTCGCTCGATTCGCTGGTGGTCACCGACACCATCCCGCTGGCGAAAGAGGCCGAAGTGCTGGCCGCGAATGGCGGCAAGATCCGGCAGATTTCCAGTGCGCAGTTAATCGCCGAGACGATGCAGCGCATCAGCAACGAGGACAGCGTTTCGTCGCTGTTTACGGAGTAGTTATTTTCCCTCCCCCGGAGGGGGAGGGCCAGGGTGGGGGCAGACTGCATCGCAATAAGTGATGCACCATGCAACGTATCCCCCTCCCCAACCCTCCCCCGCTGGGGGAGGGAGCATGTTTTTCCCGCTTGCAATGAAGCAAACGGGCTTTTGACGTCACCCTGGTCGCGGGGTCGCGACAAAACCTACAACCAAAACTGGAGTAACAGAAATGGCAACCGAATTCACCGCGTTCGCGCGGACAGCGCAAGGCAGTAGTGCGAGCCGCCGCCTGCGCAACACGGCCAAAGTGCCGGGCATCGTCTATGGTGGCGAAGCCAAGCCCGATCTGATCGAGCTCGACCACAACGCGCTGTGGCATGCCCTCAAGAAAGAGGATTTTCACAGTTCGATCCTGACCATGACGCTCGGCAGCGCCAAGGCCCAGGTGCTGCTGCGCGATGTGCAGTATCACCCGTTCAAGCAATTGATCCAGCACATCGACTTCCAGCGTGTTGACGCGAACAAGAAGCTGCACATGAAGGTGCCGGTGCACTTCGTCAATCAGGAAATTTCGCCCGCGGTCAAGCTTTCAGCCGCGATCGTCAACCATGTGTTGAACGAAGTCGAAGTCGTCTGTCTGCCGAAAGATCTGCCGCGCTTCATCGAAGTGGATCTCAAGGATTTGAAGTCCGGCGAGTCGATCCACGCTGTGGACGTCAAACTGCCGGACGGCGTGAGCCTGGTGTTCCACGGTCGCAACAAGGATGCAGTGTTTGCCACCGCATCGGTCGTTGCCGAAGAAGCTGCCGTTGAAGGTGCACCGGCTGCTGCGGCTGAAGTTGCTGCCTCGAAGCAGAAGGCACCTGCCGCCGCTGCTGCGGCTCCGGCGAAAGACGCGAAGAAGAAGTAATCGCGCTGTCGGTTGTCGGGCGCAAGCCTGGCAAATCAAGCAAAAAGGCCCGCAACTGCGGGCCTTTTTTTATGCGGTGGGATGCAGATAGCGGTTGCCGATGGCGTCGACCTCCGCAATCAACTCCGGCGGCAATTTGGTCTGGTAAGACCTCAGTACCTGTTCAAGCTGGGCGACCGATGTGCCGCCAATAATCAGGCTGCCGACAAACCAGCGTGTCGCGGCAAACGACATGGCCAGTTCGATCAGCGACATCCCGTGCTTGCGGGCGAGGGCGGCGTACTCCTCGGTGGCGACGTGCGCCAACGGACGGCGATAGCGTCCGCCCATCGTCTCGCCGAACTTCTGGAAGCGCGAGCCGGCGGGTAGCGCCCCGTTGAGGTACTTGCCGGTCAGCATGCCCATGCCCAGCACGCTGTAGGCCAGGAGCGGCACCTGCTCACGATAGCTCACCTCGGCCAGATCGCCCTCGAAGCTGCGGTTCAGCAAGCAGTACGGGTTCTGGATCGAGGCGGGTTTCGGTGCGCCCAGTTGTTCCGCCGCGCGGCAGAACATCGTGGTGCCCCAGGCGGTTTCGTTCGACAGGCCATAACCGCCGATCTTGCCCTGCCGGATCAATGTCTGCATGGCTTCGACCTGTTCCACGATTGGTATCGTCGGCCGTTCCTTGCCGCTGTCGAAGCGCCAGCTACCAAAGGCCGCGACGTTGCGGTCGGGCCAGTGGATCTGGTAGAGGTCGATGAAGTCCGTTTGCAGCCTGCGCAGCGAACCCTCGCAGGCGTCGATGATGTTGGCCTTGGTCAGCGCCGTTGCGCCATTGCGAATCCAGTCGCGGCGGCCGGGCCCCGCGATTTTGGTGGCGAGAAGAACCTTGCGCCGGTTGCCGGCCTTGCCCAGCCAGTTGCCAAGAATCAGTTCGGTACGCATGCCAGTTTCGGCGCACGGCGGCACCGGATACATCTCGGCGGTATCGACAAAATTGATGTCGTTGTTGACTGCCCACTCAAGCTGGGCGTGTGCCTCGGCTTCGCCGTTCTGCTCGCCCCAGGTCATGGTGCCGAGCGAAAGGACGGAGACATCGAGATTGGCGTGAAATAGCGGGCGGCGTTCCATGATGAATCGGGCTTGAACGGACGGAACAGTTTAGCGAAGCGCCTCCGGTGTTGCCCTAAACGACCAGACGATCAACCGACACGTATTGTTTTCGGAATTCCTCGAACGGCATCGCATCGGATGCTTCGATGCTGCGCTGCGCGGCGATCGACGCTTCGACCATCCCGCGCTGGCGATCCGCCTCGGCGGATAGGAATGGCAGCGCGAGCAGGGCGTCTTTCGTCTGAACGGAGCGTTCGCGCACGAAGCGGACGAAGGAGTTTTCGTGATGGTCGGCCATCGCCTGCAACACGCGGGCGGACGGCAAAGTCTCGGGTTTCAGCAGTGCCGTGCGGGCGGCCTCGACTGCCTCGACGTGCTGGTTGCCGGTCGCCAGCGCGGCATCGAGCGCGCGCGCGATGGGCAGGCAGTCGGCAACGATGGCGAGCGCCCAGTCGACCAAGTTCACCGCTTCACCGTTGCGGTCCAGCGTGAGACCTGGTTCGCGGCCGTGCGCCGCAGTGAGATGCTGGTTGCGGGCAAGCGCGGCGATTTCCTCCGGCGTATCGGGTGGGCTGTCGCTCAGCGTACAGTGCAGCAGGAAGGCGTCCAGAAAGCGCATCGTGGAGTCGCGGATGCCGACCGGTTCGAACGGATCGAGGTCCATCAGCCGTACTTCGACGTACTCGACGCCACGCTCGCGTAGCGCATGCAATGGCCGTTCGCCGGAATGGATAACCCGTTTCGGACGAATGGTGCCGTAAAACTCGTTCTCGATCTGCAACAGGGTCGTTGCCAGCTGGTTGTATTCGCCGCCCGGATTGGTGATGCCAATGGCCTCATAGGCTGGGTAGGGACGCGTCAGCGCGTCTTGCAGCGATGCCGCGTAGTTTTCGAGACTGTTGTAGCTGACGGCGAGCGACGACTGGGCATCGCTCTGATAGCCAAGGCGCCCCATTCGGAGCGATGTGCCATGAGGCATGTACATGCTGCCGCTGCGCAGTGACTGCAAACCATGCGGGCGTCCTTCGACGAAGGTCGAACAGACGGCTGGCGACGCGCCGAACAGCGTCATCAGCAGGAAGGCGTGACGGCGGAAATTGCGGATCAGCGCGAAGTACTCGTCGTTCGACAGGCCGGGCAGCGACCAGTTGTAGTGAATACCGGAGATCGTCTGCATGCGCCGACCGTAGCGGTGCCCGAGGCCCATGCGGTAGACGCTCTTGGCGCGACCGATATTCGACGAGCCGTAGCGGGCAAGCGGAATGGTCTCGTCGGTCGGCAGCCCGCACGGCATGCTTGAAACCCAGAGCATTTCGTCGCCGGCCTCGCGCAGTATCCGATAGGTGAACGCGTGCAGCGCCGTCAGGTCGTCGAGCACGCTTTGCACGTCGCCGTGGGCGCGGGTGATCAGTTCGACCTGCGATTCGCTGAAGTCGGTGGTGATCTGGGCGTGCGTCAGAGCCGACCCGAGGCCCACCGGATGCGGCGTCAGCGCCAAGCCGCCGGTTGCCTGCGCACGCAGGCTTTCCTTTTCGATGCCGCGAAGAATTCCCTTGAGGCGTTGCGGGGAAAGCGCGTCGAGGCGTTGCTGCAGATTGCTCATTGGGGATTCCGGCGGCGAGGGGACAACGGAGCAACGCCGGCAAAAGCGCGCTAACTTTTGGTATTTTGTGTCAGTTCACCGAATGTCAATGACGGAAAACTTGCAGACTTGAATGCACGCCGGTCATGCGTCCAGTGACCGAACCGTCGGGTCATTGCGCGCCATCAAGTTGCCGGCTGACCGGCAACATACCATTTATAGACAGGACAATCGCGGGTAATCCGCGCCGGGAGGGCATTGTGGCCAAGCCGTTATTCATTGCATCGATCGACGCCGCCGTCGACAACGTTCTCGACACGATCGCAGGTGACATCGTGCTGGGCATACCGCTGGGCGTCGGCAAGCCCAATCCCTTTGTCAACACGCTGTATCGCCGCATCAAAAGCAATCCGGCGCGGCGCTTGCGCATCATCACCGCGCTGTCGCTCGAACGGCCTACCGGCAAGAGCGAACTGGAGGAGCACTTTCTGCAGCCGCTGGTGGAGCGGGTGTTTGCCGACTATCCGGACCTGGAATATGTGAAAGACCTGCGCGCCGGCCAACTGCCGGACAATATCGAGGTGCGCGAGTTTTTCATGAAGACCGGCGACTATCTCGGCAATGTCGTGGCGCAACAGGGGTATATCTCGACCAATTACACCTTCGTTGCACGCGACATGGCGGTGCAGGGCATGAACGTCATCGCTCAGGCCATTGCCGTGCGCGGTGACGGCGAGACGATGCGACTGAGCCTGTCCAGCAATCCCGACGTGACGTTTGAGGTGGTCGAGAAATACGCCGAGCGCGGCATGCCGCTGATCAAGGTTGGCGTCATTAACCGCGAGATGCCCTTCATGCTGGGCGGCGCCGAGGTCAAGCCCGGCTTCTTCGATATCGTGGTAACCGACCCCGCTGCGACGCACGCCGTGTTTGCGCCGCCGAACGCCAAGGTAACGGCGGCAGACTACGCGATCGGCCTGCACGCCAGCAGCCTGGTCGCCGATGACGGCACCCTGCAGATCGGCATCGGATCGCTGGGCGATGCCATTGCCCAGGCGTTGATCGTGCGCGACCGGCACGGCGCGGAGTACCGGCAGATGCTGGAAAGCCTGTGCCCCGACGGCATCGATGGCCGCGAATTGGGCCGCTTCGACCGCGGACTGTACGGTTGCTCGGAAATGTTCGTCAACGGTTTCCTGCGTCTGATCGAAGCCGGCATCATCCGTCGCGAAGTGTTTGCCGATACCGGCTTGCAGCAGCTCATCAACGACGGCAAGATTGCCGACGAAACGGTGACGCCCGACACCTTGCGGGCGTTGCTGGACGCCGGACAGGTACGTTCGCCGCTGGCCGGCGAAGATCTGGATTTTCTGCTGCGGTTCGGCGTACTTCGCGCCGGCGTCCGGCTCGACGGCGAGACGCTGGTGCTGGGCGAGCATCGTTGTGGCAACAACCTGTTCGACGACGACAACTTCGAAGCTGTCTGCGCGCACATGCTCGGCACGCGGCTGGGCGGCGGCGTTTACATGACCGGCGGCTTCTTCCTCGGGCCGCGCGACTTCTACCAGCGCCTGCGCAGCATGCCGGAGCAGGAGCTGGCCAAGATCGACATGACGCGCATCGATTTCATCAACCAGCTATACGGTCATGGTGATCTCAAGCGGGCGCAGCGACGCAAGGCGCGCTTCATGAATACAACGATGATCATGACCCTGCTGGGCGCGGCAGCCAGCGACGGCCTGGAGACGGGCGAAGTAGTCAGTGGCGTTGGTGGCCAGTACAACTTTGTCGCGATGGCCCATGCCTTGCCCGATGCACGGCTGCTGATGATGCTGCGCGCCACCCACGACAACAAGGACGGTCTGCGTTCGAGTATCGTGTGGAACTACGGGCATGTCACGATCCCGCGCCATCTGCGCGACATCGTCGTCACTGAATATGGCATGGCCGATTTGCGGGGGCAGAGCGATTCCGAAGTGGTCAAACGCCTGCTCGCGATTGCCGACTCGCGGTTCCAGGAGGAACTGGTCCGCGAGGCCAAAGCCCACGGCAAGCTCGAAACCTCCTACGTCCTGCCGGATCGGTACCGCAACAACTTGCCGCAGACGCTGGAGAGCAAGCTTCACCCCTGGACGGAAGCCGGCCTGCTGCCGGACTTCCCGTTTGGCACCGATCTCACCGACGACGAGTTGCACATCGTTCGTGCTCTCAAGAAGCTGAAGCACGCGACCAACCATCCCGCCGAACTGGTCACGATGGCCGTGCGCAGCCTGTGGGAGGGACGGGAAGCGCCGCACGCTTACCTCGAACGCCTCGGTCTGGCCGAGGCGCATAGCTTCAAGGACTTGTTCGTGCGGCGCCTGTTCGCCGGCAATCTCTAGGCGCGAAACGGGGAACGGGCCGCGCGTCGCGTGGGCACCCGTGCCCACGCGGCTCCCGATCAACCGCCGAGATAGGCCTCTTTCACCCGCGGGTCGGCGAGCAGGGTTTTGGCGTCGCCGGTCAGCGTGATCTCGCCAGACTCGAGCACGTAGCCACGATGCGCGTTCTCCAGCGCAAGCTGGGCGTTTTGCTCGATCAGCAGGATCGTGGTACCGCGCCTGGCGATCAGATTGATGATTTCGAAAATCTTCTCAACCATCAGCGGCGCCAGGCCCATCGACGGCTCGTCGAGCATCAGCAGCTTCGGCTGCGCCAGCATCGCGCGACCGATTGCCAGCATCTGCTGTTCGCCGCCGGACAGCGTTCCGGCGAGTTGCGTCGTGCGCTCCTTGAGTCGCGGGATCATGGTGTAGATCTCATCGACCTCGCGCAGAATCTGCGCCTTGTCGTTGCGGGCAAAGGCGCCCATGAGCAGGTTTTCGTGCACCGACAGCCGCGCGAACACGCCGCGGCCCTCGGGGCACAGTGCAATGCCCTTGCCAACCAGTGCGTGCGACGGAATGCCGGTGATGTCATCGCCCTTGTAACTGACGCTACCGCCGGCAGGACGGATCAGACCCGACAGCGCCCGCAGCGTGCTTGATTTGCCGGCGCCGTTGGCGCCGATCAGGGTCACCAGTTCGCCTTCGTCGACATGAAAACTGATGCCCTTGATTGCCTTGATGCCGCCATAGGCGACTTCGAGCTTTTTGACGTCCAGCATGGCGCTCATTGCTTGCTTCCTTCGGCGTCTCCGTGTGCGCCACCCAGATAGGCCTTGATGACCGCAGCGTCCTTCTGGATTTCTGCGGGCGTTCCGTCGGCGATTTTTCTTCCGTAGTCGAGCACTGCAATGTGCTGGCAAACGTTCATCACCAGTCGCATGTCGTGCTCGATCAGCATCACGGTTGTCCCGTCGCGTGCGATGCGCTCGATCAACTGGCGCAGCGTGACGGTTTCGGTCGCGTTCATCCCGGCAGCCGGTTCGTCGAGCGCGATCATCTTCGGATCGGTCGCCAGCGCGCGGGCGATTTCCAGACGCCGCTGTTCACCGTAGGCCAGCGTGCGGCTCTTGTCGCCGGCGCGTTTGCTGAGGCCGATGTAGTCGAGCAGTTCGCGGGCGCGCTCGGCGATTTCCCGCTCTTCGCGGCGAGCCGCCGGCGTGCGGAAGATCGCGCCGAAGGCACCCGCCTTGGTGCGGACATGGCGGCCGACCATCACGTTTTCCAGCACCGACATTTCGCCAAACAGGCGGATGTTCTGGAAGGTGCGCGCGATGCCTACCTCGGCGACCTCGTGCGGCGCTTTCACGTTGAGCGGCTTGCCGTCGAAGGTAAACCGGCCTTCGTTGACCTGATAGAGCCCCGTCAGCGTGTTGAAAAACGTCGTTTTGCCGGCGCCGTTCGGGCCGATCAGCCCGAAGATGGAATTGCGCGCGATCGACATCGACACGTTGTCGAGCGCGGTTACGCCGCCAAATTTTTTGGTGACGCCTTCGGCGGTGAAGAGCATGTCGGCCATTACTTCTTCTCCGGTGACGGCCACAGTCCGGCCGGTTTGAACAGCATGATGAGGATCATGGCCAGCGAGAACAGCAGATTGCGCAGCACCTCGGGCGCGATGATCACGGTGCCGAAGATGTTGTGCTGCACGCGCTCGTCGGCGGCGTAGCGGATGACCTCGGGCATGGCCGCCAGCAACACGGCGCCCAGGATCACGCCGGGAATATGGCCCATGCCGCCAAGCACCACCATCGCGAGGATCATCACCGATTCCAGCAGGCCGAACGATTCGGGGCTCACGAAGCCCTGCATCGCGGCGAACAGGCCACCGGCCAGACCACCGGTCAACGCACCGAACGCGAACGCGGCAAGCTTGATGTTGCGGGTGTTGATGCCCATCGCCTTGGCCGCGATTTCGTCCTCGCGCAGGGCCTGCCAGGCGCGACCCAGCCGCGAGTGTTGCAGGCGGTAAACGCCCACAATCGACAGGATCGTGAACAGCAGGAACACAAAGTAGTAGAGCTGCAGGCCGGTAATTTCGAGGCCGAACAGATTGAGCCCGCTGCGCACCTTGAAGCCGAAGAAATTGAGGCCGTCGATACCGGTAATGCCGCGCGGACCATTGGTGAGGTTGTAAACCTCGTCCGACCAGGGCAGGCTGACCTTGTCGAGGTTGTTCATCAGGATGCGCACGATTTCGCCGAAACCGAGCGTGACGATGGCGAGATAGTCGCCGCGCAGCTTGAGCACGGGCGCGCCGAGCAAGAGACCCGCGAGCCCGGCGAGGAAGGCGCCGAGCGGCAGCAGCACCCAGAACGGATAATGCAGATCGAAGTGCGCCGAGGCGAGCAGCGACCAGGTGTAGGCGCCTACCGCGTAGAACGCGACGTAACCGAGGTCGAGCAGGCCGGCGACGCCGACCACCACGTTCAGGCCCAGCGCCAGCATCACATACAGCAGCGTGACGTTGAGGATGCGCACCCACGCCTGACCGAGCATGCCGGCGAGGAAGGGCAGGATGATGAGCACTACGGCGAGTACGCCGATGGCGATGATCACCTTTTTCTTGTCTTGCAGAATGCCGTTCATCAATCAGGCCCTTTCCGCAACGCGTTCGCCGATCAGGCCCTGCGGACGGAAGATCAGCACCAGCACCAGCACGACGAAGGCGAAGATGTCCTTGTAGTCGCCGCGCACGAAGATCAGGCCCACGTTCTCGACCAGGCCGAGGATCAGGCCGCCGACCATCGCGCCCCAGAGGTTGCCGATGCCGCCCATGACCGCAGCGGTGAACGCCTTGAGGCCGAGCATGAAGCCCATGTAGTAGTGCGCCTGGCCGTAGTTCGAGGCCACCATCACGCCGGCAATGGCGCCGAGGCCGGAACCGATGGCGAAGGTGATGGCGATGATCTTGTTGATGTCGATACCCATCAGGCCGGCGACCTTCTGGTTCTCCGCCGTCGCCCGCATCGCGGTGCCGACCTTGGTGTTGTGCACCAGCCAGAGCAGGCCGGCCATCAGCGCGATCGACGACACGAAGATCACGATCTCGTTCGGCGTGATCGTGACGTGGCCGATGTTCATCGGCGTCTTGGAGATTAGCTCGGGGAAGGAGAAGTAGTTGCGTCCGAAGACGAGGATGGCCAGTTGCTGCAACAGGATGGAGACGCCGATCGCGGTGATCAGCGGCGCCAGCCGCGGTGCGTTGCGCAATGGCCGGTAGGCGACGCGTTCGATCGTTACGCCGACGATTGCGCACACCACCATCGCGAACAGGATGGCGATCAGCAGCGCCAGAATCGGCGGCGTGCCCATGCCCAGCAGCCACTTGGCCGCTACCAGTGCGGTCAGGCCGCCGATCATCACAATCTCGCCGTGCGCGAAATTGATGAGTTGCAAGATGCCGTAGACCATCGTATAGCCCAGTGCGACCAGCGCGTAAACGCTGCCCACGACCAGGCCATTGACGATTTGCTGCAGCAATACGTCGATTGACATGGAGTTCCCCGCTTGAAAGTTGTCTTGGACCGAGTTGGCATCCTCCCCGAATGCCAACCCGTTAATGGCCGGTATTCTGCCCTGATTCAGGGCGGGAGGTCATGCCGAAAACGCCTGTTCCATTGCCTGTGGCGCCATACAGGCAGGAGTCGTGCCACCGCCGCGTCGCCACGGCTACGCGGTCATCAGCGTGACGTTGCCGCCGGCGGCGACAGTATTGATGGTGACCGTCTGCTCGCCGAGGAAGCGCGGCAGGTAGAACGGGCCGCCCGCCTTCGGCCCGGTGCCGGAGAGGCCTTCGCCGCCGAACGGCTGCACACCGACCACCGCGCCGATGATGTTGCGATTGATGTAGACGTTGCCGACGTGCGCCTGCCGCGCGAGCGCCTGGGCGCGGCTGTCGATGCGGGTCTGGATGCCCAGGGTCAGGCCATAGCCGAGCGCATTGATCTGCGCAATGACGGCGGCCGGGTCGCCAGACCAGCGCACTATTTGCAGCACGGGGCCGAAGATTTCCTGCTTGACGGCGGCGACGCTGTCGACTTCAAAGAGATGGGGGCCGATGGTGTGGGTGCTGGCGTCGACAACTGCGCCCGTGGGATCGGCCTTGGTCGCGATCTGCCCGGATTCTGTGGTCAAGTCGTTCGCGGGCAAGCCCGCTCCCACAGTTTGAGCGGCCAATCGTTCGACCTGGGCGCGGATGCCATCGAACGCCTCGCGATCGATCAGCGGTCCGACGTCGGTGGCGAGCGATGTCGTGTCGCCGACGACCAGCTCCAGCATCGCACCGCGCAGCATGGCGATCACGTGATCGGCGATCTCCTCGTGCACGCAGAGCAGGCGCAACGCCGAGCAGCGCTGGCCGGCGGAACGGAAGGCGGATTGCACCACGGCGTCGACGACGTGCTCCGGCAGTGCGGTGGAATCGACCAGCATCGCGTTGATGCCGCCGGTCTCGGCGATCAGCGGCACGATGGCGCCATCCTTCGCGGCCAGCGCGCGCTGGATGATTTTCGCCACCTGCGTCGAGCCGGTGAAGACGACGCCGGCGACATCGGGATGCGCGACCAGCGTAGCGCCGACCGTTTCGCCGAGTCCGGTCACGGTCTGCAATACGTCGGCAGGAACGCCGGCCGCATGCAGCAGCTTGACCGCTTCCAGCGCGACGACTGGCGTCTGCTCGGCCGGCTTGGCGACGACCGTGTTGCCGGTCACCAGCGCCGCGGCAACCTGACCCATGAAGATCGCCAGCGGAAAATTCCACGGGCTGATGCAGACCCAGGCGCCGCGGCCGCGCGGATAGAGCATGTTGCTCTCGCCGGTCGGGCCGGGTAGCACGATCGGCGCACAGATGCGCTCCGCCTCGTCGGCGTAATAGCGCAGGAAGTCGATCGCTTCGCGCACCTCGGCGACGGCGTCGCCCCAGGTCTTGAACGCTTCTTTCACCAGCAGCGCGCAGAAGCGCGGCAGCTCCGCCTGCAAGGCGTCCGCCGTGCGGCGCAGCATGGCGGCGCGCTCGCCTGGCGGCCGTTCGCGCCAGTCGTGGAATGCTGCGTGCGCCCGCTGCATCGCAGCCGCGGCCTCGCTGGCGGTTGCGTCGGCCGGACGTACGATCTGCGTGGTCGCCAGCGCGGCGAGCAATGGCTGGCGCATGCTCTCCACGGTGAGGTCGACGCCGTCGCTGTTGCGGCGCGGCGCCAGAATGTCCTGCGGCAGCGGGAAGGGTTGTGCCTCGGTGACGTGCAGCGGCGACGCCAGCAATTCCTCCACCGGCACGGTGTCGTCGGCGAGCTGATGCACGAACGACGAATTGGCGCCGTTTTCGAGCAGGCGGCGGACGAGATAGGCGAGCAGATCCTGATGCGAGCCGACCGGCGCGTAGACGCGCAGCGCCTGACTGGGCGCAACCGCCGCCGAACGCAGCAGCTCCTGGTAGACGCCGCTGCCCATGCCGTGCAGGCGCTGGAGTTCGAAAGCGGCGCCGAAGTGTTTCGCCATCTGCAGAATCGCCGCGATGGTGCCGGCATTGTGGGTCGCGAATTGCGCGAAGAACACGTCGTTCTGCCGCAGCAGCGAGGCCGCGCAGGCGAGGTAGCTGGAATCGGAATGGTGCTTGTGGGTGAACACCGGGTACGCCGGCAGGCCCATCTCCTGCGCGCGCTTGATCTCGCTGTCCCAGTAGGCGCCCTTGACCAGCCGGCACATCAGGCGCAGGCCGTGCTGCCGCGCCAGCGCGCCGACCTGTTCGACCAGTTCGAGCGCGCGGGTCTGGTAGGCCTGTAGCGCAAGGCCGAAACCGGTCCACGCGGGATGCGTCGCTTTCACCCGTTGCAGCAGCGCATCGAACACGTCGAGCGAGAGTTCGAGGCGGTCGACTTCTTCGGCGTCGATGGTGAGATTGATGCGTGCGGCGGCGGCCATGTCGCAAAGCTGCCAGACGCGCGGCACCAGCTCGTTCATCACGCGCTCACGCTGGGCGTCCTCGTAACGCGGATGCAGCGCGGAGAGCTTGATCGAGATGCCGTCGCTGTTCTGCGGCGACGCCCCGTGCGCAGGCGGGTGCGCCTGCGCGAGCTGCTGGATCGCGTGCCGATAGCTGGCGAAGTAGCGCTCGGCATCGGCCATCGTGCGCGCGCCCTCGCCCAGCATGTCGAAGCTGAAGCGCAGGCGCGGCTCGCTACGACGCTGCGCTTTGGCCTCGCCGAGCGCGTCCTCAATCGTCTGCCCGAGCACGAACTGTCTGGCCAGCAGTTGCACCGCGCGCAGCGTGGCGGCGACCACGGTTTTGGCCCCCAGTTTGACGAACAGACCCGCCGGCTGTCCGGCGTCGGGCAGCGTTTTTTTCGACAGCGCGATGACCGAGTTCGACAGCCGCGCCATGACGCCGTCGCCGCTGGCGTCGAAGTCGGCACGGCCAAGCTGGTCGGCCGTCAGCGCGATGGCGGTGGCCGAATCGGGCACCCGCAGCAGCGCCTCGGCGAGCCGCATCAGCGCCAGGCCTTCCGGCTTCGAGATCGGATATTCCTTGAGCAGGCTTTCCATCGCCCAGAACGGCGGCGGGTTCTTGCGAACCGCCGCCACCCACGGTCGGGCGGTGTCGATCACCTGCGGCCAGTCAAGCACCGTCGCCACCGTCTCGACGTTGCGGCGGACGATGGCGGTTTCCTCGCGGTAGGGGAAGGGCAGGCGCATGGCGGGCTCCGGCGCGGCAGCGTTGGCTGCCAAATGTTTGAACAAGTCGCTATCGTAGGGATTTGAATGATGAGTTATTCACTAAAATTGAGTGATTTGTAGTGAAAAATCCTGTAACAGCAGATTTTTATGTCCGATATCGATGCCATCGACCGCAAGATCCTCGCCGCCCTGCAGACCGACGGCCGCCTGAGCAATCTGAAGCTCGCCGAGGCAGTCGCGCTGTCGCCGACGGCGGTGCTAGCGCGCACCCAGCGGCTGCTACGCGACGGCTACATCCTGGGCTTCGAGGCGCGGCTGAACCCGGCCAAGCTCGACTCGGGCATGACGGTGTTTGTCGAGGTGCTGCTCGATCGCACCACGCCGAACATCTTCGACGCCTTCAAGGCGGCGGTGCTCACCCACCCGGAGATCGCGGAATGCCACATGGTGGCCGGCGGTTTCGATTACCTGATCAAGCTCCGGGTGCGCGACATGGAGGCGTATCGCGAATTCGCCAGCCGGCGGCTGTGGCAGTTCCCCGGTGTGCGCGAGACGCGAACCTATGCCGTGATCGAGGAAGTGAAGGACGGCGGACCGCTGCCGGTGTGAAGTCGCGGCGGGCAGTCGGGGTGTTTCAAGCTACACCTTTTGGCGGAAATGCCCATTGCATAAGGGCAAGGGGCCGTAATTGAGTAAAAGTCGACTTCTGGCGATTTACTCAGTTTAGCCCAGTTTGAATGCGGTTCTCGCGCTGGAGTTGTTGCGATTTTTACGCAGCGTTCGAACGCACGATCGCGACGGACGTACAAACAAAAACGGCACCCGAAGGTGCCGTTTTTATGAAGAGCGAAGAATTACTTCTTCTTTTCTTCCTTGGCCGGCGCAGCGGCGGCCGGGGCCGGGGCTGCAGCAGGCGCTGCGGCCGGAGCCGGCGCAGCTTCTTTCGGGCCACCGACGATTTCGACGGTTTCCCACTTGCCGCCCTTGACCTGGAACACGGTCACGGCGCCGTCCTTGATGTCGCCCTTGTCGTCGAACGCGATCTTGCCGGTCACGCCGTCCATCGAGGTTGCCTTGATGGCGTCGATGATCTTGGCGGGATCGGTGCCAGCCTTCTGGATAGCGGCGATCAGCACGTTCGTGGCGTCGTAGGTGAACGGAGCGTAAACCTGAACGTCGGCATTGAACTTGGCCTTGAACTTATCGTAGAAGGCGGCGCCCTGCGGCATCTTTTCCTTCGGCAGACCGGCGGTCGTGGCGTAGGAGCCTTCGGCCGCGTCGCCGCCGAGCTTGATCAGCTCAGCCGATTGCGCGCCGTCACCCGAGATGAACTTGGCCTTGATGCCGAGAGCCTTCATCTGCTTGAGCATCGGGCCGGCTTGTGCGTCCATGCCGCCGAACATGATGACGTCCGGATTCTTGGCCTTGACCTTGGTCAGCACGCCCTTGAAGTCCTGCTCTTTTTCGTTGGCCAGCGCTTCGCGGATCACGACTGCGCCACCGGCGGCCTTGACGGCCTTTTCGGTTTCGTCAGCCAGACCGACACCGTAGGCGGTCTTGTCGTCGATGATCGCGATCTTCTTGCCGAGCTTGGCGGCAGCGTAGTTGCCGATCGCCGTGCCTTGCGCCACGTCGTTGGCCACCATGCGGAACACGCCCTTGAAGCCCTGGTTGGTCAGCTTCGGGTTGGTCGCGGACGGCGAGATTTGCGCCACGCCAGCCTGGTTGTAGATCGCCGATGCCGGGATCGAGGTGCCGGAGTTCAGATGGCCGACCACGCCGACAACTTTGGCGTCCATCAGCTTCTGGGCGACTTGCGTGGCCTGCTTGCCGTCGGCAGCGTCGTCTTCGGTCAGCAGTTCGAACTTGGCCTTCTTGCCGTCGACCATGATGCCCTTGGCGTTGGCTTCCTCAACGGCCAGCTTGGCGCCGTTTTCGTTGTCCTTGCCGAGGTGGGCGATCTGGCCGGACGTCGGGCCGACGTGACCGATCTTGATGACGATTTCCTGCGCGGCAGGTGCCGGAGCAGCTTTGGCTTCTGCTTTCGGCTCTTCTTTCTTGCCGCAAGCGGCCAAACCCGCTGCTACGGCGATTGCAATCGCTGCGAGAGCGAATTTATTGGTCTGTTTCATGTGGCGGAATCCTCCGAGAAAAAACCGCTGGATTATGCTTCGCTCTTTGCGGGCTGTCAACGCGGAAATCCGCGCACGGCGCCGGTTTCAGCGGTTCCAGCCGGTTTTTTGCTCAAGAATTGGAGGGGGCGGTCAACACAGGCAGTTTTGTTGCAATCGAGGCGCTTTTTCGAAGGCTTAGCGGGCTATGGGCAGAAAAAGCAAGGACGAATGCGACGAAAATGACAGGCTGACCGCTCCGGTCTATTGACGGACACGTTCCAAGATTCGCCCATGACGCGCGCCTTTATTTTCGACATGGACGGCACCCTCGCCGACAGCATGCCGTTTCACGAGCAGGCCTGGAATGCCTTGCTGCCGGAGCTTGGCGTCAAGGTCGATCGCGACGAATTCTTCCGCTGGTCGGCCGGCCTGACCAACCGCGAGATCTTCCCGCGATTGCTCGGACGGGCGCTGGCTGACAACGAGCTGCAAACGCTGTCCGAACGCAAGGAAACGCTGTACCGCAAGCTCTACGCACCGCATTGCGCGCCGCTGCGCGGCGTCGTCGACTTCCTGCACGAAAGCCAACGCGCCGGCATTCTGCGCGCCGTCGGCACCGCGGCACCGCCGGAAAACGTCACGTTGGTGCTCGACGGCCTCGATTTGCGGCGCTATTTTCAGGCGGTGGTCGGTGGCGCCGACATCCAGCACGGCAAACCCGACCCGGAGGTGTTCCTGATCGCGGCGGAGCACCTGCGGGTGCCGGCGTCCGATTGCGTCGTGTTCGAGGACGCGCCGGCCGGCATCGAGGCAGCGCGGCGGGCCGGCATGCAGTGCGTGGTCGTCACCACCACGCTGAGCGCAGAAAAGGCGCGCATGCTGCCGGACACCGAGCACGTCCGGCACATCGTCGCCGACTTTGCCGATCCTGCGCTGGGGGAGTTGCTGCGCTAGCGCGGCGTCCAGCTATGGCCACCCTCCCATTCACGATCGACCCCACCTCGCTGGGGCTGGGCTTTGGTCTGGCCGGCATCGCCGTGTCGCTGGTTATCGCGTTGCTGTCGCGCATCGGGGATCCCTCGCGGGCGCTGCCATTTTGGGTCGCCGCGTCGATATCTCTCACGGTCGGCCTCGAGTTTGGCTTTCTGCAGGACGTGTTGCCGCCGGGCATCGGTCTGTTGCTCGCCAATCCGCTTATCGTCCTCGGCGTCTGCCTGTGTCTGGCCGGCTTGCGCACGATGGTCGACGAACCGGTGCGACCAGGGCAGCTTGCGCTGATTTCACTGACGTCGGCGGCGGCCAGCGTGCTCTTCGTCCTGATCTGGCCGTGGGTGCCCGGTCGCGTGCTCAGTCAACTGGCCTGCCTGACGGTGGTGACCTGGCTCAATACCGGCGTGCTGCGCCGTCTGGATCACGGCTACTTCCACTTCCCGGCCAATTTCCTGCTGGCGACCAACGCAGTGCTGTTTGCGTTCTATCTGGTGCGGGGCGTGGCAGTGGTGATTCTCGGCGACTCGATTTCGGTCAGCGGCGGCCCCGGCACCAAGGCGATCATGTTCATCATCAGCGGTCTGCTGATGTTGAGCTACCTCAAGGGCATCCTGCTGATCTGTTTTGCCGAGAAACAGACGCTGTTGCGCCGGCTGGCGACGCACGATGCGCTGACCGGCGCCTTCAATCGCCTTGGCCTGCGCGACGCGCTCAACCAGTGGCCGGACGGGTTGCCGGGTACGGTCACCGTTTTCGATATCGATCATTTCAAACGAGTCAACGACGGCTTTGGCCACGAGACCGGCGACATTGTCCTGAAAACTTTTGCCGCCGCGTTGCAGGCGACGGCACCAGCCGGTTCGGTGGTCGCCCGCCTCGGCGGCGACGAGTTCTGTGTCGTCGAAAAGGGCGCGCCGCCAACGCTGGCCGGCGCGTGGATCGACGAGTTGCGGCAACAACTGCCGACACGATTGGAACTGGCCAGCCCGAGCGCCGTCACCTGCGAAGTCAGTCACGGCTCCGCGCGCTTCACCCGCATTGCGGACCAGTTCTCGGCCGCGCTGCGCGACGCCGACCGCGCGCTCTATCGTTCCAAGACCGAGCGCCTGCCGCTCGAATAGCCGACCGCGTCAGCCACGACCGACGAACGGCATCTTGGTCGCCATGATGGTCATGAACTGCACGTTGGCGTCCAGCGGCAGGTTGGCGATGTGCACGATGGCGTTGGCAACGTGCTGCACGTCCATGCGCGGCTCCACCATCATTTCGCCGTTCGGCTGCAACACGCCCCTGGTCATGCGTTCGGTCATCTCGGTGGCGGCATTGCCGATGTCGATCTGGCTGCACGCGATGTCGTACTTGCGGCCATCGAGCGAGGTGGTTTTGGTCAGACCGGTGATGGCGTGTTTGGTCGACGTATAGGGCGCACTGTTCGGCCGCGGCGCGTAAGCCGAAATCGAGCCGTTGTTGATGATGCGACCACCGCGCGGACTCTGCGCCTTCATCACCCGGAACGCTTCCTGCGTGCAAAGGAAGGAGCCGGTGAGGTTGGTGTCGACGACCGCTTTCCATTGCTCCACGGTGATGTCTTCCAGCAGCACCGGCGGGGCGCCGATACCGGCATTGTTGAAGATCACATCGACACGGCCGAACGCTGCGACCGTCCGGTCGAACAGCGCTTTCACCGACACCGGATTGCCGACGTCGGTGACCACCGCGAGACCGCGACTGGCGTCCTCGCCTGCCGAAGCGACCGCCGCCTCCAGCTCGGCCTGGCGGCGTCCGGCGAAGGCCACGCTGTAGCCCGCCTTGAGCAATGCCAGGGCCGACGCCTTGCCGATACCGGCCGACGCGCCGGTGATGATTGCAACCTTGCCGTTTGCGTTGCTCATGGGGATTCCTTGAAAAGCCGGTGTTCGTTAGCTTCGGCAAGTGTAAGCACCGGCGTCACGCAGCAGTCGATGCCGTCGAAGAAATCGGTCCAGTACGCCAGCGGGTGCGCGGCGAAGCAATCGGCCAGCTCCTTGCGGACGCGCAGTGCGACCACGCCCTCGCAGCACCCCAGCGGTTTCAGACGCGGTTTTGCCAGCGCGTCGCAGAGCACATGCCAGAACTTTTCCTCCAGCGCGCCAACCGCAAGGAAGCGCCCGTCCGCGGTCGCGTACACGCCGTAGCAGGGCCAGCCGCCGGTCAGCCAGTCTTCGCCACGCGGGCGCGCGGCGTCGAGCGCGAGACCATGCGCCGCGATGATGTTGAGCTTCGCCACCTCGTGCGTCATCGAGACGTCGACGAAAGCGCCACGCCCGCCCGTCTTTGCCTGCACCAGCGCCGCGCAGATGCGGGCGGCAGCGGCCAGCGCGCCCCCGGCGAGGTCGGCGATCTGCCAGTTGGAAATCGCCGGTGGCCGGCCGCGTTCGCCGATCTGGTCGAGTACGCCGCTCATCGCGAGATAGTTGATGTCGTGGCCGGCGCGATGCGCCCACGCGCTTGCGCTGCCGTAGCCGGTGATCGCGCAATACACCAGCGCCGGATTGACGTCGCGCAGCGCGTCGTAGCCGAGTCCCAGTCGCGCCATGACGCCGGGCCGGAAGCCTTCGACCAGCACGTCGCTCTGCGCGACCAGCGCCAGCAGACGTTCGCGACCGGCCGCCGATTTGAGATCGAGCCGCTCGACCTGCTTGCCGCGATTGACGATGCGGTAGAGCGGCGCCACCTGCTCGGCCGGCGCATCGTCTGCCAGGCCAAGGCGGTTGCCGTAATCGCCCTCCGGCGGCTCGATTTTGAGCACTTCGGCGCCCCATTCGGCGAGCATGCGGGTGCAGGCCGGGCCGGGCAACAGGCGGGTCAGATCGAGAACGCGGATGCCGGCAAGAACTTGTTTCATGCTGTCATTATCCCTGCCGGCCGCGCCACCGGGGAGGGGCCGCAACGCCGGCTCAGGCGATGCGCAGAATCTGCTTCACGCGCTGCGCCGTGGTAAGCGCTTCGTCCAGGGTGCCGGCGGTGCAGGTGACGTGGCCCATCTTGCGGGCGCGGCGCGCCTCGGCCTTGCCGTAAAGGTGCAGATGGGCGCCGGGCAGCGCCAGCACCTGCTGCCATGCCGGTTGCATCGGCGTGGCCGCGTCGAACCACACGTCGCCGAGCAGATTGACCATGACGGCCGGCTGCACCAGTGAGGTATCGCCCAGTGGCGCACCCGCCACAATCCGCGCCTGCTGCGCGAACTGCGAGGTGACGCAGGCTTCTATCGTGTAGTGACCGCTGTTGTGCGGCCGTGGCGCGATCTCGTTCAGCAGCAAGCCATCGGCGGTGACAAACATCTCGACGCAGAGCACACCGACGTAGTCGAGCGCCGACACCAGCCGCCGCGCCAGTTCCTGCGCGTCGGTCAGTCGCGCGGCAGCAATACGTGCCGGCACGATGGTGAGATCGAGAATGCCGCCTGCGTGCTGGTTCTCCTGCACCGGCCACACGGCGGTGTCGCCACCGGCGCCGCGTGCCACCAGCACCGAGATCTCGCGTTCGAACGGAATCAATGCCTCCAGCACGCAAGGCGTCTGCTGCATGCTCATCCACGCCAGCAGCGCCTGTTCAGCCGAGGTCACGCGCTGCTGGCCCTTGCCGTCGTAGCCCAGCGTCGCGGTCTTGAGAATGCCGGGAAACAGCGCGGGCGGTGCCTTGCGCAAATCCTCGGCGCGCTCGATCGCGGCAAACGGGCCGACCGGCAGGCCGTGCTCGCTGAAAAAACGTTTCTCGCGCCGGCGATCCTGCGCGATGCGCACCGCATCTGCGCTGGGGCGCGTCGGCACCACCGTCGCCAGCGCTTCCAGCGTGGCGGCCGGCACGTTCTCGAATTCGGTGGTGACGGCGGCGACGCGTTTGCCGAAGGCCGCAACCGCGTTCATGTCGTCGTAGGCCGCCACCACGATGTCGTCCGCCGCCTGTGCCGCCGGGCCGCTGGCATCGGGATCGAGCACCAGCACCTTGTAGCCCATCGCCTGCGCCGCGTGCGCGAACATGCGGCCGAGTTGGCCGCCACCAAGGCAGCCGAGCCAGGAGCCGGGGAGCAACATCGCGCTTATTTGTCGGTGAGCACCGGCGGCACCAGCATCGCCCGCGCGCCCGCGGTCTGCTCGTCGCGGAACGACAGCAGCTGCTGCGCCAGCGACTTGTTGGCGATCGCGAGCATCGCCACGGCAAACAGTCCGGCGTTGGCCGCGCCCGCCTCACCGATGGCGAAAGTGGCGACGGGAACGCCTTTCGGCATCTGCACGATCGACAGCAGCGAGTCCTCGCCGCGCAGGTATTTCGACGGCACCGGCACGCCGAGCACCGGCACCGTGGTCTTCGCGGCCAGCATGCCCGGCAGATGGGCGGCACCACCGGCACCGGCGATGATCACGCGGATGCCCCGCTCGGCGGCGCTCTCGGCGTACTCGAACATATCGTCCGGCGTGCGGTGTGCCGAGACCACCTTGGCCTCGTAGTTGACGCCGAAGCGGTCGAGCATCTCCACCGCGTGTTTCATGATGTCCCAGTCGGAGGATGAACCCATCACCACTCCAACCGCCGCCCCAACACCGTTTGCCACGTTTTGCATGCCGGCGATTGTAGCGATGCGCCGTTCGCAACAGCGTCGCGCCGGGCGCCCGATTTGGCGACACAACGCCGCAGTGTGTGCGCCCAATTGACGGAAAATACCGGCATGACGTTACCGCTTCACCCACGCCTTCGCGCGGCGGCCCGCCTTGGCGCATCGCTGCTGGTCACCGCAACCATCGGTCACACCGCGTTCGCCAGCGATGCGGCGGTCAAGGAGGCCGCCGAGGGGTTTCGCTTCGGCGACAGCAAGCGCGTCAATGCGGCACTGGCCAATGCTCGCGGCCATCTGCTCGAGCACTACGTCGAATACTGGGCGCTACGTTTGCGCATCGACACCGCCAGCGCGGCCGACATCGAACGTTTTCTGAAAGTGTCGGCGGGCACCGCGGTGGGTGACCGCATGCGCGTCGACTGGCTCAAGCAGCTTGGCAAGACCGGCGACTGGACGCGGTTCGAACAGGTCGCGCAAGGCTACGACGGCGACGACGGCGAAGTCGCCTGCCTGCGCACCACGCTCGCCGTGCGCAATGGTGCGAAAGAGGTGCAACCACCGCCGCGCGGCATCTGGGAAGACCGCCTGACCGAGGCTTGCGCCGACGCCTTTGCCGCGCTGGTGCGGGTGAAGCAATTGCCGGCGGAGGACGCCGTCTGGCGCTTCCGCACCGCGGCCGACGGCGGCACGCTGCTGGCTGCGTCGCGCGTGGCCGATGCATTGGGTGAGGGCGTGGCGCCGCAACCCGATGCCCTGCAACGCGCGCATGGCAACCCGGAATCGCTGTTGCGCGGCGGCGCCTTCGCGTCGCGCCCGGCGCGCGAAGCGGCGCTCTATGCGCTGACGCGGCTGGCGCGCAACGACGTCGTCAAGGCCCGCGCCGCCTGGACGCCGATCCGCAGCAAATTCAGCGACGACGAACAGCGCTATGCCGCCGGGCAGCTTGCCTACGCCAGTGCGCGCCGGCTCGATACCGCCGAGGCGATGGAATGGGCGAAGCGCGCCCAGGACGGCGAGCAGTTCACCCGCCTTGGCGACTGGCAGGCGGCGTGGATTGCCCGCGCCGCGCTGCGCGCCGGTGCCTGGCGCGAGGTGCAGCGCGCGATTGCCGCGATGAGCCCGGCGGCCAGCGGCGGCCAGGGCGACGCCGCCTGGCGGTACTGGAAGGCCCGCGCGCTGGTGGCGCTGGGCGATCCGCTGGCGGCGCAACCGCTGTACGTCGATCTGGCGAAGGAGCCCAGCTACTACGGCCTGCTCGCCGCCGAGGAGATCAACGCGGCGTTGCCGACGGTGGCGACGCTTAACGCCGGTGCACTGAAGTTGAATGAAACTGACTTCAAACGTTTCGACCAGTCGCCGGCGGCCAGGCGCGTGCTCAAGCTCTCCGAGCTGGGCCTGCGCGCCGATGCGGCGCGCGAGTGGTACAGCGTGGTGAAGGATTACAACGACGCCGATTCGCTGGCCGCCGCGGAGTGGATGCGGCGCAAGGGCATCTGGGATCGCTCCATCAACACGGCAGAGCGCACCAAGGCGCAGCATGATTTCAGCCTGCGCTTCCAGATGCCCTACGGCGACGAGATCAAGAAAGCCGCCACCCAGGTGGCGCTCGATCACGCGCTGGTGTTCGGCCTGATCCGGCAGGAGTCGCGCTTCTGGGCGGAAGCGGTGTCGTCGGCCGGCGCGCTGGGCTTGATGCAGGTGATGCCAGCCACCGGCAAGTGGATCGCGTCGCAAATGAAAGCGAACGATTACCGTCCAAGTCAACTCGCCGACGTCGCGGTGAACACCGGCTTTGGCGCCTTTTACCTGCGCACCGTGCTCGACCAGATGGGCGGCTCGGAGCCGATGGCCGCGGCCTCCTACAACGCCGGCCCCGGTCGTGCCCGGGCGTGGCGGGCCGACACGCCGCTGGAAGGCGCGATCTACGCCGAATCGATCCCGTTCAACGAAACTCGCGACTACGTCAGAAAGGTGCTCGCCAACGCGGTCTGGTACGCCCATCTGCAGGGCTCTGGCAACACCTCGCTGAAATCGCGATTGGGGATAATTCCTGCCAAGTAGAGGCAATGCGCACCGCCAGGAGGCGGGACTCATCGTTGCGTCGCCTCAATGGTTTTCGTCATTCGTCACTGGTCTTTCGTCCTGCGAAGCAACTCATCATGAACATCCTCATCCTCGGCGGCAGCGGTTTCGTTGGCCTCGCCATTTGCAGCAAACTGGTCGCTGACGGCCACTTCCTGACGGTGCCGACGCGGCAGCGTGACCATGCGCGCGATCTGTTCACGCTGCCCAGCGTCACCGTGGTCGAAACCGATGTCCATGACGCCGCCGCACTCGTGCAGCTCGCCTCCGGCATGGACGCCGTGATCAATCTGGTCGGCGTGCTGAACGGCGATTTCGAGCGTGCGCACGTGGCGCTCACGCAGAACACGATCGCCGCCTGCAGGACGGCGGGCGTGGCGCGCTATCTGCATATGAGCGCGCTCGGCGCCTCCGAAAGCGGCCTCAGCGAATACCTGCGAACCAAGGCCAAGGCGGAGGCCGCGGTGCGCGCGAGCGGGCTCGACTACACCATCTTCGCGCCGTCGGTGATCTTCGGGCGCGGCGATTCCTTCCTCAACAAATTCGCCAAGATGGTCCACCTGATGCCGCCGCTGATGCCGATGGCGTTGCCCGGTGCATCGGCGCGCTTCCAGCCGGTGTGGGTGGACGACGTGGCGCAGGCGTTCGTCGCGGCGCTGGCCACGCCGGCGAGCATCGGCCAGCGCTACGAGCTTGCCGGCCCGAGGGTCTACGCGCTGCGCGAACTGGTGCGCTACGTGATGACGCTCGCCGACGACCGCCACCTCATCGTCGGCCTGCCCGGTTTCGCGTCGGCGCTGCTCGGCGCCGTGCTCGGCCATTTGCCCGGCAAACTGCTGACCACCGACAACGTGCGCTCGATGTCGGTGGACAACGTGAGCAACGCCGCCTGGCCCGCGTTCGCCGAACGCCGTGCCGCACTGGAAGATGTGGCGCCGCACTACATCGGCCGCGCAGCAGAGTTCGATCAGTTTGCCGAAGCGCGCGAAAAGGCCGGGCACTGACGCGATTTCTGCCATTGGCTTTGCGCTGAAATGTCCATTTGGCAAGGGCTCGGCGGGTATTTTCGCTAAAAGTCAACATTAGGCAGTTTTCGGCCTTGAGCCCATATTGAATGGGCATTTCAGAGAAAAGTTGTTACACCGATGAGCGCTCTTGATCCCGACCTCGCCGCCTACTTTGCCAGTCTCGGTGTCCAGTTCGCGCCGCTGCCGGCCGACCCGACGCCGCTGGAGCGCCGCGCGCGTTACTGGGCGCTGGTCGGCCTCGGCCGCACGCCGCTGTCGTCGGACGTGACGATCAACGACGTGCGGCTCGATCTGGCTGCCGGCCCGGTCGACGTGCGCCTGTTCTATGGCCACGATGGCGCCGACGAACCGGTGCCGACCATCATCTACTTTCACGGCGGCGGCTGGGTGGTGGGCGACACCGACACCCACACCGTCACCTGCGCCCGCCTCGCGCATGAGGCCAATGCGCTGGTGGTCAGCGTCGACTACCCGCTCGCGCCCGAGGCGCACTGGCGCGCGATCACCGATGCCTGTTTCGAGGCCGCGTCCGCCATCGCCGCCGATCGCGTGGCGCAGCATGCCGGCACGCCCATCGCGGTGGCCGGCGACAGCGCCGGCGCGCACCTCGCGGCGGTGACGGCCATCCGCGCGCGCGACGAAGGCAACTTCCACATCGCGTTGCAGGCGCTGCTTTATCCGACGGTAGCGCCGGATTTCGACACGCCCAGCTACATCGAATTCGCCGCCGGGCCCGGCCTCACGCGGCCCGACATGCAGTGGTACTGGCGGCATTTCGCCGGCGACGACCACGCCGTCAACGACTACCGCATCGCGCCGACGCGCGCCGTCTCGCACGCCGGCCTGCCGCCCGCCTACATCGTCACCGCCGGACGCGACCCGCTGCGCGACGAAGGCCGCAGCTACGCACAGCAACTGCGCAACGCCGGCATCGAGGTCGCCCACGACGAATTCGATTCGCTGCCACACGGCTTTCTGCGCATGGCCAAATACAGCGCCGCCACCGACGCCGCGATTGCCCGGCTGAACCGGCGCATTGGCGAGCTGCTGCGCGCATCCAAATGCTGATCCCCTCCCCCAGCGGGGGAGGGTTAGGGTGGGGGATAGCGGCGGTACGCTCACCTTTGTTACCTTTGTTCTGTGCCATCAACCCCCATCCCACCCTTCCCCCGCTGGGGGAAGGAGTAGATCGATGAACTTCATCACCGACCCCTGGTTCTACGTCTGGGCGATCCCGGCCGTCATCATCACCGGCATCTCGAAGACGGGCCTTGGCGCCGGCGTCGGCGGTGTGGCGGTGCCGATGATGAGCCAGGTCATCGCGCCCGGCATGGCGGCGGGCATCATGCTGCCGATCCTCTGCGTGATCGATCTCTTCGGCCTGCGCGCCTATCGCGGCAAATGGGAATGGCAGGGCGTGAAGCACATGATGCCGCCCGCCATCCTCGGCATCGTGATCGGCGCGCTGAGCTTCGGCGCGCTCTCGGTCAACACCACCAAGGCGCTGCTCGGTGCGATCTCGGTCGCGTTCTCGATCTATCAACTGGTCCCGGCGCTGCGCGATCTCAAGACCTGGCTGCCGGAATGGCTGCGGCCCTGGCTCTGGTGCGGCCTCTCCGGCTTCACGTCAACACTCGCACACGCCGGCGGCCCGCCGATCACCATTTACCTGTGGCCAAAAAAGATCGACCGCATGCAATTCATGGCGATCACCGTGGTCTTCTTCACCGTGGTCAACGCCGTCAAGCTGATCCCGTTCGCGATCCTCGGCCAACTGAGCCTGACCAACCTCGCCACCTCGCTGGTGCTGATGCCCTTCGCCCCCATCGGCGTGTGGTTCGGCGTGCGCCTCAACGACTACATCAACGACCTGATCTTCCGGCGGGTGACGCTGGCTTGTTTGTTCCTGTTGGGGGTGCGGTTGCTGTACGAAGGCTTGAAGTAAGCGCGGGTACCTGTAGGAGCGGTCTTGGCCGCGATTCCCGGTGCGCGACAGTTCAATCGCGGCCAAGGCCGCTTCCACAGGTCAGCCATTGCCTCGATTGCGCCGCCGCTCCGCCAAAATAGCAGCATGAACACTGCCACTGCCATCACGCTGGTCGCTGTTGACTGCGCTTACCCTGAACTCGCGGCGAAAGCTCTTGCACGATCAGCGCGTGCTTTACCTGTCGCCCGCACGCTGCTGCTGACCGATCGCGACATCGTACACGCGGGGGTGGAGGTGCAGCGCATCGTGCCGATCCGTTCGCGGGCGGCGTATTCGCAGTTTGTGCTGAAAGAACTGGGCGCGCACATCGAGACCGGCTACGCGCTCGTGGTGCAGTGGGACGGCTTTGTGATTGACGGCAGCGCCTGGGCCGACGAGTTCTGGAACTACGACTATATCGGCGCGCGCTGGCCGCATGTGCAGGGGCCGTACCGCGTGGGCAACGGCGGCTTTTCGCTGCGCTCGAAGAAGCTGCTCAATGCACTGCGCGACGAGGCGATCACGCTCGGTGACGACAATGAGGATGAGGCGATCTGCATCCGTCATCGCGAGCTGCTGGAGAGCAAGTACGGCATCGTGTTCCCTGACGAGCGCGTGGCCGACCGTTTTGCCTTCGATGTGTCGCACCCGAACGGCCCGACGCTGGGCTTTCACGGCGTGTTCAACTTCTGGCAGGTGTTGAGCGACGAGGAACTCGTCACCTTCTCGCGCACGGCGCCGGAGGCGATTGCCGAGGGGCTGGGTTTTGGCGCGCTGTGCCGCAACCTGGTCGATCTGAAACGCATCGAGGTTGCGCGCGAGTTCGTCACCCGCCGCTTGGCGTCGCTGCCGGGCGATGTGCTCGGGCTCGATCTGCGCGCCCGTCTGGATGCGCTGCGGACCCCCGTCGTTGCTGCCGCATCGCCGGTTGCGCCAGCCGCCGCGTCTGAAGTCAAGGCGCCGGCATCGCGCAACGATCCCTGCCCCTGCGGCAGCGGCAAGCGTTACAAGGAATGCCACGGCAAAACTGGTGTGGTCAGCGCGAACGCCGCGAGCGCGTTGATGGCGATCAACGCCGAGGCGGTGCTGCGCGAGGCCCTGCAGATGCACGAGCAGGGCAATGTGCAGGCCGCCGTCGAACGCTATGCCCGCGTGTTGCAGCAGGAGCCCGAAAATCCGACGGCGCTGCACTACGCCGGGCTCTCGCAGTATCAATCCGGGCAACCCTCCGCGGCGCTCGAACTGATGTGGCGCTCGGTGCGGCTCGCCGATCGGGAGCCCGAGTTTTTCAGCAACATCAGCGCGGCGGCGTGGTCGGCGGGCCGCTATGACGAAGGCCGCTGGGCTGCGGAACGCGCGCTGGCGCTGAATCCCGATCACGTCGGCGCGCTCAACAATCTGGGCTTCAACTTGCGCTCGTTGAACGACATCGACGGTTCGCTGAAGGCGTTCGACCATGCGCTGCAACTCGCGCCGCGATTCGACTACGCCCGCTGGAACCGCACGTTTTCGCTGCTCGCGAATGGCGACTATGCGCAGGGTTTCGCCGACTACGAGCTGCGCCTGAAATTCCCGCAAACGCAGCCGAGCGGCAAGATTCCGGCGGCGCCAATGTGGAAGGGCGAGGCGCCGATCGCCACGGCAGCGGGCCGCAAACCGCGAATCATGCTGATGTGCGAGCAGGGTCTGGGCGACACCTTCATGTTCGCGCGTTTCGTGCCGATGGTCACGGCACGTGGCTTCGAGGTGACCCTCGCCGTGCAGCGCTCGCAGGTGGCGCTGATGCAGCAGTCCTTCCCGGACGTGAAAGTAATCACCGTCGGCGAGCACGAAGCGATGGCCTTCGACTGCTGGGCGGCACTGTGGTCGCTGCCGGCCGCGCTGGGCATCACGCTCGCCAACCTGCCCGCGCCCGCCCGCTTCCTGCAGACGCGGGCGGAAGACGTGGCGCACTGGCGCGAGCGGCTGCGTGCACTGGCCACAGGCAGACGATCGGTGGCCAGGACGGGGCCAGACGACTCCCCCGTTCGTGGTGAGCCCGCCGAACTACAACCGCTACGCATCGGTCTCGTCTGGCAAGGCCAGTTTGCCGGACAGGACAACCAGATGGCCGAGCGCTCGCTGCCGCCGCTTCTGATGAAGCGCTTCGTCGAAGCGCATCCCGAGCACATCTGGGTTTCGTTGCAGCACGGCGCACCGCCGCTGGGCGCTGCCAACCTCGTCGACTGGACCGCCGAGACCGTCGAATTCACGCAGATGGCCGCGCTGATCGACGCCCTCGATCTCGTCGTCAGCATCGACACCGGCGCCGCGCATCTGGCCGCCGCACTGGGCGCGAAGACATGGGTACTGCTGCGCGAAGCGGGCGACTGGCGCTATGGCGTCAACGGCGAAACCTGCGCCTGGTCGCCGACGATGCGACTGTTTCGGCAGGATCGGGCAAGAAGATGGGAGCCGGTGCTCGCGAGCGTAAGTGACGCGTTGCGCGAATGGGCGTCGGGTGCAATCTCATTGCGTCCGAATTGACACGAACCGACCAGGACTTGCGTGCCGCCATCGTGCTCTGTGACCGTGCAGGGCCGATTCCCGGTCGCTTCCTGATGGAGTTACGGGAACCCGGATGCGAGCATCCGGGCTACGCTATGCATCTCGACACCGGTCACTTGCAAACGCAGAGTCGCATGAACCACTCAGAAACACCTGTCCCCAGTTTCTACGATGGCCTCGCTTCCCGCTATCACCTGCTCTACGAAAACTGGGAACAGGCTATTGAAGATCAGGGCAATGCGCTGTCTTCGCTGCTGGCTGGCTGCGGCGTGCGTCCGCCCATGCCCATTCTTGACGCCGCGTGCGGAATAGGTACTCAGACACTCGGGCTTGTCAGGCTGGGATACGATGTCACGGCGTCGGACATTTCGCCTGCCGCAGTCGAACGACTTCAGCAGGAGCTCAGCAAACGTGGATTGCGCGCACGCACCGGCGTCGATGATCTTCGTGTTCTCAAAAATTCTGAGCCGTCGTCATTTGCTGCGGTGTTGGCTTGCGACAACAGCGTTCCCCATCTTTTGTCCGACAACGAAATCCTCCACGCTTTCGGTGCGATTTATGGGTGCTTACAACCGGGCGGTGTGTTTGTCATGTCGGTGCGGGACTACGCGGCAATTCCTCGTATCAGTCCAGACGTTCGTCCCTATGGGTTGCGCTATGTTTCTGGCGGCCGGTTCTTTGCCGTGCAGGTTTGGGAATGGGACGCAGAACACTACGACCTCAGCATCTACCTCACCACTGACTCAGGTGACGGAAGATGCACTACAGAAGTGCTTCGCAGCCGGTACTACGCAATCACGATTGACCGGCTCACCGCGCTCTTGTCGGAAGCGGGGTTCGTCAATGCGAAGCGCCTTGACAACGTGCTATTTCAGCCCGTCATCGTCGCCCGGCGACCCGATACCGCACAGTAACGTAGCCCGGATGCTCGCATCCGGGTTTCCTGGGCTCTGCCGGGAAACGATCAACAATCGCGCTCGCGTGGCCACAGAGTGCGCCGACAGCACACCAAGTCCGTAGACTTCAGTGCAACAAGACTGCAACGGCCTGCTCATGCCCCACCACCTATTCCTCATCACCTCCACCCGCGAGCCGGGCCACGTTGGCAACACCGAATGGCTGGCCCGCCTTGCTGCGAAATCCTTGCCGGTCGATGGCCAGCAAACCTGGCTGCACCTCGCGCAGATGTCGTTGCCGCCGTTTGTTGATCAGCGCCATACCGTTGGCACTTACCCGATGCCGGACGGCGATCTGCGCACGCTGCTGGATGCCACGATGGCCTGCTGCGATCTGGTGCTGGTGTCGCCGGTGTATTGGTACTCGTTCCCGAGCGGTCTGAAAACCTATCTCGATCACTGGAGCGCGTGGCTGCGGGTGCCCGGATTGGGCTTCAAGGAGGCGATGGCGCACAAGCGCATGCACGTGATCGCCACCAGCGGCGATCGGGCGAAGGCGCAGCCGATGTTCGATTCGGCGCGGCTCTGCGCGCAGTTCCTCGGCATGGCCTACGCCGGCGAGTTGTGGGGCAAGGGCGGAGCGCCGGACGCCGTGCAGGCCGATGCCAATGCCGTCGCTCTGGCCGCCGGCTTTTTCGGGAAGTCGGGTTGAGTTGACGCGGCGGCGTCAGAAAAATCGCTTTCATTTCGTCTTTGCTTCTGTACGACCGACGCAGCACGGGCGCGGCCATCTGCCAACAAAATACGCCGGGGAAAATATGCGAATCGCCAGCCAACGCCGCAACGCGCCGAGCCCGACGCGCTGGCGCACTGCCACTGCCGTCCTGCTCGCACTTGTCGCGTTGCTGAGCAGTCCCGGTCATGCCGATGAGGTGATCGCAGCGCATGCGCACGATTGTGCAACCGAAGGCCACGCCCCGCCGTCGGCGGACCGCAGCAAGGCGACGCCGACCGTACCCACTCTGGTGAACTATGCGCTGACGCCGACGGTGATTGCGTCCACGGCCACCGGCAACGTGCGGCTGGCGGCGCGCATCGACGGCCCGGCGCCGACCTCGGTGCAGTTCGTTGCCAACTGGGGCACCACCTACAACCTCGTTGACAATGGCACGGGTGGTGACGTTACTGCCGGCGACGGCGTCTACTCGGTGTCGCTGCCGGTGCAGCAAATCCTCTCACGGCGAACGACGGACGACGTGTTCCGCGTCGACATCGGGTTCATCGATGTTTACTCCGGCGCCACGCGGACGATGCGAATCAACGGCTCGGCGCAGGTGCGGGCGCCGGAGATTCCGGCGGTGACCGTGAAGCCGCTGGCCAGCGGCGCGCAGATGTCGCAGCACATCCTCAACGTTTCGTCGGCGTCGCTGTTCCGTACCCACAACCTGACCACGCCGGATATCGGCAGCGTGGCGCAACTGGCCTATCAGTACCTCGCCGACCAGTTCGACTTTCTCAACATTGTGTTCGATCGTGCGCAGATCGAGAACCGTTACCACTTCTACACCCGCAACACGGTGAGCGGTATCGGCGAAGCGGTTGTCAACAACAACGGCCAATACGGTGGCAGCAGCAAGCTGATCGGCATTTCGGTGTTCCCGCTGTCGGACTATTTCGACGGCGCATCGCCCGCCCACCAGCACGAACTGGGGCATCAGTGGATCAACTTTCTTGCCAACGGCGCGACGTCCGGTGGCTCGCCGCACTGGCCGCCGTCGACGATGGCCGCCGACATCATGGGGCTGTCGATCCCCGGTAGCGGCGCGGGTGGCAACTTCGGCTGCAGGCTCACACCGGAGGGCAATGGTCTACGCACGGCGTTCCTGAGTACGACCCGTCCGATGAGCTTCAATCCGCTGGACCTCTACCTGATGGGCCTGATGCCGGCGTCGGAGGTGCCGGACCAGTGGGTGGTGACCGACGCCAACTTTGGCGCCAACTGGAGCACGCTATGCGACGGCCGGCTGTTGACCAGTGGCTTCACCCGCCTCACCATCAACGATGTGGTTGCGGCGAACGGCGCGCGCTTCCCTGCCTACACCGGTGCGCAGCGCACGTTCCGCGTGGCGACCGTGGTTGTTTCGGACGGGCTGCTGTCGGCCGATGCGATGGCGTTTTACGACTACTTCGCGCAGCGCATGGAGGCACGCGAGCGGCTGCCGATTCACGAAGGCTTTCTGAAGCAGGCCGGCGCGCCGTTCTTCGTTGCCACCGACGGACGCGGCGCACTGATGGCGACGGTCGACACCGCCATCGCGGTGCCGACGCGGGTGACGGTGGTGGAGTATTTCCACGCCGGGTTGAACTACTACTTCATGACCTCGCGCGACAACGAAAAAGCCTTGCTCGACGGCGTTGCCGCCTGGGCGCGCACCGGCGTCACCTTCCCGATGCTGGCCTGGCCGGAGCCGGCGGTGAGCGGCAACACGCGCTTTTACTTCGACAAGATTGCCAAGGGCGGCACCCGCGGCAGCCACTTCTACACGATCAGCGCGAGCGAGGTGGCGGCGCTCGTCGCGCTCAATCCGGCCAACGCCGCGGTCGCGCAGAAGCCGCAGAACGAAGGCGTCGACAGTTTCGCTTACCGTCCCAACGGCAGCGGCGTCGGCGCCACCTGCAGCGCGGGTCAGGCGCCGGTGTACCGCATCTTCCGCGGCAACGCCAAATTCCCCGACGACCCCAACCATCGTTTCACCCCCTCGCTCGCGGTGTACAACCAGTTCGTCGCTCAGGGCTGGGACGGCGAAGGCGTGGCGTTCTGCGTGCCGGCGAACTGACGACGCTCTTTTTTTGCGACGCCGGCCCGATATGGCTTTTTGATGGAACGCGCTATGGCATTGGGCTAAGAGCCGTAAATTGCCAAAAGTCGACTTCCGACAATTTGGCGCCCATGCCCATATGCAATAACGCTTTGACGAAAAAGCTGATGATCAACCCGCCGGCGCCGCAGCGCCGGCGAAACCCAGTTGCCGCCATGCCTCGTAGACCGTCACCGCCACGGCGTTGGAGAGATTGAGACTGCGGATCGCCGGGCGCATCGGCAGCCGCAATTGCCGCTCCGGCGCAAAGTCGGCAAGCACCGTCGCCGCCAGGCCTTTCGTCTCCGAGCCGAAGACGAACGCGTCGTGGGCGCGCAGCGCGGTCTCGTGCGGCGAGCGGACGCCACAGGTCTCCACCGCGAACCAGCGCAGCACACCCTGCGCCGCCAGCGCGCGCTTGCAGGCCGGCCAGTCGTCGTGCACCTGCATCGTCGCGTACTCGTGATAGTCGAGCCCGGCGCGGCGCATGCGGGCGTCGTCGAGCGGAAAGCCGAGCGGACGCACCAGATGCAGCGTGGCGCCGGTGTTGGCGCAGAGGCGAATCACATTGCCGGTGTTGGGCGGAATTTCCGGCTCGACGAGAACGACGTGAATCATCGGTTCCCTCTACGCAACCGCGCGGCCGAATTTGGCGATGCGCTCGCGGCGCCGCAGCGGCTGCACGCGCGCCAGCACCAGCGCATCGACGCGCGTGGCGCCCGCGGCCAGCACCACGCGCGCCAGTTCGTTGAGCGTCGCCCCGGTGGTCAGCACGTCGTCGACCAGCAACACCGATTCGCCGGCAAACGAGCGGGTGGCGGCAAACGCGCCGCTCACGTTGCGGCGGCGCTCCGCCCAGTTCAGGCGTTGCTGCACGTCGGTCTCGCGAATGCGCACGACGGAATCGTCGTCGACATGGGCGGAATCGTCGTCTACATGCGCAGACTTGTCGTCGACATCGGCGGCCGCATCGCCAGCGCCGGAGCGGCTGTACGCCCATTGGCGCGCAATCTCCTGCGCGATCAGCCGCGCCTGGTTATAGCCGCGACTTTGCAACCGCGCCGGTGCCAGCGGAACCGGCAGCAGCGTGACGCCGGCGGCGAACGGCCACGGCGACGCCGCAAACGCCTGCTGCGCCGCCCAGCGAAAGACCGGTAACGCCCGTTGATACTTGGCGGCGAGTATCGCCGCGTCGAACGGAAAGGTGTAGCGCCACGGCGCCAGCAGCCGCTGCCACTGCGGCGGCCGCTTCAGGCAACGGCCGCAGACCTGGCCGTGCACCGAATCAAGCTGGCAGCGCGGGCAGGCATCGGCGCCGACGCGCGGCAACGATCCCGCGCAGGCGTCGCAGAGCGCCTGCGGACATGCGTCGCCGCACAACAGGCAACACTGCGGCAGCGCGCGATCGCGCACCCGCGCCAGCACGGGCGCGGCCACGCGGCGGGCATCCTGATACAGCGTGCGCAATAAAATCGGTCTCTCCCGTTGTCTGGTCGCGATTTCCGGGCGCCGCGCGAAGCAGGCGCCGAAGCGGAAACCGTGAACGATTTTCCCATGTTGCAAGGCCACGATTTCCGCGAAGCCGCGCTGCCGATGTTGCCGGTCGAGACCATTGCCGCCGCAGGCGACGATAACGCGGTGGACTTGCTGCTGCTGCACGGCTGGGGGCTGCACAGCGAATTCTTCCGGCCCTGGCTGCCACTGCTGGCACCGCATTGCCGCATTCATCTGATCGATCTGCCGGGGCACGGACATAGCCCGGCGGTGACGCCGTACAGTCTGGAGGCGATGGCCGCTGCGGTGGCGCAATCGATGCGGCCGGTGGCGCCGCGTTATGCCATCGCCGGCTGGTCGCTGGGCGGTGCCGTGGCGCTGCGCCTGGCCATCGATCAGCCGGACGCGATCAGCCACGTCGTCACGCTGGCGTCCTCGCCGCGCTTCCTGCGTGCCGACGACTGGCTGCACGCCACCACGCCGCATGCGCTGGAGCTGCTGCGCGGCGGTCTGGCGCGGGACTACGGCGGCACGCTGGCGCAGTTTTTCGAGCTCAACATGGCCGGCAGCTATCGCGAGCATGCCGCTGCGCTCGCCGAACTGGCCGCCCGCCGTCCACCCGTGTTGCCGGAGGTATTGGCGTCGGGCGTTGCGCTCACCTCCGGCGTCGATCTGCGGGCAGAAGTGGCCGCCATCCGGGCGCCGCTGCTGGCGATCTCCGGTCGCCTCGATCGCCTGAGCTACAGCCAGTCGAGCGCGTGGCTGGCGCGGGCGACGGCCGGGCAGCACATCGAGCTGCCGCATTCGGCGCATGTGCCGCATCTGTCGAACCCGCAGGAAACGGCGCTTGCCGTGATCGCCCATCTGCAGGGTGGGCGGGCGTCGTGAGCGCGCCACCGCCGGTCGATCGTGCGTGCCAGCGTCAGCGCTTCGAACGCGCGGCGGCGAGCTACGCCGGTGCCGCCGTCGTGCAACGGGAGGTCGGTCAGCGTCTGCTCGAACGTTTCGACCTGATGCGGCTGACGCCGGCCCGCATTGTCGATGCCGGCTGCGGGCCGGGCACGCATACGGCGGCGCTGGCGGCACGCTTCCCGGCAGCGACGGTGGTGGCGGTCGATCAATCGCCGGCGATGGTGCGTCTCGCGGCGCCGTTGCGTGACGCGCCGCAGACCGGCTCCTGGCTGGGTCGCCTGCTTGGCCGCGACGGCAGCAAAGGCAGCAACACGGCGGCGCCCGACATCGAAGGCGTGGTCGCCGACATCGGCCAACTGCCGCTGGCGCGCGACAGTTGCGACGTGCTGTGGAGCAATTTCGCGCTGCAATTCGTCGACGATTTGCCGGCGCTGCTGGCCGATTGGAATCGGGTGCTGAAGGTAGGCGGCGTGGCGATGTTCACCGTGCCGGGGCCGGACAGCTTGATCGAGCTGCGCCGCGCCATCAACCTGGCCGGCGACGACGCCGCCCGACGGGTGCAACGGTTCATCGATCTGCACGACATTGGCGACATGCTGGTGGGCGCGGGGTTTGCCGATCCGGTGATGGACATGGAGGTCATCACGATCGAGTACGCCAGCGCCGATGCGTTGTGGCGCGACTTGCGAGCGATGGGCGTGACCAACGCGCTGGCCGGCCGGCCGCGTGGGCTGATGACGCCGCGACGACTGTGCGCCATCGCCGCGGCACTCGACGCCGGCCGGCGCGACGGCGGCCCGATACGGATCAGTGTGGAAGTGCTCTACGGCCACGCATGGAAAGTGGCCGCAAAGAAGACCGCCGACGGCCACGGCATCGTGCGTGTCGACGATATTCGCCGCGGACCACGCGCGACGTGATCGCTATCGAAGTTGCCCGCGCACCGTCAGCGACACGCGATCGCGCTCCTGCCCGCTGCTGTCGAACAACCGGATCAGGTGATCGCCCGGCACCGGACGCCAGCGCAGCGGCGAACTGGCGCAACCGAGCGCATCCTCGTTGACCTGCCAGCAGCCGGCATGTTCCGGGTCGCCGCTGGCCAGCGGGATCGTCTGCCGGTCGGCGGGAATGTCGGGGTCCAGCGCGACAATGGCGCCGTCGGTCGGTGAAGTGATGCGGGCGCCGATGCCCTGCGCCTCCCGTGCCGCCACCAGCGCGGTCGCGGGCTCGGTGCCGCGCACGAACCATTCGTCGCGACCGGCCTCCACGCGCCCGTCGGCGGCGGCGAACTGTACGCGACGTTTGATCAGTCCCGGTGGCGGATCGCGATAGCGTCCGGCACCGAGTTTTGCAGCAGCTGCCTCCATCACATCCGCCCAGATCGGCCCGGCGCCGGTAATGCCGGTGACGTTATGCATTGGTGCGCCGCTCGCATTGCCGACCCACACGCCTACGGTGACGCGGGTGTTGAAGCCGATCGCCCAGTTGTCGCGCATGTCCTTGCTGGTGCCGGTTTTCACCGCCGCCCAATGCGACAGCGCGAGCGGATTGTCGAAGCCGAACGTCACGTAACGCGCACCGCGATCGGACAACATGTCGGCAAGCAGCCAAGCGGTGTTCTCCGAGAACAGCCGCACGCTCCTTCCCCCAGCGGGGGAAGGCAGGGATGGGGGCAGGTGGCCTGTCATGCCCACGTTGGTTGAATTGCCAATTTCCCCCACTCTGGCCCTCCCCCGCTGGGGGAGGGGAATGAAGGTCGGGGGTGACATCGTGCCGCCATTGGCGATGGCGCGATAGGCGTTGGTCAGTTCCAGCAGTGTCACATCCGCGCTGCCGAGCGCCAGCGAAAACCCGTAGTGATCGGGATCGTTCGCGAGCGTACTCAGACCGGCGCGTTGCAACAGCTTGTGTGCCGGCGCCACGCCCACCAGCGTCAGCGCACGGATGGCCGGCACGTTGAGCGACGAGGCGAGTGCCGTGCGCACGCTGACCGGCCCGACATATTCGTGCGCGTAGTTCTGCGGCGTGTAGGCACCGCCGCCGACGTCGACCGAGAACGGGGAGTCGTCAAGCAGCGTGGCGGCAGTGAACAGGTTGTGCTCGATGCCGAGCCCGTAGATGAAGGGCTTCAGCGTCGAGCCGGCCTGTCGTGGCGCGCGGGCGGCGTCCACCTCGCCGGCGGCCGACAGGCGCCCCGAGGAGCCGACGTAAGCAAGCACTTCGCCGCTGGCGTTGTCGATCGCCACCACGGCCGCATCGTGCGCGTTGCGCCCGACCAGTTGCTGCAAGTGCTTCGCGATGGCATCGCGCGCCGCCAGTTGCAGGTCGCGGTCAATCGTGCTGTGCGTGGCCGACGACGGCAGATTGCGGGGGAGGTGCGGGGCGATCATCTCGCGTTCGTCGCGCAGCTTTCCGGCGCTGCCCCAGCGATCCATCACGTAGGCAAGCTGCCCGCAGTCGGCACCCGCATCGAGGCCACGCAGCACTTCGCAGGCACGGCGCTCGACGGTGGCACGCGGCGCCTGCGGCGCACGGATCAGCGCGGCGAGCAACGCCGATTCGGCGGCGTTCAGTCCATGCGGCGCCTTGCCGAACAGCGTTCCCGCCGCAGCGCCGATACCCTGAATCTCGCCGCGAAAAAACACGCCGTTGAGATAGGTCTCCAGAATCTGCTGCTTCGTCAACGCGCGTTCGAGCGACCACGCCGCCTGCGCCTGATCGATCTTCTGCTGCACGCTGCGGCCTTCCGCCGCCCGCGCCAGAGTGCGGTCCAGCATCGCCGCCACCTGCATCGAAATGCTGCTGGCGCCACGTACCACGTTGCTTTGCCGCAGGTTGGCGACGACCGCAGCCGCAGCGGCGCGCAAATCCACGCCGTCATGTTCGAAAAAGCGCTTGTCCTCGGAGGCCAGCACGGCCTCGACCAGCGCCGGCGAAATCTCGTCGAGCGTGACCCACTGCGCACGGCGCACCTTGTCGTCGGTGCGCACATGCTGGATGACGGCGCCGTTGCGGTCGAGGATCAGGCGCTCGCTGGGTGTGTGGGCGTTGCGGACGGTATCGAAGGCGATCGGATTGGCCGCAATGCACTCGACGGCCAGCAGGAACGCAGTCCCCGTGGCAATACGAAACCAGAGACGCGCCCCCCTCCCCCAGCGGGGGAGGGCAGGGTGGGGGCAGCCGGTATCACGAACTTCATGCCTGCGGTGCGACCTTCCCCCACCCCAGCCCTCCCCCGCTGGGGGAGGGTTCAGGGAGGATTGCAACTTACTCAGGATCACGGCTCGATCTCGAATACCGCATTACCAAGCTGGCCGTTGACCTCGGGCGCGTACATCGCTTCGGCATGCGTCGGCGGTAGCGCAAACTTGCCCGGTGTCGTCAGCCGGATGTCGTAAGAGAAACTGTGCTGACCCTTGCCGGCCCATTCGAACGACGAGCGCACGTTGGTGAAGGTGCGTTCGATGTAGCGATAGCCGCTCCAGGTGCGCGGCGGCTCCGACACATTGGCTAGCTTGGCGAGGCCGCCGAGCACCGTGCTGCCGGCCGGTACCGGATCGTCGACGGCCAGCCAGCCGAGCCCGGCCTTGCTTTCCGCAGTCACTGTGACCTGAATGACATCGCCGACGCTGTAGTGCCCGGCCCGCTTTTGTTGCACCGGTTTGAACGATTTGCTCACCACCAGTCCGTTGTCGACCTTGCCGGTGAGTGGTACCGGTGCGCGCAACTGCACACGCGCCCAGGGCTCGCCTTTGCCGAGATGCTCGATCGCCACGGCACCATTGCTGGCAGCGCGGTCGCTCCAGTTGAAGACCGCCTCGCCCTCGGTGGTGGCGGCATCCCAGACCACTTCTTTGGTTTCGCCGTTGTAACTGATGCGGGTGCGGCCATCGGCAGCCGCCTGTTTGTTGTGCCGTTCCAGTGCGTAGGCTGCCCACAGGTTCGCCTGCGTGCTCCAGAAGTAGCCACCGCGCTGCATGCGATTGTTGAGGCCACGCAGCAGCGGGATGCGGAATTCAGCCAGCTCGCGGGTATCCATGCTCAGCCGGAACATGCGGGCCAGCGTGTAGTCGTCGCTGCGCATGAAATACCAGCGGTCGTCGCTGCGCGCAACGGTCGCCACCGACGAGGCGACACGGATGTTGTCACGCAGTTCCCTGACGGCGGCCGCACGCTGCGCGTCGCGATTCGGCACCTCCTTGCTGCGATTGAGGATGTCGATCCAGTCGGCGAGCGACGCCGCAGTGAGTTTGACTGGGTCGACGCGCACCGTATCGAGCAGGCGTTTGCTGGCGCGGTCGTAGCGCGACAAGGCCTCCAGCGCTATGAGCTTTTCGGACAGCAGGTAGTAGCCGTCATTCGGCAACCACGCGCGATTGGTTTTCACCTCGCCCGCGACGTAGCGTTCAAGACCATAGAGCATGCGGTTGCGCGCCTCGTCGGGGATCTTCCAGCCCGCCTCATGCGCCCCCGACAGCACAAACGCCGTCAGCACCGGATAGCCCTCGTTGCTGTCGCCGGGGTAGTAGTTGGCCAGACCCGACGGCGACAGGTAATTGGGCAGACTGTTGGCGATGATGTCCCACAGCGCTTCGTTTTTGGTGCCCATTGTCTTCGTCATGCGCTGTTCGAGGCAGGCGAAGGGATAGCGCTCGAAATAGGCACGGATACCGCTGGTGTCGGCGCCGTAAGTGCGCGCGAGCGAGACGACCAAATCGCCCCTGCTCGTTGCAGTGTCCGGTTTCAGCGTGATCGATGCCCGGCCCTTCACTTCCGAATTGGCGTCTGCCAGCGTGCGCACCGGCAGCGGCGTCTGCAATGCCTGCTTGATGCGCAGTGCATCGCCGCGCGGTTTGCCCTTTTCGGTGGCCGCGAAATTCCAGGTGATCTCCTTGCCGTCGGCGGGGGCCTTGATGTCCCAGGTAATGACCGCGCTCTGGCCCGCATCGATCCTGACTTCCTTGGTCGATAACTTGACTTCTCCCGTTCGCCCTGAGGCGTTAGCCGAAGGGTTTGATGTCGAGATGGAATCAGACCCCTCGCTGCGCTCGGGGCGAACGGTACCGAATGTTCCGTTTACCTCGGCAACGATGGCGCGCTGCGTGCTGTTACGCAGCGTGACGCCAGACCGATACTCGTCGCCGTTGCGGGTCACTGCTGGCAAACCGGAGAACAGTTGCAGGTCACGCGTCGAGCGGATGCTTGCCTCGCCGGTGCCGTAGCGATCGCCCTCTGCGGCGTTGCTGCGATCTGCCACCGCGACGATGCGGAAGCGCGTCAGCGAGTCGTTCAGCGGCACTTCGACGGTGGCCTCGCCGTTGGCATCGGTCATTACGCTGCTCTGCCAGAGGATCAGCGTGTCGAACAGTTCGCGCGTGCCGGCGCCGCGACCGCCGGAGCCACCCGGCGGCAGCGCCTTGCGACCGAAGTGGCGTTTGCCGATCACCTGCATCTGCGCGGTCGCCGTGGTCACGCCGTAATCGCGGCGCTTCATCATCGATTCCAGCAACTTCCAGGTGTTGTTGCCCTGCAATTCAAGCAGCGCTTCGTCGATGGCGAACACGGCAAGCTCGGTGCCGTCGCCGGGGCGATTGTTGTTGCTGCGCGCCACCTTGATTTTGACCAGTGATTTCTCGCGCGTCTGGTACTCCGGCTTGTCGGGCGTCACCGTGACGTTGAGCCCATAACGCTGCCAGTTGATATCGATATTTGCGATGCCGAGCTTGAATGCGGGTTTCGCCAGGTCGACCAGCGCCGTCGGCGCCGGCGCACCGATGCGACCACGCACCAGCAGGGCGGAGACATAAGCGTTCGGCGCCCACTCTTCCCTGACCGGCACCTCGATCACGGCCGATTTGCCGGAGAGTTTGGTTACAAAGCTCGACAGCACGTTGCCGTCACGCTCAACGGTCACCAGCACATTGGCCTCGCGGAACGGCATACGCACCTGGAAGCGGGCCTTCTCGTTTGGCTCGTAGCGCTTCTTCTCGGGCAGCAGATCGATGCGGTCCGAGCTTTCGGCGCGGAACATCCAGTCGTCGCCGTTCGACGCCCACATCGAGGTGCCGGCGCTGGCGCTGCGGCCGCCACTGTCGGTTACCTCGGCGGTGAATTGAATCTCGCCCGACGCGGCAACGCTGCTGGTGCAGGTGAACTTGCCGCTGCGATCGGAGGTGCCTTCGCATAGCACGCCGAGATCGCTCTTGCGTTCGCTCGATTCGTAGCTGTAGAAGCCACCGATATTGCGCTTGCGGTAACTGTCCCAGGTGCGGTTGAGGCCTTTCACCTTGAACTTCACACCACCGACCGGTTTGCCGGTGACATCGGTGGTGATGATGTCGTACACCAGTTTCTCGCGCGCCATCGCCCAGTCCGACGTCTTGATGCCGATCAGCACGGCCGACGGCCACACCGTCGTGCGTGCCTGCGCCGTGTAAATCTCGCCATTCGGATCCTTGTATTCCATGTCGGCGACCAGCGAATGCGGGCGCTCCACCTTTGGTGTGGCCAGCGCCACCCGTGCGGCGCCGGCGTTGGACAATGCGACTGTCTGATCCTCTCCTTCGGGCTGGCCGCCGCGGCGACGGTTGCGACGGCCACCACCTTCTTCGTCGTCGCTCGACACGCTGAAGCTGTAGTCGGGCAGACTGTCGAATCCGGGCCAGCTGCGCGGGTCGAAGCGCGAACGAACGGTCACCACATCGCCACTCGCCGGCCCGCCAGAAAGAAACGACAGACGGACGTCGACATTGGCGCTGTCGCCGCCGACGATATTGGCAGCGGGAATGCTGATCTCGGACTTGTAGACCGGCAAGCGGAAATCCGCCACCGTGAATCGCGCGGTGGTGCGTCCGTTGATCTCGATGCGATACTGGCCGCGCTTCGCATTGCCCGGCAGTCGCAGCTCGGTTGTCGCGTTGCCGCGCGGGTTCCAGTCCAGCGCGAGTGTGCTGCGCTGATTGTTGCCTTCGTTGACGACCGACAGGTTCCTTGGCAGCTTGCCGGCATCGGGCGCAGCGGTGCCAAAGCGTTTCAGGTCACGTGCGTAGTGCTTCATGTGCACCGTTTCGCCGGGGCGCAGCAGGTTGCGTGGCAGGATGGTATGAAACGCCTGCTTGCTGTTCGTGCCGTCGCCGTCGTAGTCGTAATCCCACGGCAGATTGAAGCGCCAGGATTCGATGCCCCGCGTCCAGTCGCTGCGGGTGAAGGCGACGTCGTCACCGCTTTGCGCGAACACGAAGCTCGGGCAGGATTCCTTGTTTTTCGTTGCTTTCGGTGTCAGCCGGGCAGTGCCATCGCGGTCGGTCTTGCCAACGGCAAGTTCCACGCCCTTGCAATCGCGGATCCGCACGCTGGCGTCGGGCACTACCGTGGCATCGTTCAGCCGCGTTACCCATACGAACGCGCCACCGCTGCCGGTCTTCACGTGCACCGCCAGATTGGTCACCAGCGCCATGGTGCGGACGTACATCGCGCCTTTCTTTTCCAGCAGCGAGTTGCCCAGTGCGCTGGACTCTGCCTCGACGATGTGCAGTCCCGGCTCCGCCAGCGGCAGCCCGACAACCTCAAACTCCTTCGGGCCGCCCGGCTTCGGCAGCGGCAGCGACTGTGCCTGGGCGTTGCCCTTGAGCAGCGAGCGACCACGCATGTCGTCTTCGCCTTTCGGCCGGTCGCCAAAGTCCGCGTAGTCGGACTCATCGTCATCCATCGAGCGGTCGCTTTGCTGGAAGCCCAGCGTGCGGGCGTACCAGCGGATCATGTCCTGCTCGCCGGTCACGCGCAGCTTGCGGATGGTGGCGGCCGTGCCTGCTCCGCCGGCGCCCGGCTCAAGATTGCGCACCGTGATTGGCAACGCCGGATCGGCCTGTCGTTCCAGAATGCCGAAGCTGCGCGGGAACTTCACCAGCGGCGGGTAGGCGCCGGTGCGCAACGTGTAAGCACGTTTGACGGTGAGCGGCGTGTTGCTGCCGGATTCCTTGAGATTGGGCGGCAGCACCAGCGTGAAACGGGTCTCCGGCGGCAGTTTGCCGAAGGTGATGCCGTCGCCGTCGTCACTGTCCTGCTTCGGTGGGTACAGCTTGCCGGCGTCGTCACGCAGACGGAAGCGCGCCGCATCCTTGGGGTCAATCGCCCGCTGGAAGCCGACGCGCACGGGCGACAGCGGATTGCAGCCCGCGTCCTTGTTTTCCCGGCTGCAATTGACCTCCAGCCAGTCGCCCGAGCGCACCTTGAAACGCAGGATTTCCACGGCTTGCTTGGTGTTTGCCGTCGGCGAATCCCAGCGGATGGTCACATTGGCGCCGGTCGGGAAATTCTGCGTGCAGCGGAATGCAATCCAGTTCTCCGCGTTGCCGATACCCGCCGCGCGCAACAGCTCCGTTCGCCGTGCACCGCCGACCGGCCGCACATTGTCCACCGAGCGCACACCTTCGACTTCGCAGAACACGTGCGCCACAAAGGTCCGGGCGTCGACCGGCCCCTTGGCGCGAAACAGGAACATCTGCTGTTCGTCGATATCGCTTGCCTCGTTGGACGGACGCGTCTCGGCAAGGGCCGGCAAATCGGCAGCCTGAGCGCTTCGGATGGCAAACGGCAACGCCACCGTTCCGGCAAGAACGGCGGCTAGGAGGGATCGCAACATGGGGATATCTCGCTGGATGTGACGTGGTGACGTTGGGTTGGCAGTTGTTTCTGGCGGCCCGAGCGCGGTCCGCGTTGTGGCATCCGGTTCTACCCGGAATCCACAACCCGCGCAATCGTTCATTCGCGCTACCACCGGCCGCCTACGGGAGTCGCTATCGCTAAACTCGGCGCGTGACTAACGAGCCGACCTCCGAGCAGACGTATTTACCCCCCGCTTTGCGACCCAAGCTCGCAAAACTGGGCATTGCGCATCTGCGCGACTTTTTGCTGCACTTCCCGTTGCGCTATGAGGACCAGACGCGGGTGCGGCCGATTGCCGAACTGGTGGCGGGTGAGTCGGTGGTGGTGGAGGGCGTCGTCGAGCACTCGGAGACGCAATTCCGGCCCCGGCGCCAGTTCGTTGCGCTGCTGCGCGCCAGCGATGACGATGGCAACAACAATTTCGCCCCGCGACTGACGCTGCGTTATTTCAACTTCTACCCCAACATCGTGCAGGCCTTGAAGCCGGGCGCCACGGCCCGCGTGTTCGGCGAGGCGCGCGACGGCCGCTATGGCCTGGAGATGGTGCACCCGGTCTTCAAGAAGGACACACCCGAACCCGCGGAACAGGGGCGCTTGACGCCCGTGTATCCGGCCACCGCGGGCGTGCCGCAGGCGGCTTTGCGCACGCTTGCCGGCAAGGCGCGCAAGGTGCGCGAATGGCAGGCCGATCTGCTGCCACGAGCACTGACCGAGGCGCAGGGCCTGCCCGGCTGGCGCGAGGCGCTGCAGGTGCTGCACGAGCCGCCACCGGACGAGCCCGTTGCCGCGCTCGAAACGCGCTCGCACCCGGCCTGGCGGCGCGTCAAGTTCGACGAGCTGCTGGCGCAGCAGTTGGCGCTGCGCGACGCCAAAGCCTTGCGCGCCGGGGAGAGGGCCCCGCCGATTGCCGGCAGCGGGCTGATCAGCACGCTGCTGCGACAACGGCTGCCGTTCCGCTTGACCGCGCCACAGGAGCGCGCGCTGGGCGAAACCCTCGCGGACCTCGGTCGCGCAACACCGATGACGCGCCTGCTGCAGGGCGATGTTGGCAGCGGCAAGACGATTGTGGCCGCGTTGGCAGCACTTGCTGCGGTGGAAGCCGGTTATCAGGTCGCCTTCATGGCGCCGACGGAGCTGCTGGCCGAGCAGCACTTCAACAAGCTCTCGCACTGGCTTGCCGGATTGCCGGTAACGATCACCTGGCTGACCGGCAGCCTGACTGCTGCCGAGCTGAAGGCCGCGCAAGCTGCCTGCGCACGCGGCGAGACGCACATCGCCATCGGCACCCACGCGCTGTTCCAGAAGAAAGTGTCGTTCGCGCGGCTCGGGCTTGTCGTGGTCGACGAACAGCATCGCTTCGGTGTCGAGCAGCGGCTTGCCTTGCGCTCGCGCGGCGCGAGGGACAGCGAGCGGGCGCTGGCTCCGCACACACTCATGATGAGCGCAACGCCCATTCCGCGCTCGCTGGCGATGAGTTACTACGCCGATCTCGACGTATCGGTCATCGACGAACTGCCGAACGGCCGCCAACCGATCAGCACGCGACTGGTCAACGAAGCGCGCCGCTTTGAAGTCGCCCGTCACATTTACGAGGCCGTGCAGCAGGGCGGGCAGGCGTACTGGGTCTGCCCGCTGATTGACGAGAGCGAAAAGCTTGCTGCACAGGATATTGAATTGCAGAACGCGACGGCGCTGCACGCCGACCTGGTCGCGGCCATGCCCAACGTGCGTGTGACGCTGTTGCACGGGCGCATGAAGGCGGACGAAAAGGCGGCGATCATGGCCGATTTCGCCGCCAACCGCGTTCAGGTACTGGTGGCAACCACCGTCATCGAAGTCGGCGTCGACGTGCCGAACGCAAGCTGGATGGTGATCGAGCACGCCGAGCGCTTTGGCCTCGCGCAACTGCACCAACTGCGCGGCCGCATCGGGCGCGGCAGCGTGGCGTCCACCTGCATCCTGCTATTCGCCGACAAACTCTCCGACACCGCCAAACAGCGGCTCAAGGTCATCTACGAAACCACCGACGGCTTCACCATCGCAAGGGAAGACCTGCGCATCCGCGGCCCCGGCGAACTGCTTGGCCCGAGGCAATCGGGCTTACCGTCGCTGCGCTACGCCAACATCGAGGAAGACATTGACCTCGTGGAAGCAGCTCGGAATGCAGCAACGCACCTCGAAAACGACGCGTCGTTCGACAAGGCCGCATTCCTCGATCGCTGGATCAAGAGTCGGGTGGAGTTTGCGAAGGCGTAATCCGGTTACTTTTGATTCATCCGTTCGGCGCGTTGCCGGGCCTCGGCGAGCGTAGGTACACCAAGGCGCTTGCGCTCCTCGTCAGTGACTGCGGATTCGTCGATCTTGTAGAGCATCCATTGCGCGTCGGCAGTTTTCGCACGTGTGAATTGCGTGCCGTACCACTGTGGTTTGTCCAGACGCATCATGATCCGATCCCACGACGCTGCCATGAGCCAGTTGGTATTGGTGGCCTGAGCGTCCATCGTGGCGCTGGTGGTCGCGAGCGCATGTGCGAGACGGATATCAGCGACATCAGGGCCGTGCTGGCAGACCAGTGCAGCGTTGAAGAAATCGACCGCCGTCCGCAACTCACCGCCGGCGACAAGTTCGCGAACACGTTTGAGCCGCGCGCGATCGCACGTTCCAACGGCGCTCCAATCAATATTCGGCCCGGCAATGCGGTCACGCTGATCGGCCTCTTTGATTGCCTGCAGTTCGGCGTGGTTGGGTTGATCTGCCGTTCGCGGTGCGGGCGGCGGAGCGACAGTGCTACAGGCGTTGCACAGCAGGAGCGCGGCAACGGCGATTGCGACCACCCACTGGCGCGCCGACGGACTACGTTGGCGCCGCACAAAGCCACGTACAGCAGAACTGCGCATCGTCACAGGAGTTTCAAATGGTGAGCGTTCGCCCCGCACACTGCCTCCAACGGGATGTTCTGATCAAACGTCACCAGCGTACCGCCGTGTTTGACCGCTAGCGCAAGCAGGTAGAGATCGGTGATTTGCTGGTGACCGTGGACGCGCGTGAAGTCGACTGCGGCGTCGTCGCGCAGCGAGACGTCGTCCGGCCAGAATTCGTGGTCCAGTGCGGCGCAGGCCCGCTGCAACTGGTCGCGCACGGTGCGCAGGCCAAGCGCGCCGCGCTTGCCGTAGCTGGGCAGGTTGAGCACGCGGATGACGCCGTTTTCGGTCAACGGGCAGGTCGCGATGCGTAGGCCGGGCATTTCGATGAAGGTGTTGGCGCGGTCGGAGGCGACATGCGCGTCGTCGAACAGGGCAACCCAGACGTTGACATCGAGCAGACAACGACTCGGTTGCAGGTAACGCGCATCGGGTTCGCGCGTCATCACATTCGTCGACCCGCTCGCGGGCATGCCACGACGGGGCACGTCAGATGCCCTCGCGTTCCATCAGTTCGCGCACGTGCTCGACAGTGATCACCTCGTCGCGCGCGGGCAGCAATGCAAAACGCCCGCGCAGCGGTGCGGCCGCGGCGGGCGCGGCGGCGCGCGCCTGAGCGCCAGCACGCACGAGGATGGACACCGCGTCACCCAGCGACAAATGCTCCCGGTCCGCCAGATGGCGGGCGACGTGGAAGGCGTCTTCTGCGAGGTTGAGCGTGGTGCGCATGGAGCGAATGATCCTGTGCTGCCGTGGGCGGGGTTTGATGGGGCGTTGCTTACGTTGTTGCAGTTGGCATCATATCATCAATATGATGCTGTATTGCGAGATTGCTGGGCTGTTGCATTTACCGACGCAAGCTATAGCGATGGTATATACTTGTGCTATATACAACTGTTTCATAAAACCTCCACCTCGTGACAACCAGCACCTTGTTCACCAATAACCGGACGCAAGCGGTTCGCTTGCCGGCGGAGCTTCGTATGCCCGAGGGCGTCAAACGTGTGGACGTGCGAGCGCGCGGCGTGGAGCGCATCATCGCGCCGGCCGATATGTCGTGGGACAGTTTTTTTCTGGCTGCAGAGGCCGTGAGCGACGATTTCATGAACGATCGCGCAACGCAAGTACAGACTGAGCGGGAAACGTTGTAAGCGCCCACTGAGGCCAGCCATGTTGCGCTATCTGCTCGACACCAACATCGTCATCTATGTCATCAAGCAGCGCCCGCTTGCCGTCAAGGCGAAATTCAATGAGCAAACCGGACGCATGGCGATTTCCGCAATCACGCTGTCGGAATTGATGCATGGCGCAGAAAAGAGCACACGACCGGCTGCCAATCTGGCAGTCGTTGAAGACTTTTGCAGCCGCCTGGACGTTCTCGCCTACCCACCCAAAGCAGCGGCGCATTACGGCTCAATTCGTGTCGCGCTGGAGCGCGCCGGGATACCTATTGGCGTAAACGATTTGCACATCGCGGCGCATGCACGGTGCGAAGGGCTCACCGTCGTTACCAACAACCTGCGGGAGTTCGAGCGCGTGCCCGCGCTGCAAGTCGAAAACTGGATTGAATGACGTGGCCGGAGCGGCAGCCAGGTCGTGCGAGCCGATAAAATCAGTGTCGATGTTTCTTTAGCCACGCCCACCTGCCTCGTCATGCCGGTTCCCGGATGAGGCAGTGTTGCGCGTGGCTTTTCTGTTTTTTGCCCGGCGTTTGCGCCGATGAACTTGCGCCATGAAAGACACTTTCCGCGTCAAACTTGAACAACTCGACCGCCGTCTGGTCGAGGTGGAGAGTCTGCTTTCCGATCCGGCGTCGACCAGCGACATGAACCGCTTCCGCGTGCTGTCGAAGGAGCGCAGCGATCTTGAGCCCGTAGCGGCGCTGTTCAAGGACTTCACCTCGCGCGAAGGCGACCTTGCGGCTGCGCAGGAGATGCTGGCCGATCCCGAGATGAAGGAGATGGCGCAGGAGGAGATCGAGACGGCCAAGGCCGACATCGAACGCCTCGACAAAGAGCTGACGCTCGCGCTGCTGCCGAAAGACCCCAACGACGAGCGCAACATCTTTCTCGAAATCCGCGCCGGTACCGGCGGCGACGAGTCCGCGCTGTTCGCGGGCGACCTGCTGCGCATGTATACGCGCTTCGCGGAGCGCCAGCGCTGGCAGGTCGAGATCGTCTCGGCCAACGAGAGCGAGCTCGGCGGCTACCGCGAGGTGATCGCGCGCATCGTGGGCCAGGGCGCCTATTCCAAGCTCAAGTTCGAGTCCGGCACCCACCGCGTGCAGCGCGTGCCCGCGACCGAGGCGCAAGGCCGGATCCACACCAGCGCCTGCACGGTGGCGATCCTGCCCGAGGCCGATCCGGTCAAGGACATCACGATCAACCCGTCCGACCTGCGCATCGACACCTTCCGCGCCTCGGGTGCCGGCGGTCAGCACATCAACAAGACCGACTCGGCGGTGCGCATCGTGCACATTCCTACGGGCGTCGTCGTCGAATGTCAGGACGGCCGCTCGCAGCACCAGAACAAGGCGCGCGCGATGGAAGTGCTTGCCTCGCGCCTGCTCGAACGCGAGCGCGAGGCGGCGCACGCTAAGGAAGCAGGTCTGCGCAAGTCGCTGGTCGGCTCCGGCGACCGCAGCGAGCGCATCCGCACCTACAACTATCCGCAGGGCCGGATGACCGATCACCGCATCAACCTGACGCTTTACAAGCTTGACTTCATCATGGACGGCGACATCGGCGAGATGATGGACGCGCTGCGGTCGGAATATCAGGCGGAGCAGATGGCGAGCATGGATGGCGCCGCGTAGCGGCGCAGGACGAAAGACGAATGACGACGCTCCCGTGGGTCGCTAGGACGCAAAGCTTGGTGACTGCTTTTCTTCATATGGCGCGAGTTGGAGGAGTAGATGACTTACACGTACACGTTCGGAACCGGTAAACACGCAGAGACATTTGTGTTTTGCTTTGCGTCATTCGTCATTCGTCATTCGTCCTGTGCGGAGCCCCAATGAATTTCCACGACAAACTCAACGCATCGTGGCTCCGCACGCGCTCCCTCGTATGCGTCGGCCTCGACCCCGAGAAGAAGCGGCTACCCGAGCGGCTGTTCAATCGCCCCGACGCGATCTTTGCCTTCAACAAGGCGATCATCGACGCGACGCATGACATCGTCTGCGCCTACAAGCCGCAGTTCGCGCACTATGCTGCGGTCGCGGCCGAGGATCAGCTCGCCGCGACGATCGACTACATCCACGACCGCTACCCCGGCGTGCCGGTGATCCTCGACGCCAAGCGCGGCGACGTCGGCAGCACGGCTGAGTTCTATGCCGTCGAGGCGTTCGAGCGTTACCGCGCCGACGCGGTGACGGTGAACCCCTATCTCGGTGGCGATTCCGTCGCGCCGTTCACCAAATACGCCGACCGCGGCACCATCCTGCTCTGCCGCACCTCGAACGCGGGCGGCGCCGACTTGCAGGAGCAGTTGGTCGACGGCGAACCGCTCTACCTGCGCGTCGCCAAACTAGCCGCGAACCGGTGGAATGCAAACAAAAACATTAGTCTCGTCGTCGGCGCCACGGTGCCACAGGTGATCGCCGACGTGCGCAAGGCCGTGGGCGACATGCCGCTGCTGGTGCCCGGCGTCGGCGCCCAGGGCGGCGACATGAAGGCCACCGTCGCCGTGGGTCGCGACAGCAAGGGCACCGGCCTCGTCATCAACGCGTCGCGTTCGGTGATCTATGCGAGCGGCGGCGACGATTTCGCTCACGCAGCACGCGGCGTGGTGGAGCAGATGCTGGAAGATGGGGCGGTGATCTGAGTGAAGCGGCGGTTGTGGGAGCGGGCTTGCCCGCGATAGCAGACGGGAGACGCCGCCTTGGCATGTTGCAAGGGGCAGCAGCTTTTGGCTGCAATGCGCAGTCGGAATGGGCTTAGCGGCAATTCGACCCAAAGTCGATTTTTGGTTATTTCACGCTATGAGCCCAGTAGAAATGCGTGTCTCATTAAAAAGCCAATAGACCGGTGAACCGATTTGCTAACGATTCATCACGCTCTGCGCGATAGCCGCCTGCCACGCCTCGAAGCGCGCATGCTGCTCGCCCACACGCTCGGCCACCCGCGCCCGGCGCATGCCCACGCGTGGCTGCTCGCGCGTGACACCGATGCGCTCGACGACGCCACCGCGCGCCGCTTCGACGCGTTGGTGCAACGACGGCTTGCTGGCGAACCCATCGCCTATCTGATCGGCCACCGCGAGTTCTACGGACGCGACTTCCGCTGCTCGCCCGCCGCGCTGATTCCGCGCCCGGAGACCGAGCTGCTGATCGACCTCGCGCTCGAACGGCTGCCGGCCGACTTCGCCGGTCACATTCTCGATGTCGGCACCGGCACCGGCTGCATCGCCATCACGCTCGCGCTGGAGCGCCCGCGCGCACAGATCACCGCGCTGGACGTGTCCGCCGCCGCGCTCGCACTTGCGCGCGAGAACGCGACCGCGCTGGGCGCCCGCAACCTGCGCGTTGTCGAAAGCAACTGGTTCGCCGCGCTCACTGCCGACGATCAGTTCGACCTCATCGCCAGCAACCCGCCCTACATCGCACCGGGCGATGCGCATCTCGTGCAGGGGGATTTGCGCTTCGAGCCGTCACTGGCGCTGGCTGACGCGGTGGACGGACTGGAAAGCTATCGTCGAATTGCCGATGGCGCTTCGCGACATCTTCGCCGTGGTGGCTGGCTTGCGGTAGAGCACGGCTACGACCAGGGCGAATCAGTACCCGCAGTGTTGCGCGACGCCGGTCTTGTTGCTATTGAAGTTTTTAACGATTTAGCCGCGTCGCCGCGAACATGCCTGGCGCATCGACCGCGCGTCAATTGTTGAGGTTTTCAAGATTCGCGGCGCCCGTACACCGTTCACCCAGAACGTAGTGAAGGGGTTGACCCGCTGCGGCATCAGACCCTCCACTACCCTCAGGGCGAACGGACGTTCTGTCGCGGATTTGGGAAAGCTCAATAGCCAACCGCGTGCACGGGGCGCGCGGGCGTCATTGCACCTCGTCGCTGCGTTTGGGGGCACAAAACTGCGGGCCTTCCCCTACGTAGCCGTAGGACTGCAGCGCAACGTATGTGTCGGCGCTCTGCACGTAGCGATGCGCGATCGATACGGGATGGAATAACCGATAGACCGGACTGGCGCCGAAAGGGCATGCGCCGTTTCGATACTTGAGCACGTAGCCGACCGGAAATGTACACACAGTCGCCGTTGGCAAAAAAAGCAACCGGGTCGCGGCCAGACATTCCGCTTCGGTGGCCATGAACGCGCCCTGTGACGGACTGGGATAGTTGTAGCGGTAGATGACCTCAAACGCGTCGTTTTTCGGCTCCCGCGGCAACACTTCTGCGGAGCCGATGATTGGTGTCCACGCCTGAAATGTGAAACCGGAAGTGGTCGGTGGCCCGACGTCCAGCCAATCGCCGCCTCCGGTAAGTAGTTCACCGTGACGGCCCCAAATCACAACGGGGCCACCGCCTTCTTCGGTGAACCGATACGGGTGATAAATTGAGTCGCCGTCGATGCGACCCGTGAACCAGTACTTTGTTGCGAAGTCCGCACGGGTAAGAACTGAAAGCGGCGCAGAGCCGATCGCGTTAAGTAACGTAGTGCCACCATCGTAGCCGTCACCAGCTTGCTGCGGTCTGCGTGACGTCAACCCCAGTTGCACTGTGTGATTGCCTGCGGGCAGCCCATTGAATTGGAACTCGCGAGAAGGCGAACAAATGCCCGGTTTCAGGTGCGAAAGCTGAATATCAAGCAAGTTGCCTGTGAATCGGACCCGCGCGTAACCCGGTGCGTTAGTGCTGAGGCACACATCCTCAGAGAATGTGGCGATGACTCGAAATGGCTCGTACTCTTGCGGCGAGGAGGGAATGAAGCGCAGCTGGGCGGAGGGACCTGCGTCGGCAAATCCCGTAAACGCAGTCAACATGAGAGCTGTAGTGAAGCCGCGAACGCAGCCTGACTCCGGCACGGCCAGAAGCGCATTGACGATTCGTCGGAGCATCTCCATGGCTACTGAGTCGTGTACTGGAATACGTTGTCGAATGTGAGCGCCCATTCCTCAGCGGCTGGCACCCGACTTGGGCCGACAACGAGAAATGCAACACCACTCGCACCCAAGCCATCGTAACTTACATATGGATACTGGTTTGGATAGGCCGGGTTCAGACCAGCCGCCCACCATGGCGAACTCCAAAAGTAGCGTTCAAACACACTAACAGTCGGATTGGCGTTGGAGAGACCGGGACCATTGATGATCGCCTGAAGACCTTGCTGCCGATTCGCGCCGACGTAAATGTCATAGACGCCCGTGGGGCTAATCGTGTTGCAGGTTGCGTACCAGGCGGCGCTGGTTTCACTCTCCATCTGCTGATTGTTTTGCCAGGTCTGCAAGATTGCCGAGTAGTTGCCGCCGCAATCGTTCGCCACGCCGATGATCAAGCCCTTGCCCTGAAAATCCGTGTCGAAGTTGGTGTTGCTGACGGTAAGTACCGAGTTGACAAAATGCGTGCCGGGCGTCGACGCGTTGAATTGCCATTGACTCAACGTGTAGTGCACGATGTGCGCCTGCTGCGTTGCCGGCATGGTTCCCGGCACCCAGAAATTACCCCAGACCGTCCTCGCACAGGGCGGCTCAAGGCCATACTTGCATGCGATCGACGTTGACGTGCGTATCGTGAAGCTGGTCGGCAGAGAGGCTTGGGGCGGGACAACCGTCTTCACGGTCTCGCCTTTTGCAAGAGACTTGGCGGGGCCAGGCGTCTCTATCTGGAGCGCCGCAATACTCACTCCACTTGCGCACTCGGCATCGATTTCCTTCTTCTGAACTGGGACGTGCTGGCCTTTGTAACGGCCTTTGCTGTCGAATGTTGCTTCAATACGGAAATAGGCTCCGCCCTTTGTAACGAGAACATAGACCGGGGCATCGTCATTGCCGCCGGAACAAATGAGGTTTTTGAGATTCGCCGCGTGCGCGCCGCTGGCGGTACCCATCAACAATCCGAGCGCCAGAATGTAGTTACGAGAGAGAGAGAGAGGCAGCATCATTGGTTCCTTACGGGTAGCAGGCAAATGAGATATGAGGCATCGGCCGAAACTATTATGACGATAGCATAGTAGCACTACGAGCCGGCGGAGAGGCAACAGAAGTCTGCGACCTCGTCCACATAGTCCACAAACTCACTGATCGCATGATCGCTCCCCTCGATGATGTGCTGCTTCGCGCCGGGATAGTGGTCGCGCATTTGCTTCCAGTCGAGCACTTCGTCGCCGGTGGCGGCGAGCAGCAGGTAGCGCTCGGGGCGCGTGATCTGGTCGACCCGTAGTGCTTGCAGTTCGTGCAGATACTCGGCGCGCCATTCGAACGGTTCGCCGGAGTGATACATCGTGAGCTCGCCGACGTAGCCTGACAAATCCTCGACGGCCATGACGGCGGGATTCAGCAGCGCGGCGCGGCAGCCGTAGCGCTCGGCGAGCCAGGTGGCGTAGTAGCCACCGAGCGACGATCCGATCAGCGCCCAATCGCGCGCAGCGTCGCCGCGATCCTCGATGAACTCGCAGGCCAACGCCATCGCGGCGGCGGGGCTCGCGGGCAGTTGCGGGCAGACGAAGCGGTGTTTCGTCGCGGCAAAGTGCGCCGCCATCAGCCGCGCTTTCATCGACTGCGGACTCGAACGGAAGCCGTGCACGTAGAGGATGTTCATTGCCAGCGATTGTAGGAGCGGCTTGCCGCGACCAGAGACGGCTGTGGGAGCGGTACCACCGCGACAGCGCTTGCCTGCCCCGGAGTCGCGGTGGTACCGCTCCCACAGGGGCTAAAACCGGTCGCGGCGAGCCGCTCCTACAATTACAGGTTAACCAAAAACAACTACTGGTCCATCATGGCTGTCCAATGCGGCATCGTCGGTCTTCCGAACGTCGGCAAATCCACTCTTTTCAACGCGCTGACCAAGGCGGGCATCGCTGCGGAAAACTATCCGTTCTGCACCATCGAGCCCAACAGCGGCATCGTCGAGGTGCCCGATCAGCGCTTGAACCAGCTCTCCGACATCGTGAAGCCACAAAAGGTGGTGCCGGCCACGGTGGAGTTTGTGGACATCGCCGGTCTCGTCAAGGGCGCCTCCAAAGGCGAAGGGCTGGGCAACCAGTTCCTCGCCAACATCCGCACCTGCGACGCCACCGCCCATGTGGTGCGCTGCTTCGAGGACGACAACGTGGTGCACGTCGCCGGCAAGGTCTCGCCGATCGACGACATCGAAGTCATCAACACCGAGCTGGCGCTGGCCGATCTCGCCACCGTCGAGAAGGCGATCCTCAAGTACAGCAAGCTCGCGAAGGCTGGCGGCGACAAGGAAGCGCAGCGCATGATGGGCGTGCTCGAAAAGTGCCAGAAGGTGCTGGATCAGGGCAAGGCAGTGCGTTCGATCGATTTCTATCCCGAAGAGAAAGTGGTGCTCAAGCAGCTCACGCTGATCACCGCGAAGCCGACGATGTACGTTGCCAACGTGGCCGATGCCAACGATCTCGCGCACAACAAGCACTATCAGGCCGTCGTCGCCTACGCCGCCACGGAGAAAGCGCCCGTGGTGCCGGTCTGCGCCAACATGGAGGCCGAGATCGGCGACATGGATGACGCCGACAAGATGGAATTCCTGAAAGACCTCGGCCTCGAAGAGCCGGGCCTGAACCGCGTCATCCGCGCCGGCTACGACCTGCTCGGGCTACAGACCTATTTCACCGCCGGCGTGAAAGAAGTGCGCGCCTGGACCATCCACAAGGGCGACACCGCGCCGCAGGCCGCAGGCGTGATCCACACCGATTTCGAGAAGGGCTTCATCCGCGCCCAGACCATCGCCTTCGCCGATTTCATCCAGTACAAGGGTGAGCACGGCGCCAAGGAAGCGGGCAAGATGCGGGCGGAAGGCAAGGAGTACGTGGTGCACGACGGTGATGTGCTGAACTTCCTGTTCAACGTGTAATCGCCGCAGAGTCTGGCAATAAAAGGCACCAAACGGTGCTTTTTTTTCGTGGTGGTCGCCACGAAGCGTCGGGCGCCGGCGCCTGCCGTCGCAGGGGCATCGTTGGCGTAACGTGTTGTAACGTCCCTGCCGCCTGACCGTTCGCTTTCGCGCCGGATTTGCGCATACAGTTGTACTTGTGGGGGTGATGCGCGCGCAAGCGCGCCGGCGCTACGCCCGAACGGCGTAGCGACATCTCCCCGAACTTGATTTGTTGAGGGGATCGACATGTCCATGTACGACTATTGGGGAGGCACGCTCTGCGCACGGGTCCTCGACGCCGATCTGTGCTTGCCGTTCCGTGGCAGCGCACCGTCTCTCGCATTCATGAACAAGGTGTTTGCCACCTGGCATCACGACATCAATGCCTGCAACGGGCAGAAACACGCCGCCGCAAGGGCGACTCTGGAGGCCATGGGAAAGACCGCGGGCGCGTTTACCCGGATGAACCTGATGATGTCGGTAAAGGATCTGTACGGCTGCTTCAGGCACTACGACGCCAACAACAGGACCTGGCGCGACAGCAACGACGCACTGTATGGCGGCGGCGCCTTCTTTGGCGGCTGCGTGAACAGTGCGCCGTGGGCAATGGTGACGTTTGCCGATGCCTATGACGCCAACCTCAAACAAATCCAGGACCTGATCGAAAAACAGAAAGAGCAGGTGGCGCGGATCAAGGCGGGCATCAAAGGCACGACGATCCTGTGGAAAGAGGTCAACGAGCCGCTGAAAAAATTCGATGAATACACGAAGGCCATCGATCCGCTGATGGTGATGTGTCCCGAGGCGGTGGTGAAAGGCAGCCGCTACACCTGGGTCAAGAACTTCGCTACATTGACCGGCGCCATGGATGACTGGATGAATGCCTCTGCCGCATCGGGTAGCGTGGGCCAAAGTGCAGCGGTCGTTGCGTTGAGCATCATTGTCAGCAAGTGCGTTCCCGTGTTCGGCGATCTCTACGCCGAGGCGCTGAAGGGCGTTCCCAACGCCATCCGTTTCTTCGAGAACATCAAGTGGGAGCGCGACCACACGTTGGCGCAGTTTGGCCGGCAGTATCAGATCTACCGCTAGCTCCGACCCGCTCGCTTGACTTGCTGCGCAAGCCAGCCTGCGCAGCAAGTCACAGCATGCTTCGCGTTGCGCGCCTTACAGGCCGGCCGCCGCGCGCAGCGCTGCCGCTCGATCGGTTGCTTCCCAGGTGAACTCGGGTTCGTCGCGGCCGAAGTGACCGTAAGCGGCGGTCTTTTCGTAGATCGGGCGCAGCAGGTTGAGCATGTTGATGATGCCCTTCGGACGCAGGTCGAAGTGTTCGTTGACCAGCGCGGCGATTTTTTCGTCCGAGATCACGCCGGTGCCTTCGGTGTACACCGTCACGTTCATCGGCTTGGCGACACCGATGGCGTACGCCACCTGCACCTGGCATTGCTTGGCAAGGCCGGCGGCAACCACGTTCTTCGCGACGTAGCGCGCGGCGTAGGCAGCCGAGCGGTCGACCTTGGATGGGTCCTTGCCGGAGAACGCGCCACCGCCGTGCGGGCAGGCGCCGCCATAGGTGTCGACGATGATCTTGCGACCGGTCAGGCCGCAGTCACCCTGCGGGCCGCCGATGACGAAACGACCGGTCGGGTTGACCAGATAGCGCGTGTTCTGCAGCCATTCCTTCGGCAGCACCGGTTTAATGATTTCCTCGATCACCGCCTCGTAGAAACTGGCTTTCAGCTTGGTCGGCGATTCGCTTTGATCGGGGCTGTGCTGCGTCGATAGCACCACGGTGTCGATCGAATGTGGCTTGCCATCGACGTAACGCATGGTGACCTGCGACTTTGCGTCCGGCCGCAGGAAGGGCAGGCGACCGTCCTTGCGCAGCATCGCCTGCCGCTCGACGAGGCGGTGCGCGTAGTAGATCGGTGCCGGCATGAATACCGGCGTTTCGTCGCAGGCGTAGCCGAACATCAGGCCCTGGTCGCCGGCGCCGGTGTTCAGGTGGTCGTCGCTTGCGTGGTCCACGCCCTGGGCGATGTCGTTGCTCTGCTTGTCGTAGCAGACCATCACCGCGCAGCCCTTGTAGTCGATGCCGTAGTCGGTGTTGTCGTAGCCGATGCGCTTGATGGTGTCGCGCGCGACCTGGATGTAGTCGACGTGCGCGTTGGTGGTGATCTCGCCGGCGAGCACCACGAGGCCGGTGTTGGTCAGCGTTTCGGCGGCAACGCGGGAGCGCGGGTCCTGCGTGAAGATGGCGTCGAGGATCGCATCCGAGATCTGGTCCGCCACCTTGTCCGGGTGGCCTTCGGAGACCGATTCCGAGGTGAAGAGGTAGTCGCTCATGAGTAAACCTTTGCCTGAAAAATCACACCGGTTCGACTGTGGCGAGCCGGTGATTCCATCGGTTTCACGAGCGGCGACGCTTTAGCGGAGCACAAGCACGGCGCAGCGGCCGCCAGCGCCCGCCCCGCAAGTAGTCGAATAACTCAGCGAGCGCCACCTAGAATTGTATTGCAGCTTGCCGGTGGGCGCCGACGGCCCTGCCGCCCAGCGAGTGAACAAAAACGAATAGAACGCCTTGTCCACGCTTCTCTCACGCATCGCCTCTGCGCTGGCCGGCTGGCTGGCACGGCGCTCGCTCGCGACGCAGTCGCGCATCGGCGGCGCGCTCGGGCGGGTGATGCTGCTTTCGGGGGGCATGCGCAACCGCCTGCGCGGCTATCTGGTGCAGGCGGGCTACGCCGATCGCGTGACGCTCACGCAGGCCGCCGCCGGCATCGGCCGCATGGCGGTGGAGACGGCAGGCCTGTGGCGCACGCCGGACGCGGTGGCGTTGTCGCGCGCCAAGGTCGTCGACGGCTGGGACGCCGTGCTCGCGGCACACGAGGCAAAGCGCGGTGTGATCTTTCTGACGCCGCATCTGGCGACGTTCGAGATCGCCTCGCTGTTCATTGGTTCGCAGATGCCGCTGACGGTGATGTTCCGGCCGCCGCGCGTGGCCTGGGCGGAGCCGATGATGCGCGCCGGGCGCGACCGCATGCAGATCAAGTCCGAGCCGGCCGAGATGTGCGGCATCCGCGCCATGCTCAAGGCGCTGCGCCGCGGCGACGCCATCGGCCTCCTACCCGACCAGGTGCCCGATCCCGCGAAAGGTGGCGAGGGCCTGTGGGCGCCGTTCTTCGGTCGCCCGGCGTACACCATGACGCTGGTGCAGAAATTTGCAAAGACGACCGGCGCGCTGGTGGTGATGGTCGGCTGCGTGCGTTTGCGCGATGCCGCGGGCTACCGGATTGTCTTCACGCCATTGCCGCCGTTCGGGGATGACGCCGTGGTGGCGGCGACGCAACTGAACGCCGCCGTCGAGGCCGCCATCGCGCTGGCGCCCGAGCAGTTTCTGTGGAGCTACAACCGCTACAAAGCCCACGCCGGAACGGGAGCGCCAGCGTGACGTTCGCCGGCGCACTTGCTCTGGCTGGCAGCAAATTGCTGGCCCTGGTGCCGCTGCGGCTGATTGCTGCGGCCAGCGGGCCGTTGTCGACACTCGGCTGGTGGCTGGCGAAATCCCGCCGCCGGGTGGCGCTGACCAACCTGCGATTGTGTTTTCCAGACAAATCCGACGCAGAGCGCGAGACCATTGCGCGCGGGCACTTCCGCGCCTATGTGCAGGCCGCGCTGGAGCATGGCTTTCTGTGGAACGCCAGCGGCGGCCGCATCCGCGACTACGTGACGCTGCACGACGAGCAGCAGTGGCGGCGGTTTCGCGAAGGCGCACAGACGAGACCCGTGATCTGGCTTTGCCCGCATTTCATCGGACTCGATGCCGCCGCCATCCGCGTTTCGGTCGACACCTCCGGCTGTTCGCTCTACAGCGAGCAGAGCAACCCGGACATCGACCGCATGTTCCTCGCCGGCCGCACCCGCTTCAGCCACTCGAAGATCATTGCCCGCACCGAAGGCGTGAAGCCGATCGTCCGCGCGATGCGGGAGGGGCTTCCGTTCTACTATCTGCCTGATATGGATTTCGGTTTGCGCGATTCGGTGTTCGTTCCGTTCTTCGGCGTCAATGCGGCGACGATTACTGGCGTGTCGCGTCTGGCCAAATTGACCGGCGCGGCGGTAGTGCCGGTGATCGCCACGCAGCGGCCGCAAGGTGCCGGTTACGACGTGCGCTTTTACCCGGCGTTCGATCACTTCCCCTCGGGGGACGATGTCTCTGATGCACGGCGGGTGAATGCGTTCATCGAAGACCGTGTTCGCGAAAACATTCCGCAATACCTGTGGACGCATAAACGCTTCAAGACGCGTCCGCCGGGTGAAGCAGGCTTGTACTGATGAGAGGCGAATTTTTGACGCGGATTTACGCTGATTTGACGCAGATTGCCGCAGATTTTGTCGGGTTATCTGCGGTAATCAACACTTTGAATCCGCGCAAATCTGCGTCAAAAAAACTTGCGGTGAAAGAGGCTTGAATGGCGCTGGAAGCTGACAAGCCACAGATCGAAATCGCCGACGACGCCAGCGTTGCGCGTGCGGTTGTGCGGCTGCGGGCCGGTGAGCTGATCGGCTTGCCGACCGAGACGGTGTACGGCCTTGCTGCCGATGCTGCAAATCCTGACGCGGTCGCGAAAATTTTCGCGGCGAAAGGCCGGCCGGCCGATCATCCGCTGATCGTGCACGTGGCGTCGGCCGACGCGGCGAAGGCCTGGGCCGCCGCATGGCCCGCTGTCGCCGACAAACTTGCCGCCGCCTTCTGGCCGGGGCCGATGACGCTGATCGTGAAGCGTGCGCCGCATGTGCTTGACGCTGTCACCGGTGGCCAGGATACGGTCGGTTTGCGGGTGCCCTCGCATCCGGTCGCGCAGGCGGTGCTGCGCGAATTCGCGGGCGACGGCGGCGCGCCTGCGGGCGTCGCCGCGCCGTCGGCCAACCAGTTCGGGCAGGTGAGCCCGACCACGGCGCAACACGTCGCCGAGGAATTTCCCGATCAGTCGCTGCTGGTGCTCGACGGCGGTGCCAGCGAGGTCGGCATCGAGTCCACCATCATCGACGTCAGCGGTGCGGCGCCGCGCGTGCTGCGGCCCGGCCGCGTGCGTGCCGGCGACATCGAGCGTGTGCTTGGGCAGCCGCTGGCTGAAGCGCCCGGCGACGCGCCGCGGGTGTCCGGGGCGCTGGCGTCGCACTATGCGCCGCGCACGCAGACGCTGATGCTGGCGACGCCGCGACTCAGGATGCAGTTGCGCGCGTTCCGCAATGCCAAGGCGGCGCAGCCGATGCGTTGCGTGATCACCCATTCCTTCGATCCGGAGCCGATGGAGCGGCTGCGCATCGTCCGCCTCGCCGCGGACGCCGAGACCTGGGAATACGAGCTTTACGCGCTGCTGCGCCAGCTCGATCAGGAGCGCTACGGCACGCTGATCGTGGAGACGCCACCGGAAACGCCGGAATGGGATGCCGTGAACGATCGCCTGCGGCGGGCGACGCATGGGTCGGCGCTGGAGGACGTTTAGCGACGCATTTTTTGACGCAGATTACCGCTGATTTGACGCAGATTCGCACAGATTTTTTGCGTGAAATCTGCGCCAATCAACGCTCCGAATCGGCGCAAATCTGCGTCAAAGTCACTCCCGCAGCGCTTACGGTAAACAACAAGCGCCACAATCCGGCCTCATGAAAATCATCCTCGCCCCCGATTCCTTCAAGGGTTCGCTGTCTGCCGAAGGCGTCTGCGCGGCGCTTGAAAGTGGGCTGCGCCGCGTGCTGCCGAACGCGCAGATCGTCAAGCGGCCGATGGCCGATGGCGGCGAAGGCACGCTCGACGCCGTGGTCACCGCGCTCTCCGCGAGTGGCGGCGCGCGGCGCAAACAGGCGCTGGTGAAAAACGCCGCCGGGCAATCGGCCGAGGCGGCCTACGCGCTGATCAAGCACGGCATTTACGAAGCCGCGGTGATCGAGGTGGCGCAAATCGTCGGTATCGAGGACGCGCACAACATGGCGGTGCCGGTCGGCGAGCGGACCAGTTACGGCGTCGGCGAGCTGATCCGGCTGTTGCTGGCCGAAGGCATCCGCCATTTCTTCGTCGGTCTTGGCGGCACCAGTAGCAACGACGGTGGCGCCGGCCTGCTGGCGGCGCTGGGCGTCAAGTTCACCGGTACCTTCCGGCGCGAGATTGCGCCGTCGCCGAACGGGTTGGCCAAGCTCATTTCGGTCGACGTCACCGGGCTCGACGCGCGGCTGGCCGAGTGCGAAATCACGCTGCTGTCCGACGTCAACAATCCGCTCACCGGCGCTCGCGGCGCCACCGCGATTTTCGGACCGCAGAAGGGCATCGCGGCACACGACGTCGGCAAGGTCGACGCCGTGATCGACGCCTACGCCGACCGGCTGGAAGCGGCGCTGCAACGGCACGCCAAGGACAAACCGGGCGCCGGCGCGGCCGGTGGCCTGGGTTACGCGCTGCAACTGCTCGGCGCCAGATTCGAGTCCGGCGCGCAGACGGTGGCGCGGCTGGTCGGGCTTGCCGAGGCCTGCCAGGGCGCCGACTGGCTGATCACCGGCGAAGGCCGCAGCGACGCCCAGACACTGCTCGGCAAAACGCCGTTCGCCGCTGCGCAGATCGCCCGCGAGCACGGCCATGCCGGGCTGCGGGCCACGCTGCTGAGCGGCGGCGTCGATCCGGCGGCGCTCGCCGCGCTCAACGAAACCTTCAACGGCGGCTGTTTCTCGATCGTGCCCGGCCCGATGGCGCTCGACCAGGCCGTCATCCGGGCGCCGGAACTGCTGGCCAATGCGGCGGAGCAGATCGCGCGGCTGCTGGGTTTGGGCCGGCGCTGACGCGATCAGCTTTTTGCGCTAAACGCCGTTCTTCAAGGGATCAGACCCGGGAATGGCAAGAAGTCGACAATGCGAATTTTCGCGCTGTTTGCCTCGCCTACATACCGCTTTACGTAAAAAGCTGATCGCCGTTCGGCGCGCCACGTCGCCGTTGCGGCCGCTATTTCTTGCCGATTCCGAACAACAGCCGCCGCGCTTCGTCGCCGGCTTGCCCTGTGGGCGTGGTGTTCATGTCCTGCGCGATCCGGTAGGCGCGCACCGTGGCCGGCCTCGCCTTGATCGCCTCGAACCAGCGCTTGAGATTGGGGAAGTCGTCGAGCTTCATCTGCTGCCGCTCGTAGGGCACCACCCACGGGTAGCAGGCCATGTCGGCGATCGAATACTCGCCGGCCAGGAATTCGCGGTCGCCGAGGCGCTTGTCCATCACCGCGTACAGCCGCGCCGTCTCATTGATGTAGCGGTTGATCGCGTAGGGCAGCTTCTCCGGCGCATAGGTGCCGAAATGATGGTTCTGCCCGGCCATCGGCCCCAGGCCGCCCATCTGCCAGAACAGCCACTGGATCGCCTCCTTGCGCCAGTAGAGCGACTTGCGGTCGAGAAATTTTTTCGACTTGTCGGCGAGGTAGAGCAGGATGGCGCCGCTTTCGAAGATCGCCAGCGGCTCGCCGTCCGGTGTCGGCTGCAGCGGCCGATGGTCCACGATGGCCGGAATGCGGTTGTTCGGCGATACCTTCAGAAACGCCGGGTCGAACTGCTCGCCGCGGCCGATGTTGACCGGCAGCACCCGGTATTTCAGCTTCGCCTCCTCAAGGAACATCGTGATCTTGTGGCCGTTGGGCGTGGTCCAGTAGTACAGGTCGATCATGGTTGGCTGCGGGCGCGACGTAGGGAATATCGCCCGGATTGTCACGCAAGGGCCATGCTTTGTCGTCTATCAGGTTATGCCGGGTGCAAATACGCGAAAAGCAAGGCCGCAAACCGCCGCCAGCGCCCTTGATGTCATCGTAGCCGCACCCAGGCCCGTTACTTGCTTGAAATGATCGTGCAACGGCCCCATGTTTGAACTACGGAGAGCATGATGCAGATGATGACCAGCCCCAACCATCCCCCGGCAGGCACGCCGATGTTCGACTCGCTGACTGCGGCGATGAACGAGGCCGAGTTCGTGCAGGTGGATGACGCGGTGTTCACGGCCGACTATCTGCACGCACCCGACGAGTTCACCCGGCCCGACGACGTGCTGGTCGAGGGCTCGCGCGAGGATCAGGAGTTGCTGTTGCTGCAACGCGATTTCGATGGCGCCAAACTGCTCGGCGACGGCGAGATTTACCTGCGCGACGGCACGCTGATCCGCTTCCTGCGCCCATCCGCCGTGCACTGACTGCCGGCGCGCCCCCACCACGGGTCGTCGGCGTTGACACGCTCACGGTGCCCGCGTAAAACACCCGGCAACGACGGTCGCCGGACCGGATTTGGGGGCAGGGCAGCGCAGTGGACGACGACAGCAGAGCAACGCCGACCGGGCAGTCGGACGGGAACACGCCCGACGCCGGCAATCTAGCGCCGCCTGCGTTCGCGCGCAAACGCAGCCTGCATCTGACGCTGGTGCTGATCAGCGCCGCCGGTCTGACCGGCCTCGCCGGCTGCGGCAACCTGGAGAACAACGACCGCGTCAACCGCGATGTCTACGCCAATCTGGAGGCCTGCAAGGCCGACTGGGGCAACCCCGGCGATTGCGAGGAAATTCCGGCGCAACGCTCGGCGACCGGCACCAGCACCTTTTACGGTCCGCGCTATTTCTCGCGCACCGGCAGCAGCAGCGGCTACAGCTCCACATCGCGCCCCGGCTCGCGCTCGTCCGGCACCGTATCGTCAACGCCGACTCGTGGCGGTTTCGGCGCCTCGGCGTCGCGGCACAGCAGCAGTTCGTCGTCGTCGCATTCTTCGGGGGGTTAGATGCGTCGGGAACACATCGCCAAGCGCGACAACTGGCAAAAGCGCTGCGAAGACGCGGGCTTCAGTTTTCATTCGATCGACGGTCTCTATTGGGACGAAGGCGTCTGCTATCGCTTTACGCGGCGCGAGATCGAGGATCTGGAAAAGGCCACCAAGGAGCTTTACGACATGTGCATGGCTGCGGCCGAGCACATCATTGAGAAAGAGCGCTTCAAGGAGCTGGCGATTCCCGAGTCGGCCTGGGCGCTGATCCGCGAAAGCTGGGACAACGATCATCCGTCGCTGTTCGGCCGCTTCGATCTGGCCTGGGACGGCAACGGCCCGCCGAAACTGCTCGAATTCAACGCCGATACGCCGACCTCGCTGATCGAGGCCAGCGTCGCGCAGTGGCACTGGCTGGAAGACGTCAAGTCGAAACTCGGCGCCAACGCCGACCAGTTCAACAGCCTGCACGAAGCGCTGATCGAGCAGTGGAAATGGCTCAAGGCCGAGCACGGCTACGGCCACGTGCATTTCACCTGTGTCGGCGACAGCGAGGAAGACGGCGGCAACCTCGACTACCTGCGCGACACGGCCATGCAGGCGGGCGTGCAGGCGCCGTGGATCGCGGTCGAGGAAATCGGCTGGAGCGAGGGCGACCTCTGCTTCGTCGACATGGACAATAAGCGCATCGAGACGCTGTTCAAACTCTACCCTTGGGAATGGTTGCTGGCCGACGAATTCGGCAACAACATCAGGAAGACCAGCATGCGCATCATCGAGCCGGCGTGGAAGATGACGCTGGCCAACAAGGGCCTGCTGCCGATCCTGTGGGAGCTTTACCCCAACCATCCGCTGCTGCTGGAGGCGAGCTTCCAGCGCCACAAGGTGCTCGGCGACTACGTCAAGAAGCCGCTGCTCTCGCGCGAAGGCGCCAACGTCGAAATCTACAAGGGCGGCGACGTCATCCGCGCCGACGGCACCTACGGCGAGGAAGGCTACGTCTACCAGCGCTACACGCCGATTCCCTGCTTCGAAGGCAACTACGTGACGATCGGCAGCTGGATCGTCGGCGACGCGCCCGCCGGCATCGGCCTGCGCGAAGACGCCACCGAAATCACCATGAACACATCGCGGTTCATTCCGCATTATTTCGACTGACTCGCCAGCAGCTGCAACCACCTTCAGGGGCAAGAGATGACTTACACGCTCAACGAATCGATCCGCTACTTCGACGACTTCCTGATCTACTTTGCAGTTGCACTGTTGCTGCTCGTCGCGTTCACGCTGATCTACACCAAAGTCACGCCGTACAACGAGATCGCGCTGATACGCGAAGGCAACACGGCGGCGGCGATTTCACTGTCGGGCGCGCTGGTCGGCTTTGCCATGCCGCTGGCCAGCACGGTCGCCAACGCCGTGAACCTGATTGACCTGATGCTGTTCGCAGTGCTGGCGACGGTGGTGCAGCTGGTGGTGTTTGTGTTCGCGCGAATGCTGATGCCCGGATTGACCGAGTCCATCGAGAGCGGCAATGTCGCCAAGGCAACCTTTCTGGCTGCCGTCTCGGTCGCGGTCGGCATGCTCAACGCGGCGGCACTGGTGTTCTGAGGCCGCGCATCGAATTTGCCCGGCGTCACTGTGGCGCAGGGTGTGATCGCACCACCGGCGGGGAACGGGTCGCGGCAAGCCGCTCCTACAGGTCGATGCGCCGATCCCTTGATCTGTAGGAGCGGCTTGCCGCGACCCGACGTGTTGGAGGCGCCGACGTTGAGTGCCTCGGCCGAGAACTACATGCGCTGAAGGCCGAACTGGAATTCGATCCGTTCCTGCGGCTCGCCGCTCCCGCCAAAGCCTGCTTCGCTCACAGTGACCCGATCGTCCTGCACGCAGAGCAGCGTCGACGCCCGCGTGCCGTAATTGCCGCTCTGGATGAAGATGCTGCCGAGCATGCGTTCCACTTCGAACGGCACGCCGGTATTGGGCAATTGCGCATCGGGGGTCGGTGTGGGGTTGTGCAGCAGCCGCTGCAGGCGCGCGTCGCGTTGCGCCGGGTCGCGCTCGGCCAGCGCGTGGCGAAAGCCCTGCTGCAGACGCACGAGCTTGGGCCATGGCGTATCCAGCGACGCATTGGAAAAACCGTGAATGCCCGGCTCGACGGCATGCGCCGTGCGTTCCTGTGAATTCGCAAACCACAGCGCGCGGGTGGTCGCCGCAACGTCGCCGCAAAGCAGATTGAAACCCTCGTAGCGGTGCGCGTCCGCGACCGCCCCGGTGACGAAATCCGCTGCGGTTTGCCCGCCTTCGAGAAACTGCCGCACCAGCTCACCGCGCGACGGTGCGTTCTGCTTTCGCAGCGCCGGATTGCGGATATTGGTGATCATCGCGAAGCGGCCGTGCCGAGTGATGCCAAGCCAGGCGCCGCCGCTGCGCAGATCGCGCCCGGCCAGCACCTCGTCGCCCGGCCACCAGTGCATGCGCTCGGTCGGCCGCTCATAGAACTCGTCGCGATTGGCGGCGAGCAGCAGCGGCTCATCGGAATCAGGCGACCAGCGGAAGGCGACGATGCACATCGCTCCAATTATCGTGGCTATGCGCCGGCAAGACCGCCGTGCCCGCGAACCGCTGGCGGGTCTTGATCGCCGTCATTGCTGACGCCGTAGCGGTTGTGTACGCTGTCCCTGCCATGCGTTTGACGTTTGTTCGACGTGTGGCGATGCCGTGAGCTACACCGGTCCATAGGAGCCAATCATGAACATTCGTACCCTTTTTGTCCGGGCGCTAACCGTTACCGGTTGCGCTGCATTGTGCGCGGGCGCTGTGATGGGCGCTTCATTGACGTCGCCGGCATCGGTCGCCGAGTACGTGCCGTTCACGGTGACGATCGACGGCGTGGGGGCGCCGCTGTGCGACGGCGCGACGGCAAATGTGGTCGGTCAGGCCCGCATCGCCGGCAGTGTTGCCGACATCGCCATGCCGCCGGTCGGTACCCGCTGCGCTGCGCGCACCGTCAGTGTTCCGGGATTGCCCCGCAGCGTGAACCGGGTTCGGGTGACGCTGAGCGAAATTGCGCTCAATCCCGGACAGCAGGGCACGAAGGCGGTGCCGTCGCAGGTGCTGGAAGTGGCGCTGGAGGTCCGTCCTTTGGCTGGCGTCGGCGACCTGGCACGATTCTGGACCGCCGAGTATCGCGACGCGCTGGCGCCCAGCACGGTCAAATTGATGCTGACGACGACGCGGTTCGAGCGCTTCACTGGCGAATGGCTATGGTTCGAGGTCGGCGATCCGCAAACCGAGGCTTACACCTTCAAGGCATTGTCCGCGCCAACCGGTAGTGCGGCCCTGCCGGCGCCGCTGGCGCGTCTCTACAGCGTCGAGTATCCGGCGCCGCTTGCCGGTGCGTTCTACACGGTGGACGCCGGTCTGGCGCGATCGCTGGCAACGGCGTGGTCGCGCGTGGCCGGGGAGATGCCCTACGCGGTCGGCAAGCTGGACGCCGGTGCCTGCCCGATGGGCATGACGCCGGTGTTGCAATTGTTCAACCCATCGGCGATTCTGCACCGCTGGACGCAGTCGACCGACACCTATCGCGTGCTGATCGCCGGTGGTTATGTCGGCGAGGGTCCGGCATGGTGCGCGCCCAACCGCGATTGAGCATCGTGCCGGTCGCCGCGCCCGTCATTCAGTCCAGCAACTTCAACCGCTGCACCTTGCCCGACGGGCCTTTCGGCAGTTCGTCGACGAAGCGGAATACGCCGGGGGTCTTGTAGCGTCCGAGTTGCGCGATGCAGTGCTCGCGCAGCGCCGCTTCGTCCGCCGCTGCGCCCGGTTTGAGCACGACGGCAGCGAGGATGTCCTGGCCGTAGTTCTTGTCGGGGATGCCGACGGCGGCGGCCTCCAGTACGGCCGGGTGCGCCAGCAGCGCTTCGTCGATCTCGCGCGGCGCGATGTTTTCGCCGCCCTTGATGATCAGCTCCTTGATGCGGCCGGTGACGAAGTAAAAACCGTCGCCGTCGCGATGGCCGAGGTCGCCGGTGCGCAGCCAGCCGTCCGCGGTGAGCGCTTCGGCGGTCTTGTCCGGTGCATGCCAGTAGCCGGACATGACGTTGTCGCCGCGCAATTGCAGCTCGCCGGTGGTGTTGTCGGGCAGCACGGCGCCGCTCTCCACGGCCACCACACGGGCGGCGACGCCGCAGGGCAGGCCGGGGGTGCCGTATTTGCGCTGAGCCGCGTCCTGCGGGTTGCAGAACACGACGGAGGCGCACTCGGTCATGCCCATCGCCTCGATCACGCCGATGCCGAATCGCTGCTCGAAGGCGCGATGCTGGTCCGGCGGCAGCGGGGCCGACGCCGAGCGGGCGAAGCGGATGAAGGGGCGCGCGGGCTCGCTGGCATCGCCTTCCGGCGCTGCATTGAGCAGATAGGCAATGATGGTTGGCACCACGTTGATCCAGCTCGGCTGCCAGGTGTCGACCCAGCCCCACCAGGCGGATGCCGAGAAGCGGTGCGGCGTGACGATGCTGCCGCCGCTGACGAACGGCGACAGCGTGGCGATGCACTGCCCGTTGATGTGATAGAGCGGCAGCGAGGAGAGCACGCGGTCGGCCGCCGTCAGGCCGTGCCAGTCGGCGACGGTGCGCGCGGCGTGCAGCAGGTTCTGGTGGCTGAGCAGCGCGCCCTTGGGCTGGCCGGTGGTGCCCGAGGTGTACATCAGCAGCGCCGGGTCGTCCGCCTGCGGGGGCACGCTGGTGGCCGCGCCGGCGGCGTGGGGCAGTTGCGTGGCGAGCGGTGCGTCGACGTCGATGCTGACGACGTCGATGCGGGCGGCCGCGGATTCGCCCGGCAGCAGCGCGATGGCGGCGGCGAATGTCGCGGCGTGCTCGGCGGACACGAACACGCAGCGCACGCCGCTGTGCGCCAGCACGTAGGCGAGCTGTGGCGGTTGCGACAGCAGGTTGAGCGGCACCGTGACGCGGCCGTCGATCATCGTCGCCAGAAACAGCGCACTGGTGGCGAGCCCGTTGGGCAACAGAAAACCGACGTGCGCGCCGGTGCCGATGCCGCGTGCGGCCAACTGGGCGTCGAGTGCCGCAACGTCGGCCGCCAGTCCGCCGTAGGTCAAACGGCGGCCGGTCTCGGGCGCGAGCAGCAGCGGCGCGTCCGGTCGCGCTTGGCGGTGGTGGGCGAATACGCCGGCGAGCGTGGCGCCAGACGCGGCGTCGGAAGCGGTGGCGGACGGAGTCATCGGAAAGTGGAAAGAACGTGCGGGGCGTCGCAGTGAAACCGGTCATCCCGGGGGCAGCAGCTTATGCCTGAAAGCGCCATTCTAATTGGGCTCGGAGCCTAAAACGGCCATAAGTCGACTTTTGGCAATTTTACGCGCCAAGCCCAACACAATCACGCGCTGAGGCCAGAAGCTGCTCCGCCGCGACCGGTGGCAGCGAGGTAGTCGCCAAGCAGCGCAGCCGGGTCTGCCGGTCGCGCCGCGATGGGCCGCGCGATGCGGGTGATGTTGAGGAAATGGCGGTAGCCGAGGTTCTCGGAGAAACTGTTGCCGCCCCAGGTGCCGCAGCCCATCGACAGCGAAAACGGCAGGCCGTTGTCGAAGCTGCCGCCGGTGGCGATGCAGTGCGCCTGATTGACGATCACGCGCGCTACGGGCAAGGCGAGGCCGAGTTGCAGCGCCAGCGCGTTGGCCACCTCTGGCGCCGCGTGCAGCCCCACCGAATGCCCGGCGCCCTGATAGCGGTAGATCGCCGCGACCTGCGTGGCAGCGGCGTCGAAGCCGTCGGCGCGGTAAACCGTCAGCACCGGCGACAGTTTTTCGCCGGAGAACGGGTAGTCGGGGCCGGCGCCTGTCTCCTCGACCATCAGCACGCGGGCGTTGGCGGCGCGGGCGATGCCGGCCGCCTGCGCAATCTCGCCGGCGGTCTTCGCCGTGAGATCGCCGGAGAGCTTGCCGGCCGGGAACAGCGCGGCCTGCAGCTGCGCTTTTTCGCCGCCGTCGAGCAGCACCGCGCCCTGCGCCGCCAGCGCGGCCAGCATCGGCGCGTACACGGCGGCGTCGATCACCACGCTGTTCTCACTGGAACAACTGGTGGCATTGTCGAAGGTTTTCGAGCGCACGATGCGCTCGGCGGCTGCGGCGAGATCGGCGCTCGGGTGCACGATCACCGACACATTGCCGGCACCGACGCCGAACGCCGGCGTGCCGCTCGAATAGGCGGCTTTGATGTTGGACTGCGAGCCGGTGGCGACTACCAGATCGACCTGGCGCAAAAGCTCGTTGGTCAGCGCCTTGTTCACCGGCGCCGGCAACAGTTGCACCAGATCGCGCGGTGCGCCGATGCGGTCGAATTCCTCATGCACGAAGCCAAGCAGCAGCGCCGCCGTGGAGTAGCCCTTCGGCGACGGCGCCAGGATGATCGCGTTGCGGCCCTTCATCGCGTTGATGATCATGTTGGCCGGCGTCGCACCGGGATTGGTGGAGGGCGTGATGGCGCCCACCACGCCGGCCGGGCGCGCGATTTCGGTGACGCCGAGCGCGGCGTCTTCGGCGATCACGCCGACCGAGCGCGCGCCGGCGAGGTCGCGCAACAGGCCCAGCGTTTTGCGGTGGTTCTTCTGGATCTTGTCGGCGACGTTGCCGAGGCCGGTGTCGCGCACCGCAAGCTCGGCCAGCGCGCGGTTGCGGGCAGGCGCCATGATCGCCCAGGCGACGGCGGCCACCAGACGGTCGGCACCTGCTTGGTCGTAGCCGTCGGCGACCGCCTGCGCCGCCCGCGCGCGGACGATCAGCCCGGCGACGATGTCCGCTTCCTGCGACTGCATCGACGGGCTCAGTTGTCGACCTTGGCCCCGGATGCCTTGGCCACCTTGGCCCAGCGCTCCATCTCGGCCTTGACGAATTTGGCGAATTCGGCCGGCGGCATGCCACCGGCGTCGGCGGCGGCGTTGGCCCAATTGAGCTTGACCGCCGGGTCGTCCAGCGCCTTGACGATTTCCTTGTACATCTTGTCGACGATCTCCGGCGGCGTGCCTTTCACCGCCCACACCGCGTACCACTGCGAGACTTCGCTGTTCGGATAGCCCTGCTCCGCCAGCGTCGGGATGTCGGGATACTGAGGCGAGCGTTGCGCCGCCATCAGCCCGAGCGGACGCGCCTTGCCGGAGCGGATCTGGGCGGCGGTGGCGCTCATGCCGTCGATCAGCACGTCGAGCGAACCGCCGAGGAAATCCTGCATCGCCGGGCCCATGCCTTTGTAGGGAACGTGCACCAGATCGATGTGATTGGCGAGCTTGAACAGTTCGCCCGTCAAGTGCTGCGAGGTGCCCGAGCCCGGCGAGCCGAAATTGAGTTTGCCCGGGTTCGCCTTGGCGTAGTCGACCAAGTCCTTGACGGTCTTCACGTTTGGCAGCTTGTTCGGCTGCGCGGCGATCACGAATGGCATGATCGCCAGCAGCGTGACCGGCACGAAATCCTTCTCGATGTCATAGGACAGCTTCGGGTAAATCGACGGTGCGATGCTGTGATGCACGGCGCCGATCAGGAAGGTGTAGCCATCCGGCGCGGCGCGGGCGGCCTGCGCGGCGCCGACCGTGCCCCCGGCACCGCCGATGTTCTCGACGATGAACTGCTGGCCGGTCTGCTTGGTCAACTGCGCCGACAGCGGCCGGGCAAAGGTGTCGGTGCCGCCGCCGGCGGGGAACGGATTGATCAGCCTGACCGGTTTGCTCGGCCAGGCTTGCGCCAGCGCAGTCTGCGAAAAACCAAGACCGGCCAGCGCGATTGCCGTCAAGGTGGCAGAGAGCGATCGCGAAACAGGGAACAGACGGGACACAGCAACCTCCTCGGGTGAAATGGCATTGCGGCACAGGGACGGTGATTGAACCGCTTGCTCGGGCGTGCCGCCGCGACCTTGATACTAGCCGACCGCGATGACGGCGTCATTGGCGCAATCCCGCGTCGGCATTCTTCGCGCCATAGCGCGCGGCAACAGTCCCTCCCGACCGTCGCCGCGCATGACCTCGCTAGCGCTTGATCTCCGTGTGCTTGTACTTCGGCAGGAAACGCGTCGGCAGCGCCAGCGCGTCGCGGCGGAACGGGTCGCCCAGCTCCTTGGTCACCATGACCTCGATGATCGTCGTCTTGCCGCGCTTCTGCGCCGCGCAGGCTTCGCGCAGCGCCGGGCCGACGTCGGACAGCTCGTCGATGCGCAGCCCCTCCGCGCCCATCGCCACCGCCACATTGGCCCAGTGCGGCTGGTTGTCGAGCGCCACACCGAGGTAGCGGTGGTTGTAGAAGTCGACGTGATTCTTCTTCTCGGCGCCCCACTGGCCGTTGTTGAACACCACGGCCGTCACCGGGATGTTCTCGCGCACGCAGGTCTGTATCTCGTTGAAGCTGATGCCCCAGGCGCCGTCGCCGACGTAAGCGATGGCCGGCCGGTCGGGCGCGGCGAGCTTGGCGCCGATGATGGTCGGGAAAGCGTAGCCGCAGTTGCCGAAGCTCATCGCGGCGAACATCGAACGCGGTTCGTTGAAACGCAGGTAACTATTGGACACCGAGCAGATGTTGCCGATGTCGGTGGACACCATTGCCCGCGCCGGCATCGCTTTTTCGAGCTCGCGCAGCATTTGCCGCGGGTGCATGTAGCGCGATGCGGCGGAAACCTCCAGCGAATAGGCGTCGCGCTCCTGCGTCCAGCCGTCGAGTTCTTTTTCCCAGGCCTTCTTCTCTCTCGCCACCGTGGCGAGACGGCTGTCGCGGTTGGCGTGACAGGCGAGCGACTTGCCCTTGAGCCGCGCCGCCAGCGCCAGCGCCGCCGCTCGGGCGTCGCCGCAGATGCCGACCGAAATCTTCTTGACCAGCCCCAGCATCTTGGCGTCGGCGTCGATCTGGATGATCTTGGCGTTCTTCGGCCAGTAGTCGAGACCGTGTTGCGGCAAGGTGCCGAACGGGCCGAGGCGGGTACCGAGCGCGAGCACCACGTCGGCCTTGCTGATCAGCTTCATCGCCGCCTTCGAGCCTTGATAGCCGAGCGGGCCGCACCACAGGCGATGCGCGGCGGGGAAGCTGTCGTTGTGCAGATAGCTGTTGCAGACCGGCGCGTCGAGCAGCTCGGCCAGCTTCACCGCCGCGTCGGTGCCGTTGGCCATGATCACGCCGCCGCCGGCGAGGATGACCGGGAATTTGGCCTTCGCCAGCAGTTCGGCGGCGTCGTCGAGCGCCTTTTCGCCGCCGACACCACGTTCGACGACGATCGGCGCCGGAATTTCAAAGTCGCCATCGCCGTAGAAAAAGTCGCGCGGAATATTGAGCTGGGTCGGGCCGAGCTCGATGTGGGCGCGGTCGAACGCACGCGCAGTCAGCTCCGCCATGCGCAGCTTGTTGTTGACGTGCGACTGGAACTTGGTGATCTTGGAGAAGATCGGCAGTTGTTCGGTTTCCTGAAAGCCGCCGAGACCCAGCGTCATCGAGCCGGTTTCCGGCGTGATGACGACCACCGGCGAGTGCGCCCAGTAGGCGGCGGCCGTGGCGGTGACGAAGTTGGTGATGCCGGGGCCGTTCTGCCCAATGCAGACGCCGTGCCGGCCAGACACGCGGGAATAGCCGTCGGCCATGTGGCCGGCGCCCTGCTCATGCGCGACCGAGATGAAGCGGATGCCGGCGCTCGGGAACAGGTCGAGCGCATCCATGTAGGCCGAACCGACGATGCCGAACACATCGGTGACGCCCTGCGCCACTAACGTCTCGACGAAGGCCTCGGACGGTGTCATGCGCGTCTTGCCCTGGGTGACGCGGCGGTCGACTTTCGGCCCGGCCGGCGCTTTGCGGCGGGCCGGGGCTGCGGATTTCTTCTTTGTCGCGTTTGTCATGGCTGACCTCTGTAGGCTGACGTCATTTACGATGACGCAAGTTTGCGCGCCGGCCTCCGTTACGCATGTTGCGGTGCGCGGAAAACGAATCTCCCGGTTTCATTTTTTGTCATTAGGGTCGGTTTGTGCATAATGCGGATTCGACCAACTTAGGACCATAAGATGTCGGCAGAACAGGAAGAAGCGCACCGCGACAGCCGCGAAGCAGGATCGGCAGCGCTCAGGTCGCTGGCGGTGATGGAGTTTGTCGCCAACAGCGAGCGCTCGGTGAGCCTCACCGAGATCATGCAGGCGGTCAGCCTGCCGAAGCCGACCGTGTTCCGCATCCTGACCACGCTGGAGGAAGCCGGCATGCTGTTGCGCGAGCCGGACGCCAAGCGCTACGTGCCCGGTGAACGCCTGGCCAATCTCGCCGCCAATGTGCTGCTGCATTCGCCACACCGCTCGGCGCGCCGCGCCATTCTGGAAGAGCTGGTGGAAAAGGTGGGCGAAACCTGCAACCTGACCATTCCCAACGGCCACTACGTCATGTATCTCGACCGCGTCGAGTCGTCGTGGCCGCTGCGCATCAATTTGCACGCGGGCTCCAAGGTGCCGCTCTATGCCAGCGCCAGCGGCAAGCTGTTTCTCGCCCACTCGCCGAAACGCATGCGCGATCGCCTGCTGACCAGCGCGCCGCTGATCGGGCATACCAAGAACACACTGACGTCGTTGCGACAACTCGAACTGGAGTTCACCAAGATCCGGCGCAGTGGCTACGCCGTGGACAACGAGGAATATCTGGCCGGCATCTGCTGTCTGGCAGCGCCGGTGATGAACGACCAGGAGCGTGTGGTCGCTGCCGTGGCGATTCACGGTCCGGTGTCGCGCATGAATGTGGCGCAGGCGATCGAGTTCTATCCGGTGTTGAAGGAAGCGGCGGAGCAGATTGGCCAGACGCTCGACTGGTAGCGAGGCGAGCCGTGCCGGCGCAGCAGCCGAATAGCCATCCGCGCTTGCTGGCGCTCATCGAGCGCGCGCAATCGCACGCGCCGACGACGACTGCGGTCGTCTATCCGTGCGAGGCCTCGGCCCTCAAGGCGACCATGGACGCCGCTGCATTTGGCCTGATTCGGCCGGTGCTGTACGGACCGACGAGCGAAATTCGGGCGGTCGCGGCGAAAGCGCAACTCGATCTGGCGGCCACTGCAGTCGATTTTGTCGAGTGCGGTGCGTCACCGGTCGAGGCCGCGCGACGGGCGGTGTCCGATGCCGCCACCGGTGCCATCCAGGTGCTGATGAAAGGCAGCTTGCACAGCGACGAACTGCTGGGCGCCGTCCTCGCGCGCGACGGTGGCCTGCGTGGGTCGCAGCGGCTGACGCATACCTTTGTCTTCGACGCGCCGAGATATCACAAGCTGCTCGGCGTGACCGACGCGGTGGTCAACATCTGCCCCGACCTGCGCACCAAGCGGGACGCGGTGGCGGCCGCCTGCGAGGCTTTCCGCCGGCTTGGCGTGGCGCGCCCCGCCGTGGCAGTCGTCACCGCCATCGAAACGGTCAATCAGGCGATACCGGCGACGCTCGACGCCAGGGAACTGGTGGCATTGGCCGGGCAAGGGGCGTTTGGCGAGGCGATCGTCGATGGCCCGTTTGGCTTCGATAATGCAATTTCGGCGGAGGCCGCGCGGATCAAGGGGCTGGGTTCCCGCGTTGCCGGCGACCCGGATATCCTGCTGGTACCGGATCTCAACGCTGGCAATATTTTGTACAAAAGCCTCGTCTACCTTGGCGGGGCCGAGTGCGCTGGCGTGGTTCTCGGCGCGCGGGTGCCGGTGGTCCTGACCAGCCGGGCCGACTCGCCGTTCAGCCGGATTGCGTCCTGTGCGCTCGCCAATATCCTTGCGCTGGATCAAGCGGGGAGGCCGATTTGCTAAACTTTCAAGGTTTTTCGGGGCTCCGCTACGATCTCGACAGGTCGACAATACGACTGCAGTCGCGGACCGGCGGAGGCGCGTTTCTCTACCAGCACCAAAGCAGTGCTGGCCATTACGGGACACGGGGTTGCATTCGCAACCTGTCGTGAAATTGGGGTGTAGTCGTGCGAAACGGGATGGATTCGGTGGATACTGGCAAACAAAACAGGCACGCGTTCGCGTTCAGCAAGAAGGCGTGCGTCGCGCGCCTGGCAGCCGTCGGCGCCGCGTCGTTGCCGTTGCTCGCAAGCGCTGACTGGAAGATGAACCTGCAGGTGCCGAATTCCGGCGTCGCCGGCATGGTCTATGACCTGCACACGCTCATCACCGTCGTTTGCGTGATCATCTTCATCGGTGTCTTCGGCACCATGTTTTATTCGCTCTATGCGCATCGCAAGAGCAAGGGGCACAAGGCGGCCCAGTTCCACGAAAGCGCCACGGTCGAGGCGGTATGGACCATCATTCCATTCTTCATCCTGCTCGGTATGGCGTTTCCGGCCACCAAGGCCCTGCTTGAAGCGCGCGACACCTCGGCGCCCGACATGACGGTCAAGGTAACCGGCTATCAATGGAAATGGGGCTACGACTACCTCAACGACGGCTTCGGGTTCGTGTCCAATCTGGCGACGCCGCTGTCGCAAATTACCGGTGGCGAAAAGCAGGGCGACAACTACCTGCTGGAAGTCGACAATCCGCTGGTGGTGCCGGTCGGTCGCAAGGTGCGCCTGCTGCTGACCGCCAACGACGTCATTCATGCCTGGTGGGTTCCTGCCATCGGCGTCAAGCAGGATGCCGTTCCCGGCTTTGTGCGCGACACCTGGTTCCGCGCCGATCGCCCCGGCCTCTACCGCGGCAACTGCGCTGAACTGTGCGGCAAGGAGCATGGCTACATGCCGATCGTCGTTGACGTCAAGACGCAGGCGGACTATGACAAGTGGGTCGCTGCGCAGAAGGACAAGTACGGCGTCGGCAAAGCGACTGCGGCGGCAGTTGCGGTTGACACCAAGACTTATTCGCGCGACGAGCTGGTGGCGCACGGCAAGACCGTTTACGAAGGCGTCGGCGGCTGCCAGGGCTGCCATCAACCGACCGGCAAGGGTGTGCCGGGGACATTCCCCGCTCTCGACGGATCAAAAATCGTCAATGGCGGCAAGGACGGCCAGATCGCCATCCTGCTCAACGGCAAGCCGGGCACGGCGATGGCGTCGTTCAAACACCTCAGCGACAAGGATCTCGCGGGCGTGATGGCGTTTACGCGCAGCACCTGGTCGAACAAGGCGGCGGAAATCGCGCAGCCGATTGATTTCGCAAAGGCGCGCAACGGTGGCGTGCTGCCGGCGAGCGCCGCCGCACCCGACGTCGCCGCATCGGCCACCGCGCCAGCCGGCGCAGCGCTTGCCGAAAAAATCTTCTTCGCGACAGGCAAGAAGGACCTCCCAGCCGAGGCCAGGGCATCGATCGATGCGGCGCTCGCCTTCCTGAAGGGCAAGGCCGATTCTAAAGTTGAAATTACGGGTTACACCGACAAAACGGGTGATGTCGCGGCTAATCTCGAACTTGCCAAGGAACGCGCCAAGGCCGTTCGCGAAGCATTGGTGACAGCCGGCGCGGCCCGCGAGCGCATCACCATGAAGCCTCCGGCCGAAGTGACGGGCAGCAAGGACAACCGCGAAGCGCGTCGCGTCGAAATCAACGCCGGCGCCTGATCGGCCCGCTCGACCCGACCCAGTTCAAGAGACAAGCAGCGATTCAGAGATTCAGGAGCAGGCGATCATGGCAAGCATTCCCCACGACGCAGTACATGGCGGCCACGGCCACGACGAACATCACGACCATCACCCGACCGGCATCAAGCGCTGGTTGACCACCACCAACCACAAGGACATCGGTTCGATGTACCTGTGGTTCAGCTTCACGATGTTCATCGTTGGCGGCATCATGGCGCTGATCATTCGCGCCGAGTTGTTCCAGCCCGGCCTGCAGGTCGTCAGGCCCGAGTTCTTCAACCAGATGACGTCGCTGCATGGCCTTATCATGGTGTTCGGGGCGATCATGCCGGCCTTCGTCGGCTTCGCCAACTGGATGCTGCCGCTGCAGCTTGGCGCGCCCGACATGGCGTTCGCCCGCATGAACAACTGGTCGTTCTGGCTGCTGCCGCCGGCAGCGATCCTGCTGGTGACGTCGATGTTCGTGCCCGGCGGCTCGGTGGCGGCCGGCTGGACGATGTACCCGCCGCTGACCGTGCAGCAGGGCATCGGCATGGATCTGACGATCTTCGCCGTGCATATCCTCGGCGCCTCGTCGATCATGGGTTCGATCAACATCATCACCACCATCCTGAACATGCGCGCGCCCGGCATGACGATGATGAAGATGCCGATGTTCGCGTGGACCTGGCTGATTACGGCTTTCCTGCTGATTGCGACCATGCCGGTGCTCGCCGGCGCCGTCACGATGATCCTGACCGATCGCCATTTCGGCACCACGTTCTTCAACGCTGCGGGCGGCGGTGACCCGGTGATGTACCAGCACATTTTCTGGTTCTTCGGTCACCCCGAGGTTTACATCATCGCGTTGCCGGCTTTTGGCGTGGTGTCGCAGATTCTGCCGGCGTTTAGCCGCAAACCGTTGTTCGGTTACCACTCGATGGTTTATGCCACGGCGTCGATCGCAATCCTGTCATTCATCGTCTGGGCGCACCACATGTACACCACCGGCATGCCGCTGGCTGGCCAGCTTTACTTCATGTTCGCCACGATGCTGATCGCGGTACCGACCGGCGTCAAGGTGTTCAACTGGCTGGCGACGATGTGGCGTGGCTCGATCACGCTGGAAACGCCGATGCTGTTCTGCCTCGGCTTCCTGTTCCTGTTCACCCTTGGCGGGTTTACGGGGCTCGTGCTGTCGCTCACGCCGGTGGACATTCAGTTGCACGACACTTATTACGTGGTGGCCCATTTCCACTACGTGATGGTGGCCGGCGCCCTGTTCTCGGCCTTTGCGGCGGTGTACTACTGGGGGCCGAAGTGGACGGGCTGGATGTATGAAGAGAAGCTCGGCAAGATCCATTTCTGGTGGTCGCTGATTGCTTTCAACGTCACCTTCTTCCCGCAACACTTCCTGGGGCTCGCCGGCATGCCGCGCCGCATCCCGGACTACAACATGCAGTTTGCCGAGTGGAACATGGTGTCCTCGATTGGCGCGTTTGCCTTTGGCACCGCGCAGATCTTCTTCCTGTTCATCGTGATCCGCATGATCACAGGCAAGAGCGGCGTGCGCGCCCCGGCCAAGCCGTGGGACGGCGCGGAAGGCCTGGAATGGACGGTGCCTTCGCCGGCGCCGTATCACACCTTCGAAACGCCGCCGGTCGTCAAGTAGAAGGGAACGCGCGTGGCTGGTTCGACCCACACTTCGCCCGTTGCTGACGCCAGCCTGCGGCGCCGCAATCGCGTGACCGGATGGTCGCTGGGCGCGGTGGCGCTGGTCATTGCGCTGTCCGTCTGGTACGCGCGTACCCACTAGCCGAACCGGCAGGCCGCATGTTCTCGCCCGACAACCGTGTCACGCTGCGCAAACTCACCGTCTTCGTGGCGGTGATGTTCGCCTTCGGTTTTGCGCTGGTACCGATTTACAAGCGTATCTGCGAAGTCACCGGTGTCAACGACTTCATGCGTCCGGAGCAGGTCAAAAATACGCAGGTCGATACCTCGCGCACGATTCGCGTCGAGTTTGACGCCAACACGCCCAACTTGCCGTGGTCGTTCAAGCCGGAAGTTACGTCGCTCAATCTGCATCCGGGCGAACTGGCGACCGTCGTCTACGAAGTGCACAACAAAACCGACCGCGCAATGACAGGGCAGGCAGTCCCGAGCTACGGGCCGGCGCTGGCTGCCGAGCATTTCCGCAAGCTGGAGTGTTTCTGCTTCGCCAAGCAGACCTTCGCTGCTGCCGAAACGCGGCAAATGCCGGTGGTGTTCGTGGTCGACCCGAAGTTGCCCAAAGACGTCAACACCATTACGCTGTCCTACACCTTTTTTGAACTGCCTGGCGCGGGGCCTGCGGCGGTTGCAGCGCCTCCCGGCAAACTGGAAGCCGGGGCCGCAGCGACGGCGCCGGGCTGAACTTTTTCGACACCTTACCTAGCGAGCTCACGATGAGTGCTTCTTCACCCGCCAGCAGTGGCAAATACTTCGTCCCATCCCCGTCGCACTGGCCGCTGGTCGGCAGTGCCGCGCTGCTGACGCTGGCGTTTGGCGCTGTTGGCACCATGAACAGCCTGTCGTGGGGTTTGCCTGTCCTCGGCGCCGGGTTCGTGATTCTGCTGATCATGCTGTTCGGCTGGTTTGGCACCGTGATCCGGGAGAGCGAGGCACGTCTCTATGGCAAGAACGTCGATACCTCCTTCCGCTGGAGCATGAGCTGGTTCATCTTCTCCGAGGTGATGTTCTTCGCCGCGTTCTTCGGTGCCCTCGGTTACGCCCGCCTGCACGCGGTACCGGACCTCGGCAGCATTGACGCCAAGCTGTTGTGGCCCGATTTCGCCGGCACCTGGCCGACATCTGGCCCATACCTCAAGGAAGTTTTCTCGCCGATGGGCGCCTGGGGCATCCCGGCCATCAATACCGCATTGCTGCTGACGTCCGGGGTGACATTGACCATTGCCCATCACGCGTTGCTCGCCGGCCAGCGCAGCAAGCTGATCCTGTGGCTGGCAGCAACCATCGTCCTGGGCGTGGTCTTCCTGACGCTCCAGATCTACGAATACATGCATGCCTACAGCGAGCTGAATCTCAAGCTCTCCACCGGCATTTTCGGCTCGACATTTTTCATGCTGACGGGCTTCCACGGTTTCCACGTCACGGTGGGCGCCATCATGCTGGCGGTGATCCTGGTGCGTGCAATTCGTGGCCATTTCGACGCCGAACATCATTACGCGTTCGAAGCGGCCGCGTGGTATTGGCACTTCGTCGACGTCGTCTGGCTTGGCCTGTTTGTGATCGTCTACATGCTGTAGACCGAGGCAAGGGCACCAACCGCAAGGCGGCCCTGGGGCCGCCTTCGCATTTCTGGCGGAGATGCAAGTAGCGGGCGGGGCTTGACGGATGCGGGACGAGAATTAGCGACCGATGCCCTGCGGGCCGATCCAGCCGAACTTGTAGCCAGCCATCAGGAATATGAACAGACCGACCGAAATGGCAACGCGAACCGTCAACGCACGCACCATGCGCTTCGATCCCTGCCCGCGATCGCGGAACAGAAACACCAGTGCCGACGCCATCGAAGCGACGATTGCAATCAGACAGAGAATCACGAGCCAGCGCATCTGCGCATTTTAGAGAGACCCGAGCAAGCGTGCCCCACCCCGAACAGGCTGACTCCCCCACCGCAGTGCCGACACGACGTGTGTTCCGGCCGAAGTGGTGGGCGCTGCTGCTGACCGTGCTGGTCGTTGCACTGACCGTGCGGCTGGGCAATTGGCAAGGCGAGCGCGCCAGTTATCGTCAGCAGCAGCAACAGATGCAGCAGCACGCCGACGCACTGACGCCGCTCAACGCAGACAAGTTGTCCCGTATCGCCGAGCTTGGCGACGCCGACCGTTACCGTCCGGTGAAAATAGACGCTACCTTCGTGCCCGGCACCTTGCTGTTTGTGGACAACCGCATCTCCGACGGCAAGGCGGGGTACGGCCTGGTGCAACTGTTGGCGACGCAGGGGCGGGACGGTACTGCCGCGCCCCGCTACTATGTCGTCGACCGTGGTTGGGTTGCCGCACCGCCAGTCCGCGACAAACTGCCCGAGATCGCATCACCGGGAGGCGTCGTCACCATCGAAGCGCGGCTGAATCTGCCGCCGTCGCGCAATCCGGGCACGGCCGCGAACGACGACGGCGCCCGGCTCAACTATGTCAACATCGACGAATTGGCGCATCGCTGGCACCGTCCGCTCGCGCCTTTCGTGCTGGAGCAGACGGCCGGGCCGGGCTTCACCGGGGTGGATCGTCCTGCGGTCGGCAGCAACTACGAAAAAAACCTGATCTATCAAATGCAGTGGTATTCGTTCGCTGCGCTGGCCGTCGTACTGTTTCTGGTCCTGAGTTTTGGAAAGCAGAGTCCGCGTTGAAGTCATCGACAAAAATGATCCTGCTCGTCGCGCTGGTCTGCGCGGCGCCGTTTGTCTCCGCGTGGGTCGCGTACTACTTCATCCAGCCGCAGGGCGGCAACAGCTACGGCACGCTGCTGCCGACGACGCCGCTGCCGGCGCTGCCGGCCGGCACTATTGCGGAGGCCGACCGCGCGGCGTGGAACGGCAAGTGGCGCGTCGTGTTTGCCTTGCCGGATGTCTGCGACAACGCCTGTCAGGAGGTTTTGTATGCGACGCGGCAGGCGCGGACCATGCTCGGCCGGGAGCGCGAGCGCGTGCAGCGTGTGGCGTTCGTCACCAGGGCGCCGTCGGCCGAGCTGCGCGCCGAGCATCCGGATGCGCTCTTCGTGCAGTCGCCATCGTCATTGCCACCGGCATGGACCGCGCCGCTGCAGCAGGGAATCCTGCTGCTTGATCCGCTCGACAATCAGGTTCTGCGCTGGCCGCAGCAGCCCGACATCAAGAAACTCAATCAGGATCTCGCGCGCCTGTTGCGGGCATCGAGAATCGGATGAGCCGCATGCAGTCCGGCGCCTCTGCCACCCCTCCCAGTTGGCGTGATTACTGGGTCGTGACCAAGCCGCGGGTCACCGCGCTGGCCGTGTTTACGTCGTTCATCGGCATGCTACTGGTGGACAAGCGCTTTCCGCCGGCGATCGTGGTGATTGGCGGCTGCGTCGGAATCGCACTGCTGGCGGGCGCCAGCTTTGCCATGAACTGTCTGCTGGAAGCCGCCGTCGACGCCCGCATGAAACGGACCGACTGGCGCCCCTCGGCGCAGAGGCGGCTGAGCACCGCGCAGATCGTGACCTTTGCGTTATTGCTCGGCGTGGCCGGAAGTGCGGTGCTGATCGTCACCACCAATGTGCTGACCTGGGCGCTGACGCTGGGCACCTTTTTCGGCTACGCGTTCGTCTATACGCTGTACCTGAAACCCAATACGCCGCAGAACATCGTCATCGGCGGCGCCGCCGGCGCCATGCCGCCGGTGCTCGGCTGGGCAGCGGTGGCCAACGAAGTGTCGGCGCCGGCGCTGCTGCTGTTCTTGATTATCTTCGCCTGGACGCCGCCGCACTTCTGGGCGCTGGCGCTGTATCGGCAGGAAGACTACGAAAAATCGGGCTTGCCCATGCTGCCGGTGACGCATGGCCGCGAATTCACCATTCTGCACATGCTGCTCTACACCTGGCTGCTGCTGGCGGTCTCGCTGCTGCCGGTGTCGATCAGGATGAGCGGCATCGTCTATGGCGCGGTGGCGCTGGCGCTCGGTCTGCGCTTCGTCTGGCTGGTCTGGCAATTGCGCCGCGAATACAGCGATGCCCGCTCGCGGGGGGTATTTCGTTACTCGCTGACTTACCTGGCGGCACTGTTCGCCGTGCTGCTCGCCGATCACTACCTGGCATGGCTGTGATCCGATGGCCGGGTCGATGCCGCGCTACAGCTCCACCATTTCGAAATCGTCCTTGCGTGCGCCGCACTCGGGGCAGGTCCAGTTCATCGGGATATCGTCCCACTTGGTGCCCGCGGCGATCCCGTCTTCCGGCCAGCCCACGGCTTCGTCGTAGATCCAGCCGCAGATCAGGCACATGTACTTTTTCATGACTATTCGAACGAATCCGGTTCAGGTAAACCGGACAATTTTAGGTGAACGGCTGCGAACCAACGGCCGTCATTAAAATCAAACAACCATTCAGACAAGACGGGGTAAGGCCGGTGGAGACCGCCGAACACGAAGACAAGACGGCGTCGGCAGTGACGGAGACGCCGGTTGCGGCACAACGGCGTCTCAAGCTGGGCGCCATCCTGCTGGCGCGCGGCAAGATCGACGAGGCGGAACTGGACCGGGCGCTGCGCCTGCAGACGGCCTCGTCGCGCCCGGAAAAGTTGGGCAGCCTGCTCACCACGCTGGGCATCGTTTCCGCCCGCGATGTCGCAATGGCGATCGCCGAGCAGGGCGGCGTCAGCTACGTCGAGGCGTCGGCGTTCCCGGAAATCCCGATTCTGGAAGAACGGATTTCCGCCCGCTTCCTGCGCGACGCCCGCGCGCTGCCGCTCGAGGAGGATGAAGATTCGCTGACCATCGCGGTCGCCGATCCGTTCGACGATTTCGTGCGCCATTCGTTCGAGCTGATTTCGAACCGGCAGATTCACCGCGTGGTCGCCGTCGGCACCGACATCGACGCTGCCATCGAACGCCTCTATGGCAGCGGCCGCACGGCGGTGGCGCAACTGGCGCAGGGCGACCTCGAAGCGCGCATCGACACCGACGCGCTGGGCGATGACGTGCAGCAGTTGAAAGACCTCGCGTCGGAAGCGCCGGTCATCCGGCTGGTCAGCCTGCTCATCACCAATGCGCTGGAAGCCCGCGCGTCCGACATCCACGTCGAACCGTTCGAGAACCGCCTGATCGTGCGCTACCGCATCGACGGCGTGCTGCACGAGATCGAATCACCGCCCAAGCGACTGGCCGCAGCGGTGATTTCGCGCATCAAGATCATGGCGAATCTGGACATCGCCGAACGCCGCCTGCCGCAGGATGGGCGCATCCGCCTGCGCATCCAGGGCAAGGACATCGACCTGCGCGTCTCGACGGTGCCGACCATGCACGGCGAAAGCGTGGTGATGCGTATCCTCGACAAGGGCGGCGTCGCGCTCAATTTCGAGAAGCTCGGCTTCGCGCCCGACATCCTGGCCAAATTCAAGGACGCGCTGGCGCAGCCCAACGGCATCCTGCTGGTGACCGGCCCCACCGGCTCCGGCAAGACCACCACGCTGTACACCGCGCTCGACGGCCTCAATCAGCCCGACGTCAAGATCCTCACGGTGGAAGACCCGGTCGAATACCAGATGGCCGGCATCAACCAGATTCAGGTCAAGCCGCAGATCGACCTCACCTTCGCCAACGCGCTGCGCTCGATCGTCCGGCAAGACCCGGACATCATCATGATCGGCGAAATCCGCGACCTCGAAACCGCCGAGATCGCGGTGCAGGCCGCGCTGACCGGCCATCTGGTGCTCTCCACGCTGCATACCAACGATGCGCCGGCGACGGTGAGCCGCTTGCTCGACATGGGCGTCGACGACTACCTGCTCACCAGCACGCTGGTGGGCGTGCTGGCGCAGCGCCTGGTGCGCACGCTGTGCGCGAACTGCCGCGAACCGCACACGCTGGACGAAGCGACGGCGAGAGACATCGGCCTGCAGCGGGTGACGGCGGAGTCGCGACCGGTGGTGTACAAGGCGATCGGCTGTTCGCAATGCAGCCACACCGGCTTTACCGGCCGCGTCTGTATCGCCGAGATGATGCCGCTGACCGAGCCGATCCGCCGCCTCGTCATGCAGAAAGCCAACGCCAGCGAGCTGCGCAAGGCCGCGCTCAGCGAAGGCATGCTGCCGATGTACGACGATGGCCTGCGCAAGGTGGTCGCCGGCGTCACCACCGTCGAAGAAGTGTTGCGCGCCACGCGCGAGGGCTAAGCCGTGGCATTGTTTGCTTTCGAGGCGGTACGCCAGTCCGGCGAGCCAATATCCGCGCAGGTGGAGGCCGCCACCGAGGCTGAGGCCGTCGAACGGGTACGCGAGCAGGGACTCATCCTGCTCAAGATCCAGACCGCCGCCGCGGCAGCGATCGCCTCGCACCAGAAAAAGGCCGGCACCTTCGGCCGCCTGCTGGCGCCGCGCAAGATCAAACGCGAGCAGATCGTCAGCTTCACCCGCGATCTGGCCAACCTGATCGGCGCCGGCCTGCCGCTCGACCGCGCCTTCGAATTGCTGGTCGGACTGGCCGACACCGGCCCGCAGGCCAACCTGCTGCAGGACTTGCGCGACCGCGTGCGCGGCGGCAAGGCGCTGTCGCAGGCGCTGGCCGAACATCCGAAGCACTTCGACCGGCTCTACGTGAACATGGTCCGCGCCGGCGAGGCGAGCGGCACGCTGGGGCCGGTGCTGGCGCGCATTTCCGAGTTTCAGGAGCGCAGCGCCGAGTTGCGTTCCAGCGTGCAGTCGGCGCTGCTGTACCCCATCGTGCTGGTCGGCGTCGCCGTGGTGGCGGTGCTGACCATGATCTTCTTCGTGGTGCCGAAGTTCGAGGCGACCTTTCGCCAGTTCGGCAAGGCGCTGCCGCCGGCAACCGAAAACCTGCTGGCGATGTCGCACTGGTTGCGCGACGACGGCTGGATGCTGCTGATCGGCGCCGCGGCGCTGGTGATCCTGATCCGCGGCCGGCTGCGCACGCCGCAAGGGCAACTGAACTGGCATCGCCGCAAGCTGACCCTGCCGGTGATGGGCGACCTGTTCAGCAAGATCGAAGTGGCGCGTTTTGCCCGCACGCTGGGCACGCTGCTGGGCAATGGCGTCAGCCTGTTGCCAGCGCTCACTATCGTCAAGGACACGGTGGATAACCGCGCGCTGGCCGGCTCGCTCGATGGCGTGCTGACGCGACTGAAGGCCGGTCAGGGTTTCGCGCGACCGCTGATGGAGACGGGGCTTTACCCCAAGCTCGCCGTGCACATGGTGGCGGTGGGCGAGGAGACCGGGCGCCTGGACAGCATGCTGATCAAGGTGGCGGACGTCTACGATCAGGAGGTCAACACCGCGCTCAAACGGGCGCTGGGACTGCTGGAGCCGGTGCTGATCCTGACCCTGGCCGTGGTGGTCGGCGGCATCATCTTCTCGCTGATGAGCGCGCTGCTGGGCCTCACGGAATTTAATGTCTGACCGGTGGTCAAAATGCGTCTGACGCAGCGATGTCGAGTGATTGGCTTTTCGATCAAAGCGCCAGTCGATATGGGCGGCGGCCAGAATTTTCAGAAAGTCGACTTTCTGAAAATTGCGCCGCAAAGCCCAGTAAAATCGGCGTTTTATGGAAGAAGCTGATTGTCAGGGCCAGCATTACTGCCTGTTGTCGCCAAATTTCCCCGCCTTTCCAATTCCCACCGCAAACACACCCTGCATCGATCCGGAGATTGCCATGAACAACAACAAATACCAGCGCGCGCAGCGCGGCTTCACGCTGATGGAGCTGCTCGCGGTCATCGTGATCATCGGCGTGCTGGCGGCGACCATCGGCAGCCGCTTCCTCGGCCAGACCGAGAAGGCGAAGGCAGGCGCCGCCAAGGCAGAAATGGGCCAGATCGTGCAGGCGCTCGACCTGTTCAAGCTCGAAGTCGGCCGCTATCCGAGCGCGCAGGAAGGCCTGGAAGCGCTGATCAAGAACCCGGGCAACCTGACCAACTGGAGCGGTCCGTACTTCCGCAAGGACAACATCAAGGACCCGTGGAACAACGACTACAAGTACACCACGCCCGGCCCGAACAACACGCCGTTCGAGCTGAAATCGCTCGGCGCCGACGGTAAGGAAGGCGGCGAGGCCGAGAACGCCGACATCGTCAAGAGCTGATTCTCCGCAACGAATCATGACCGTGGCCGGCCACCCGCGCACCGCCGGCGGTGACGCAGCGCTTGCGGCCGTTTTGCGCGACTGCCGGTCGTCGCGCGGTCGCCGCCTTGGCACGGCGGGCTTCACCATGCTGGAGCTGCTGGTCGTCATCGTGCTGATCGGCGTGCTCGCCGCAATCTCGCCACCCCTGTTTTCTAACAGCGTCAGCGCCGCCGAGCAGCGCGCGCTGGCGCGCAGCGTCGCCCAGACACTGCGTTTCGCGCGCAGCGAGGCGGTCGCCAACCGCACCGACGTCGGCGTCGAGTTCAATCTGCAGGACCGTACCTTTCAGTTGCCCGGCGGCAAACGCAAAGGCAAGTGGCCGGAGAACATCGCGCTTGAGCTCACCACCACCGCCGCCGAAACAGTCGACGAAAAACATGCTTACGTCCGCTTTTACGCCGATGGTGGCTCCACCGGCGGGCGCGTCACGCTCAAGTACAAGGAGCGCGAGTACCGCATCGACATCAGCTGGCTGACCGGCCACATCGCGATCGAAGAAGCATGAGCCGCGCCGCGCTGCAACGGGTTGGCGGCTTCACGCTGCTGGAAGTGATCGTCGCCGTGATCATCGCGGCGCTGTGCCTGTCGGCGCTGGCGCAGGTGTTCGCCACCGGCGTCCGCGCCGCCGGTACCGCGAGCGACTACACGCGAGCCACCACCCTGGCGCAATCGCTGCTTGCCGGTGCCGGCGTGGAAAAGGCGCTGGAAGACGGATCGGAGGGCGGTACCACGGCGGACGGCAAGCTGAGCTGGTCGGTCACCGTTGCCGCCGAGCCCACCGACGACGCCGATGCACTGATCCGCCCGCCGCTGGAACTGAAGCGCGTGATTGCGCGGGTTAGCACCGTCGAGGCCGACGCCGGCGTGACACGGCCGCGCGTTGTTGAACTGAGCACGCTGCTGGCGGTGCCGAGGCCGACGCCGTGACGACCGCCTGCCGCAGCCGCGTGCATGCCCGTGGTTTCACGCTCATCGAGCTGCTCGCCGCCATCACGTTGCTCGCCCTGCTGACGGCCATCCTGATGGGAACGGTGCGTGGCGCCGAGCGCTCGACGTCGGCCGCCACCGACGTAGTGGAGCGCACCGAGCAATATTCGCGAGCCCAGGCGTTCCTGCGCGAGCATTTGGCCGGCGTGCTGCCGATGCGCTGGCGGCGCGAAGTCGGGCAACCGCTGAAGTTCGCCGGCCGCGCCGACAGCCTCGTCTATCTGGCGCCGATCACCTCGCAGATCGCCATCGGCGGCGTCAACTGGTGGCAGCTGACGCTGGCGAAGACGTCGGGCAACCCGCCGCGCGGGCAACTGGTGTTGCGCCGCGCCGCACCGGACCCGGAAGAAAAGGCGGTACCCGAGATTCCCGCCGCCGACGCCATCGTGCTGGCCGACAACATCGAATCGATGACGCTCGCCTATTTCGATCCGGGCGACGATCCGCTCAACAACCCCGACGCCGGCACCTGGCGCGATAGCTGGGACGAAAACTCGCGGATGCCGACCATGATCCGCATGCGCGTGGTCGAGCAGGGCGGCCGCCAGTGGCCCGATCTCACCGTCGCGCTCAAGCTGACCCAGGCGCTCGGCTGCAACTTCGATTTCCAGCGTCAGCGCTGCGTCATCCAGGGCGTCGCCAACCGATGAAACGCTGGGCCCGCAATCGAGCACGCCGGGCGCACCAGCGGGGTATCGCGCTGATTCTGGTGCTCGGCTTGGTCATTTTTCTGACGGTCATTGCGCTTGCCTTCGGCGACAATCAGCGCGTCGGCACCCAGATTGCCAGCAACACCGTGCAAATCGCCAAGGCGCAGGCGGCTGCCGATGGTGCCGTGCATCGCATGGTTTACGAGCTGGCCCGACCGCGTGCGACCGACGCCCAGGCGGCGCTGGCGCAATGGAAGGCCGACGGCGTGGTTCACGAATGGACCGAAAACGGCTTGCAGATTGCCGTTTCGGCCAAAAATGAGGCTGCTAAAATCGATTTGAACTTTGCTGCCGAGCCGCTACTCAAACAGGTATTCGTTTCCGGCGGTGCCAGCGAAGAAGAGGCCGACGCAATCGCCGCGGCAGTCAAAGACTGGACTGACGCAGACAATTTGAAACGGCCAAATGGGGCAGAAGCTGACGACTATCGTGCGGCTGGCAGAAAGGTGCTGCCAGCGAACGACTTTTTCATCGCAATCGAGGAACTTCAAAACGTGCTCGGCGTAAGCCCGAAACTTTACAACGCGGTTGCGCCTTTGTTGACCGTCAATGCACGCTCGCCGGGGATCGATCCGCAGTCGGCGTCGCTGGCGGTCATGCGGCTGCTGCCGGGCATCGACTTGGCGCAGGCACAGGCATGGATCGAGCAGCGCGACCAGGCATTGCGCGACGGCCTTAGCGTCCCGCCGATTCCATTTAGCAGCCCCTATTTTGGCGGCGGGCAGACCGCCGTGCGTATCCGCTCCGATGTGCAGACCGCTGCCGGCGTCAAGGCATCGCGCGAGGCAAGCGTGCGTCCGCAAGGGGTGCAGCGCGGCCGACCGCAGTTCTATCTGTGGCAGCGCGGCTGGCCGGCCGATGCGCTGCCGGTGAGCAAACCCGAATCGACTTCTGCCGAGGCAATCCGTGGCTGACGCGCCCGGTTCCGCTGCAGGCGCGCCGGCCGGCTTCAACCAGGCGGCCGGCGAATTTTTGCGCTGGTGGAAGCAGCACCTGCTCGAATGCGTGCCGGCATCGCTGCGCGCCCGGATGGCGCAAGCGCGGCGCCCGGCCATGTGGTCGGCGGTGGACGACCGCTTCTGGCCCGCGGCGGCAGCGCTTGATGACGGCAAACCGTTTTCGCATTCCGCGCTCGCCCAGCGGGGCGGCGGCGATGTTGCGCTGGTCGCCGGCGAAGCCAATGGCTTCCGTCGCGACGTGGAGCTGCCGCTGGCCGTCGAATCGCGCCTTGCACAGGTGCTTGGCTACGAGATCGACCGGCTCACGCCACTCCGAGCCAGCGAGCTTTATTACGATTTCCGGGTCAAGGATCGCAATCCGGCAGCCGGCGTGTGCACTGTCGAACTGGTGGCGGTGCCACGGTCGCGTGTAGCGCCCATGCTGGAAACGGCCAGACAGCGTAACCTGAATGTGTCGCGTCTGCTGCTGGCGCCGACTGACGTCGACACCTCGCTTGACCTGCTGGCAGCCACCAGGACGGTCGACGAAACGGGTGAGCGCTACGGTTGGGTGAATCCGGCATTGGCGGGCTTGTGCGCGGTACTCGCGCTCGCCCTGGTTGCCGTGCCGCTGTGGCAGATGCGGCAGCAGGTGATCGACCTGATGCCGGTGGAAACCAGTGCCCGCGCCGATGCCGAGATTGCCAGCGCCATGCAGCGCCAACTCGAAAAGCAGATCGCGGAGTACAACCTGCCGCTCGCCCGCAAACATGCCGCGCCACTGGCCATTCAAGTGCTCGACGATTTGAGCAAACGCCTGCCGGAAGACACCTGGGCGCAGTCGCTGGAGATTCGCTCGGTGCCGAACCAGAAGACGCGCGAAATCGTGCTGCAAGGCGAAACCGGTAGCGGTGGCAAGCTGTTGCAGATCGTGCAGGAATCACCGCTGATCAAGGATCCGGCGTTCAAGGCCACCATGACCCGGGTGACACCTACTGCCGAGCGTTTCCACATTGCCGGTGAGTTGGTTGCGGCTGAATTGCCCAAACCGCTGCAACTCTCCGACGCCGCCGCGGTGACCACCGTACCGGTGGCTCCGGCGTTGCCGGCCGGTGCGCCGGCAACAGCGAAGGCAGCCGCCCCGGCTGCGCCCGCCACGACGGCGACCAGTGCGCAACCGCCGGCCACTGCCGCAACACCCGGCGCAATGCCATCGCCTGCCGGTCCGGGGGCAACGGTGCCAGGTGCGGCGGCACCGGACGCGCGGCGACCGACGACGACTCCACCGACGGCTGCCGCCGTCGCTGCACCCGCGTCGCCGCCCGCCGCCGCGCCGGCAACCGCTGCGGAGAAGAAACAATGACCTTGCCGACAGGCGTTCGCGGGCGCGCACTCGCTGCGTTGCTGCTGTTGCTCGCCGCGCTGCTGGTGGTCGCCGCCGTGGCCGTGCCGGCCTATGTCCTGTACACCCGCTATGACAATGCCCGCACTGCAGCGGAAGAGCGCATTGACCGCTATCGTCGGGTCGCGTCCATGCGGGGCGATTACCAGCGCGCGCTGGATGTACTCAAAGCGCGTGAATCGAGCCGGTTTTTCCTGAAGAATTCGGCGCCGAACCTGGGTGGCGCGGAACTGTCCGACATGGTGCGCCCCGCACTCGAAAGCAGTGGCGCTCGTCTGACCTCGATTCAGCCGGTGACGGTCAAGGATGAAGCCGGTTTCCGGTTGTATTCGCTCAACGTCGGCTTTAACGCAACGCCGGCAGCGCTGCAAAAAACCCTTTACGCGCTGGAGACGGCCGTCCCATACCTGTTTCTGGAGAGCGTGACGCTTCGCGCCACGGTGCCGCGCGGATACAAACCGCCGCCCAATCAGGAACCGGAGGTTTCCGCCCAGGTCGAGATTCAGGCCTATGGCCCCAAGGATGCGGCGCGCGGCGCCCGGCCTGCCGGCGGCGCGACGGGGACACCAAAGTGAGCTTCCGATGGTTCGGTGCGCGCAGCGGGCTGATTGCGCTCGCCGCCGGACTTGCGTGTGGCCTCGGCGTGGTGTCGGAGTGGGGCGCGGGGCTGCTGTTGCCAGCGCATGCGACGCTTCCTGCTGCGGGCAAACAAGACACCGCCAGCGTGCTGCCGGACTTTCGCCTGGGCACGGACGCCGGCACGTATGCGCAGATCGCCGACAAGCCGCTGCTCAATCCATCCCGCAAGCCGGCGCCGGCACAGGTGGTGGTGGCGGTGACCGAACCACCGAAACCGCAGATCAGGCGTGGCCTCTATCAGCTGGTTGGCGTGACCGACCTCGGCGCGGTCAAGATCGCCCAGGTTCGTGAGTCGTCGAGCAACCGCATCACTAGCGTCCGCGAAGGCGATTCCTTGCAGGAGTTTACGGTCCAGCAGGTCAGCCCGGATCAAGTTGTGCTGACCTTCCAGAACGAAACCGACGCGCTGACGCTGCCCAGTTTTACGGCGTCGTCGCGAGTACCGCCAGCGCCGCGTCCGGCCGTTTCCACTCAGCCTGCGGCGCAAGCCGTAGCGATGGCGGCGCCGCAACCGACTACAGCAGTTCCGCCGGCAAACGCTGCGCGGCCAGCTATCGCGTCGGCGCGGTCTGCGAATCCGGTGGATCGCAACGCAGTGCTTTCCCCGACGCCACTTCCCAACGGTCAACCCTATACAACCGCGAATGCCGAAGCCTTCATCGAGGCGCGGCGGCGTGCGCGTTTTGGACAATGATGCCCGACACACTCGCACTTTTCCTTCGCCATAAAATTTCGCCGATGCCGGGCTCGCGTTGTCGCCTGGCATCGACGCGCAGTTCATGCGTCTTGCTACTGGCGACTTCCTCGATACTGCTGGCCGCATGCGGGCAGACCCCCGCCCGCAGCGATGCCGAAACGTTGGCGCCGCGCAATACCGCCAGCAAGCCGGCGATGCTGGTCGCCGCGGCATCCGCCGACGCTGACCGCGAGGACGTTGCGGCGTCGCGCCGGCAGGAGCCTGTGGTCTCGATCGGGACGGGTCAACTTTTCAAGGCACCGTCAAGCAGACCGGTAGCGGCAGAGGACGGAGGCCCTCCTCTCACGCTCAATTTCGAGAACGGGGACATTCGCGAACTGGTCAAGAACATCATCGTCGACAACTTGCAGGAAACGGTCATCGTCGATCCGCGAGTCACCGGCACGGTGACGATACGCACGCCGAAGCCATTGCGTCGCTCGGAGCTGATGCCAACGCTCGAAACCATCCTTCGCAGCGTCGGCTTTACGGTGGTCCGTGACGGCACCGTCTGGCGCGTGCTGCCCCAAGCCGAGGCGCTACAGGGGTCGATCACGCCGCGGGCGACCGTGAAAACGCTCGGGCCCGGCATGAGCGTCGTCATTCTGCCGGTGCGCCACATCGGCGCCAAGGAGCTGCAGCGATTGATGGTGCCGTTCGCGAAGGCGCCTGAAGCGACAGTGCGGGTTGACGAAGTCCGCAACCTGCTTTTTCTGTCCGGCACCGAGAACGAATTGCGCCATCTGGTCGAAATCGCGGAGATGTTCGACGTCGATCTGATGGCCGGTATGTCATTCCTGCTGTATCCGTTGCAAAGCGCGGAGGTCAAGACGGTGGCGGCGGACTGGGAACGAATTTTCCCCGCCGCATCCAATCCCCTGGCGGGTCTGGTACGGCTGATTCCGATCGAGCGGATGAATGCATTGCTGATCATCTCGCCCAATCCCGACGTCGTCAAGGAAGCCCAGCGAATGATCGAGCGACTGGATCGCGGCAACGATGCCGGCGGCGGCGCACGGTTGTATGTGTATCCGCTGCAGTACACGCAGGCTGAAAAGTTGCAAGCCACGTTGCAGCAGGCGATCAGCGGTCGCGTGACACCCGCAGCACCAACCGTTGCTCCCGGTCAGACAACCTCCACCCTGACCTCGCCGATAACGCCGATCGCCGGGCAATCCATCCTGACGCCCGGTAACACCGTCAATAGTCCGGTATTGGCAACGCCGGCCGCACCGATTCGTCCGCTGGTGCCGGTCGGTGCGGCGGCTGCGCAAGCCACTGCGCTTGCCCGCAATGCAACGGTCATTGCCGACAAGGATCGCAATGCGTTGCTGATCGTCGCCACACCCTCGGAGTTTGCCGCCATCGAGGCTGCCATCAAAAAACTGGATACACCGCCAAAGATGGTGGCGATTGAAGTGCAGATCGCGCAGGTTGCACTGACCGGCGAGTTGCAATTCGGAATCTCGGGGCTGTTTACGGGCAAACCGGATTCCCCGATCAATCGACTGACCTCCGATGGCGGTGTCGGTACGCTCAACGCGCCGGCAACCTCGACGGCAGCCGCGGTCCCCGGCTTCAGTTATACGTGGCAGGGACAGGCCGCCAAGGCGATATTGAGTACCCTGCAGACCAAAGGGCAATCGCGCACGATCGCATCTCCGACGTTGCTGACGCTCGACAATCAGAAGGTCAGCTTCAGCAACGGGACCCAGATATCCGTGCAGACGCAATCTACCGTTGCCAGCACAACCACGGCGGCAACCAATTCGTACCAATACATCAACACCGGTTTGACGCTCAACATCACGCCGCGTGTGAGTGGCAACAATGTCTTTCTCGATATCCAGCAACAGAACAGCAATGCGCAACCGCGCAACGACGGCAATCCCAATCCCGACATTACTCAAAATTCGCAGCAAACGACCGTGATGGTTGCCAATGGCGACACCATGCTGCTAGGCGGCCTATTCCAGGACAACAGCAGTTTTGGCTCGAGCGGTTTGCCGGTCGTGTCGACGATTCCGGTGGTTGGCGGACTCTTTGGTTCTCAAGGCTGGAAAAGCAATCGCACCGAACTGGTCATGCTGGTCACGCCGCGAGTGATGAACACGGTCAGCGAAACGCGCGACGTCGTGGACGAACTGCGCGGTCGGCTGCGTGGCATCGAGTCGCTGCTGCCGGAGGTGAACACCCAGAATCTGCCGGCTTCGGCTGCCGCGCGCGCCGAACGTGCGCAGATCAAAAAAGCGGGCGATTTGGGTGAATTTTCGCGCTCGTTCCGACTGCCAACCGGCGAAGCAGGATCGCCGTGAGCATGTCGCAGCAGCGTGTGGGGAATGATCCGTGAGAGCGGTTCTCATCGGGCTGGCGCTGGCGCTCGCCGCGATGCTTGTTGTGCAGCTGTCCATGAACGGCGGAAACGACGTCGCCCGTAATGGTTCCGCGGATGTCCGCACATCATCGCGCGCCGGCGTCTTGCCCGATTTCCGGCTGGACGGCAACCAGGCCGACCGATACGCGGACGTAGTCACGCGCCCGCTGCTCAACCCCGAACGCAAACCGGCGCCCAAGCAGGCGGTGGCGGTCGCCACCGAACCCCCCAAGCCGCAAATCCGCCGTGGCTTGTACGAACTGTTGGGCGTATCGGATTTCGGGACCGCTCGAGTGGCGCAGGTGCGTGAGGTCGCGACGCGACGGACGCAAAGTGTGCGCAAGGGCGACGTGCTGCAAGAGATGTCGGTGCAGGCGGTTGAGCCGGACCGCATGATATTGAGCTTTCGCGGCGAACGCGACGAAGTTCGACTTGCCACCTACACCGCTTCCGGGCGAGTGCCGCAGCCGCCGCCGTTGCCGTCCGCGCCCGCTCCATCGCCGCCGCCCGCGCCTCCGGTTGCCCAGGCCGCCGCACAGTCTGCCGCGCCGCCCGCCGCACCCGCGCCCGTCGGCGCCGGGAGCCCGCCGGGAACTAACGTTGCCGGAAATACTCAGCCCGCCAATCAGCCGCCAGCGGACGATCGCGAGATTCAACGTCTCGAAGCCCTGGTCGCGCAAAGCCCGACTAACTGGAATCGATCTCGTCTCGATAGCGCTCGACAACTGCGGGGTGGGCAGAGTTCTCCCGGTCAGTGAGCACTTGCGCTGAGTGCCACCAGATAACACTTCGATGCCGCATGCCTGCAGTTGCGGCAGCGGATATTTCGCAGTACGGAGCGGAACGCCTGACCGCATTGAATCAGGCATTGTTGTGGTTACAGAAATGAAAGTGAAATTTTCGCCTCGCTCGCGTCGCACGATACCGACACCCGGTCTCGCGATTCTTGCGGCCATCCTCGTGGTGGCTATATCCGGCTGCGCGGTTGCGCCGGCACCTCCTGCCGCCGACAACTCCGCTGCCAGCAGCAGTGACCGTGCCGCAGATGGAACCGTACCGCGTGAGCAGCGCTGGAGCCGGCCCACGGTCGAGAAAGCGCCGGCATCGGAACAGGACAAGAAAGACGAACAGGCGGTGTTGCAGAGAGTCCTCGCCCGTCAGTCGGCGCTTGCCGGCGGACGCTGGGAAGAGGCGTGGTCGCTGTTGAGCCCGGGCGCGCGAATCGTCTTCACCCCCGAGCAGGTGCGCTTGGATCACGAACGCGCGGTGCTTGCCTTCGACAAACCGGGTACGGTCGAGTGTCGCAATGGACAGTGCGAAGCGGCTATCCTGTCATTGGGAAAAATATCGCTCCCCCGCTTGGGAGTCAGGCAGACACCCGTCGTCACCTTCGAACGCTGGGAGATTATCGAGGGCGTGCCGTACCTGGTCCCGAAAAATGCAGCACCCCGATGATAAGTCCGGGCCAGGCCGTCTACCTGCGGCGTTTCGATTTCGTCAAGATAGGCAGTCTGAGTCATTAACGCAACAGTGACCAACGTGGTTCGCGTACAAATCACGATTTGCTTGTCAACTTGATTGTCGTATGAGCTAATCGACAAATACGCATGGTGGTGCGGTGGTGAACGGTGCCGGTAGCGGCTCTCGTACTGCCGATTGGGGTTAAAAAACGCGAAAACGCAGCGAGGCAATTTGACGCGCCGCTGTGTTTTTCGGCGAAATTTGTTGCTACAATGCCATGCATCGGTCTTCAGTAAAATATATTCATTAGTATTGCTGTTGGTTCTATAGTCCAAGGTCCACATAAGGAGTCACATCCAATATGAAACTGTTTAAGCAAAACAAGCTGGTCGCGGCGATGGCTGCGGGGCTCGCTGTTGCGTCCGGAAACGTTGGTGCAGTAGCGCTGAATGCCGACGGCACCGGTGAGGCGCTGGTCTACCCGTACTACACTGCCCGTGGCGATCAAACCACGCTTCTCACGGTGGTCAACACCACCAACAACGCCAAGGCTGTGAAGGTTCGCTTCCGCGAAGCCCGTAACTCCAATGACGTGCTCGACTTCAACCTCTACCTGTCGCCGTTCGACGTGTGGACGGGCGGTGTCTCGGCCAAGGGCGGCGGCGCCTACCTGACCACTACCGATACGTCGTGCACCAACCCGACCAAGTCTGGCTGGGATGCGATCGATGCGACCAATCGCGTATACGGCAAGGGCTTCTTTCCGTACGACTACGACTCGGTAGACAGTACGACTGCTTCTTCGCAAGGTCTTGGCCGCACGCTCGAAGGCTATGTCGAAGTGATCGAAATGGCAACCATTCCGTCTGGCAATGCGTTCTTCACGGCTATCAAGCACGCCGCGACTGGCGTGCCGCCGTGTGATTCGTTGGCAGCTGCTTCGGCGTTGTTCGGTACCGGTGTGGTTACTGGTAGTCCTCTGCAAGCGCCGACCGGTGGCTTGTTTGGTGCGGTCACGCAGCTGAATACGGCTGGCGGCGCCAATGGCGGCGTGTCGACTAGCGAGGCTGCTGTTGCCTACAATGGTTTCCAGCGCGCAGCATCGATCCAGGACCCGTCGTCCGCTAACCCGAACTTCGCCGATCACAACTCGTGCCGCGCGCTTGTGTCGGATGGCCTTACCGCCGCCCTCATGAACACCGAGTCGCCGGTTGGTAACTGCGATGCCAACTCCAAAGCGCGTGCATTCGCCGCGGTCAATATGGCTTCGGCGGTGCAAGGCGAGTTCTCGTTCTTCGCCACGGGAACGGCTAATGGTACGGGTACGCACGGCACTGACTGGATCATCACCATGCCGGGTAAGCACTATTTCACCAATCTGACGACGTGGACGACCAGCACTGGCGATTCTCACGGTAATGTTGTCGGTACGGCGACTTCTCCGGCATTGGCGCCGTTCCTGAACCCGGCCGCTGACGGCACCGCACTGTGGAATCGTACCGACAAGGTCTCCTGCTTGACGATTTCTTCCACGACTTACAGTCGCGAAGAAGATACGGCTGGTTCGGCTGGCTCGGGCTTCTCGCCGCGTCCGCCGGGAACGCGCCCCAACTCGCTGTGCTACGAAGCTAACATCATCAGCTTCGGTGCTCCGGCGACGACTGGCGGCCCCAGCGCTGTTCACGCCTCCCCGCTCGCTCTGTGGCTGAACAATTCGATCGCTCGCGGTACGTCGGGCTGGATGGATCTTCCGTTGACCGTTGGCGGTGCGACGCGTCAAATCGGTGGTCCGGTGGTTGGTGCTGTGCTTGATTTGACAAGTGGCACGGCATCAACTATTCCGAACGTCACTGTGAGCGGTTTGCCTGTCATCGGCTTCCGCAGCACCGTGTCGCGCTTCACGTCGGGCTCGCCGCAAAACAACTACAACGACTCGGTGCCGCTCACGCTGCGCCGCTCGGTAACCACCGTTCAATAAGCGGTACTGATAATCGTAGTAACTTGGCGTTTCGCCGCAAAAGGCTCCTTCGGGAGCCTTTTTTTATTGCGTAACATCCACGCCGTTCGCCCTGAGCGAAGCGAAGGGTATGACGCCCTCTCGCATTAGACCATCAGATCATCCTGAGCCTGCGAAGGACGCTTCGCTCAGTGCGAACGGGGCGGGGGCGCGGATTTGGGAAAGCTCAATAAGCGAGCGGTATAACTGCGTACTCCTCCCAACCTCCGCAGTATCCGCAGAAAGAGCACCATCAGTTCACCTGCGCGCCCGAGCCGAGCCAGCACAAAATTTCCAATCATGACGCCAAGCCCCAGCAATGCCCGACGACCAATCGCCCCACCGCCGGCACTGCTCGATCCAATCCGCCGCGACCCGTCCGATGAAACCGCCTGGCTGGCATTCGCGGCATGGCTGAATAGTACCTACAGCCCATCGGCAGCGGCACAGGAACTCAATCGCATCGTTGCTACAGTACGCAATCCAGCACCGCTGCTCGAAGCCATATCGAGAATGCTTGGCGCTACACCAAGCGCGCCGCTACGCATCACCGCACTAAACCGCCTCGCACAGTTGCAGCCCAACAACGCTCGCGTACTGGCAGATCTTGGTAGAGCGTTGCTCGACACCGCCGCTGCATCGGCCGCCAGAAAGCCACTGCGCGCAGCGCTGGCCAATGGCGCAACCGCCCCTGACCTCAAGCTGGCGCTGGCATCCCTGGAAGCGGCTAGTGGGGAAATCGCCCGCGCTGACGGGTTGTACCGCGAAGTACTTGCGGCGGAACCCGCCGACGCCGTCGCCTGGTGCGGTCTGATGTTCGACGCGTTACAGGAACTGCGATGGGCAGACGCAGCACACGCCGCCGAACGAGCACGCGAAGAGATAGCGAGACGAGGCAGTGCCCGCGGAATTCCCAATCACCAGCTACTGATGCTGTACGGAGATGAGCCGCCGGCGCTGCTCCCCGGCGACGTTAAGGTGCCACCGCCCCAGCGGCGCAAAACGCCCCACGATCGGCGCACCAGAATCGGCTACCTCTCGTCCGATCTGCAGACACACGCCACAGCCATCCTGATAGCAGGTCTTTTCGAGACACATGACCGCGAGCGTTTCGAAGTATTTGGCTATAGCTACGGCCCTCGTGCAGCGGACCCTTACCGCGACCGGATGCAAAAGTCGCTGGAACACTGGTGCGACCTCAATGACCTCGATGACATGGCGGCAGCCGGACGCATCGCAACCGACCGACTCGACTTCCTCATCGAGTTGAAAGGCCACACCCAGGGCACGCGGCTCGGCATCACGGTGCGAAGACCGGCGCCGGTACAAATTCACTACCTGGGTTATCCGGGCCCGATCGGTGGTTACGGTATCGATTACTTCCTCGCGGACTGGGATACCGTGCCCGTTCACGGTGACGCGGAGTTTCCGGAGACCGTCCTTCGCCTCCCGCGGTGCTACCAGGTAAACGATGCAAAACGCCCGCTCCCAAAGTCGGCCAGTCGTGCCGACTACGGCTTCGACGTGAATCACCTGATACTCGCAAACTTCAATCAGACGTGGAAGCTAAGCGAGCGCTTTGTAGTGACCTGGGCACGCGCTCTCGCCAAACATCCGAACGCCCGCCTCTGGTTGCTCGACCCAGGAGAAACGGGACGCCGGCAACTGCTGGCATGTGCCGCCCAGCAAGGGGTGACACGGCCCGAAGAAGCGATCCGGTTCGCACAACGCGTCGACCCCCAAAAACACATCGATAGACTGGCGCTCGCCGATCTCGCCTTGGATCAGTTACCCTGCTCAAGCCACACCACAGCCGCCGACGCGCTATGGGCCGGTGTCCCGGTTTTGACGATGTACGGTAATCGCTTCGCGGGGCGCGTGGGCGCGGCGCTGGTGAAAGCAGTCGACGAGCAAGAGTTCATCGCAAACCGCCTGGATGACTACGAGTTGCGATTAAATGCACTGATCGCCAACCCCGCTGAACTTCAGCACGCCAAGGCGCGACTCGAAAGCAAACGCGTCAGCTCGTCCCTGTGGAACACAGCGGCGTTCACCCGCGACCTTGAAGCAACGCTGCTCAGCTTGTTCGACTGAAAGCCTGAATACGCAGCAGTCCGGCGCCAGGGAAGATTGTTTCCTGATTGGCAAGCTGGCTCAGCAGCGGAGTGCGGCAGGACTGAGGAGCGCTCCTCCCCCGCTCGCCGCGGGAGGTTGGGAGGGGTAAACGGTTTCGCCGGAGAGTCCACCCAAAACGACCGCCCCCCCGTACCCTACCCCAACCCTCCCCGGCGAGCGGGGAGGGAGTCGCGAACCGATCAGCGCGACACATACCATCCCGAAGACGGGAGAGCGCGATCAAGCCGGCGCCCACAGTTAATCGAACAGGCCGCGCAATGCTCCTCCCCCGCTTGCCGGGGGAGGTTGGGAGAGGGTAAACAGCTTCGCCGGAGAGTCCACCCGAAAGCGACCGCCGCCCGCAAGTCCCACCCGAGCCCCCGGCGAGCGGGGAGGGAGCCGTAAATCAGTCGGCGCGGCGCGTAGCATGTCTGTCAGCCGCGACAAACGAGACGATCGCGCGTCGAAACGGATGGCGCACCAAAGTGTTCACATCGCGAGCGTGACATATAATCCATAGAGATCACGGGAACGTCTTCACCCGACGTCGGACCCAACGGAGCGAAGCGGACGATAGCCAGCAAGAGCACGCACGTTAGCCCCTCCGACGCATACATTGCGTGTTTATGAGGACAGCCGAAGGAACCATTACACCTAGCCAGCGTCAATCAGTGGTTCAAGCCGCGACCCGCACGCGGCATACGTCGAGCGATGATCAATTGCGGCAAAAGACGACGACATACGCGCGCGAACACCCGGTGTCGCCCGCAATCGAAACGGAGGCAGCGCCCTCACCAAATCGTCAATTGCCGAATCAGGAGAACAACATGACACTGCGCGAACATGCCCGCCAGGCATTTACATGGGTTGCTGCGGCCCTGGTCGCTACCCTTACCTTGAGCGCGCAGGCACAGGTGTGTGGCACGGCGGTCAGCTGCTCCGATCAGCGTATCGATGAGTATCGCCATGAAAGCGGCGTTCACATTTACCTCATTTGCGCGGCAGACAAGACGGCGGTAGATGCGGCTAACCAGATCAAGGCCGGCACCTTCGCCAAAACCGACCGCGTTATCGACAGCACGGCTATCGCCGGAGCTACGGACGCGCGCGGGCTGCAGCGTTACTTCTTCGCCGCGAGAACCGGTGCCAGCTTCGCATCGCGGCACTTCTATACAGTGCTCGCGCAGGAAGAGGCAGCGCTCGACGCCAACCTCGGTGTGAACACCAACGCCACGTTTGCGACGTGCAAGGAGGGGCGAGCGGGCAGTTTCGGTATTCCAGTACTGCCAGCATCGGAAACGGGAAGCACCAACCCGAGTTACGCATTGGCGAAATGTGCCGCAAGTCAACGACCGGTGTGGCGCGTTTTCCGCAACACTGCGACAGCGGCAGAACCGATCCAGCACCGATTCAGCGATCGCTACGCGGACGTTCTGACGTTCCAGGCGCAGGGCTACGACCTTGAGTCCGTCCGCTTTTGCGCCGGCGACAGTAGCTACCGTCTGGCCACCGCCATCGCTCCGCTTTCCAGCGTGGCGCTGGCCGCTGGCGGCACAGCGCGGTTTCGCATTACGGTCACTGCCGACAGCGAAGTGGCCGGTGCTCCGCTGCTTCCGAGCGGCACGCTCGCCTTTGGCTGGCCGGACGGTGTATCTGCCAGCCCGGTCGCCGGTCATTCGTGTACGTCGGTCGCGCAACTCCCGGCCGTGACCGGTGGCGCCAACACACGCATGGCGTGTACCTTTGCTTCAAGTACGACGAGCAACCAGTTCAGCATGGACGTCGACCTGGCCGCGTCGGGCAGTTACGTTGCGACGCCGGTACCGTTGCTGCGCGCCGCCGCGACGACTCGCCAGACGACCAGCGGTGGCGCCGCCACCGACGGTATCGCCAGCGCAGCGGAACTGGCGGCCTGCGCAGCTAACGCGACGCCCGCCTACCCCTGTTCGGTGTTGGCCGCGAACGCCACGGCCGCGCAGTCATCGACGCAAGCATTTACTGTCAAGAGCGTCACTGTGACCGGTGCCAGCACTGGCACCCTGCAGATCGACTCCACCGTGTTGGCGCAAATCGCTAACCGCGACTATATCGACAACATCTACCACAAGCTCAACACCGAAAGTGCCTGGACGCGTCTCGGTGGCGTGCGCTCGCGAAGCGTTGACGGCGATCGCATAGTTACCCAATTCCTTACGCTGGCGGCGGATCGTCGGGGCGCTGCCAAAATTCGCTGGTGCTCCGGCACCTCGGCTCCCAGCGACCCGAGCACCGCAACGGCAGGTCCCGCCGACCCAGCCTGTGCGGAGAGTGCGCAATTCACCACGCCCGCCCAATCAACGCTGGCGCTGACCGTCGGTCAGGTCGGCATTGCTGGGGCAAGCACTGGAACGATCAACGTATCCGCCGCGATCGGTTCGAACACCACCGGCGACGCATATATCGCATACGCTTATTTCCGCACTGCGAGCGGTAGCTGGACTCAGATCGACGGCGTGCAGCAAACCAGCAATGCTTCAACACAAACGTATCAGATCAACTACACGGTACCGAGCACGCTGCGCGGCGCTGCGTACGTGCGCGTGTGCGCGGCGAGTGCCGCGATCGGAGACCCATCCAGCATCGGTTCCGGCCCGTCGAACCCCGCCTGCTCGGAAAGCGCGCAGTTCACGACCCCCGACGTAGTCAACACGCCCACGCTGCAACTGACCATCGGCGCGATCCAGGTGAGTGGTGCCGACACTGCCTCCCTGTCGGTGAACGCATCGGTGGGCAGCAATACGAGCGGCCAGCGCGTCTTTGCCCGACTGTTCTTCAAGCAAGTCAACGACAGCAACTGGACACAGGTGACATTCGGTGGCGGTTTTGACACTACAGGGGCGACGCAGACGACCCCAAGCCTCGTCTACACGGTACCGGAAAACATGCGCGGTGGAGCGACGGTGGCAATTTGTGTTGGCGCACCTGCGCCGTCGGGCGTTACCGCCGGGACTGGCCCCGGCAATCCAGTATGTGTCGTGAGCGATACGTTCTCCACGCCACCGGCGACCGCGCCGATTACCGCGACGCTTGCTGCCCCATCGTCTACCCGGCTTGGCGTTGCCAGTAGCTGGGCTTTGGCGGCTGCGGCCGACACCGCGCCAGTGGCAGGGCCGTTGTACCTGGATCTAGTCGTTCCCGCGAACTGGCAATTCGGTGGTGTTGTCGTCAACAATCAGGCGCTCGCCTGCACCAACGGCGCAACCGCACAGTTACAACGTTGCACACTGGTCGGCGCCTCGATGTCGCTGCCGACCGGTGCCGGGCTCTCGGGCGCCATCACCCTAACACCTGTCGCCGGCGCCGGCGGGACATCCGGAACTTTGGTGGCTCGCGTGACCGCTTCGGCTTCGCCGCCAAGTTCTGCGTTCGCCTGCGGTGGCAGCGAGACAGCCTGCCGAAGTGCCAGCGCAACGCCGGCGTACGTGGATCTGGTGGCGCAGCCGTCGCCGCAGAGCAATCCTCCGGGCGCAAGCGCGGTGTTGCCGTTGACCTGTACTAATGCCGGCAGCCGACCAACGCCTGCGACTGCCGTATGTCGTATCGAAGTCACCTACACCGATGGCAGCACCGATGCCCAACCCGCAGTCGGCCAGCCCAATTGGACCGATGCCGGCGCCAGCAAGACGGTTTCTTTGTGTGGGGCGAGTGCTACGGGCAGTTGTTTGCTCACGCTGAACGCGTCGAAGACACCGCGGCTCATTACGCTGCGCGCCACCATGGACGCCCCGGTCAGCGAGCCGGACAACAACGCCGCCAATGACGCGCAGGTCATCTATGACGGCGCGCCGCCGGCAGCACCAACCGTGAGCGTATCCGGCATGCCGACGACCGCGAATGTCGGAAATGCGTACAACGGTCAGTTTACGTGCACAGGCAGCAATCGACTGCAGGATTTCGCCTGCGGCGTCAGTGCAAACACGCCGCTGCCGGCCGGCTTGCAAGTCGTGTCGCCGTGCAACGATTCAACGGTGGGCTCGGTGCGCACGATCACCTGCACGGTGAGCGGCACGCCAATCACCGCTGCGGCAGGGCAGACGGTGACCATCAACGCAACCAGCAGCAACGCGACACCGGCGACGGTGCCCGGCAGCGTCACCATCGCGGTCGTGTCCGGACCGGCTGCCTGCGCGGCACCGCCAGCTAACAGCGAACTGTACGACACCGTGGATTCCAATGGTCGCGGCATTACGATCATGGCCTTGCCAACGGGCTATACCCGATACATCAAGCTAGTTCCGGGCCCTGGGTGGCAAGATGCAGCGCGATACCAGTTGGGCAAGGAGTATGTTGACTACATCATCCCGCGCATTGCCGCCGGCTGGACGGGCGAATGGGGAATTTCGCGGTGTCCGGGTGATCTGACGTCGAGCAATGTCGTTCAAAAGTCCCCGTATGACATCTATATGTTCTGGTACGGGCTTCCAGCTTCTGCAACGCCTCTACCGTCGGCGCAGAATGGCGGCGCCAGCGGCTTGCCTGGCCTGCTGCTTCCGGAAGGGCAAGGCGGGCAGCCTTGGTACATAAATTTCCGTACCGATGTCTGCGACCCCAATGCACGTTGTCAAGCCTCATACCAAGTGTTTTAACGTTCAAGAGGACGGTGGCGTGTTAGGGATTTTTGTACGTTGCGGTGCGCGTTGGTCACGTCATTGGCAAGCAATCGCACTCTTGGCGCCTCTGATGTGTATGAGTCAAGTCACATTGGGTCAAAACGGCATGGCCGCGTCACCGATATCGTCACCGCCAGCGCCTGCTAAGGCAGTCGCGACGGCGGTATTAGCGATTGTCCCAGGAGCGAGTCTCAAAGGTAAGCTGGGCAACGTGACGGCGACAAGTGCAGAAATCGAGGCGGCCCTGATGCTACCCAGCGCATTGGCGATACCGCGCACCGCGGAACAGGTCCGTGATGCGGCCGAGCTGGTGCTTCTGCCCAAACTTTGGGTACGCAGCGGCGAGGGCGAACGGCTGAGCGCGACGGAGGCGGTCTACGTGCAGCAGATGGCGGAGCTTGGGCGCCTGCGCGGCTGGTACGATGTTGCCGAAGCGCGTGCCGTTCGGCGTCTTGCAAGCGATCCGAAGGCATTGGAAGCACGTGCTCGTGAGGTATATCGCGAAAAATTGTTGCAGATTCCTGCTCCTTTAGTAGCCAGCATTACGGTGCTCGATGTTCAGTTTGCCAAGCACGGTTTTGACGGTTCGCTCGCGAGGTTGCGGGCTGTGCAAGAGATGCTCAAATTAGGGCAATCGTTTGATGCCGTAGTTGGCCAGTTTTCGGACGATGGCCCGTCGACTGGGTCGGCGCTGACGGCACCGAGAGAAACCACGTATGCGGTCGATCGAGACCAGCTTGAGGGGGCGCTGCGAACGGCGGTGTTTCGGGATCTCAAGCCCGGTGAAGTGTCCGGCCCGATCCCGGTCGCGACCGGTTTTGTCGTAGTGCGCCTCAACTCCCGCCAGCCGCGGGAGAAGCCGACCTTCGAGAGTATGCGTGCAACCATCGAGACTGAAATTCGTGCCGACGCAGTGAGCAGGGCACGTACCGAAGCCCGTCACAGGCTGAGCATTGAATCGGCCGTACTTGACCAGCCACCTGCTCAGGACAAGAAGTAATCAAGCGATAGCCTGCGTTGCGCAAGCGTCAAGCCGCAATGATCTGCGTTACGACGAGTATGGTCAGGACATGTTTGAGGTTTTCATGATCCGCGCGAAACCGTACTACCGTTCACCCTGAGCGTAGCGAAGGGGACCCCATCTGGCATCAGACCCTCCGATCATCCTGAGCCTGCGAAGGACGCTACGCTCAGAGCCTGCCCCGGCGGAGGCCGGGGGCGAACCGGGGTTCTCGCCAGTTTGGGAAAGCCCAACAATAACGACCCAACAATTGACCATGGCACTCTCAAGTTTTGCTGATCTCAACGACTTCGTGCGCCCGGAGTTGCGGCGAATCGAAAATCTGATTTCGCGTCGCGCGTTAACCGAAGCCGCCAGCGCCTTGACCCAGCTCGGTCGCAGCGCCCCGCGAGATTGGCGTGTTCCGCTGATCGGCATTCAGTTGGCGGAAGCTTCCGGCAATTTCGTGGCTGCGCGAGCCGCGGCGCAACGTACCCACGAGATGGCGCCGTCGGCGCCACTGGCGCAAATCGAATTTGCAAGGACGCTTTCTCGCGATGGAGAGCATGAACGTGCAGTGAGCCTCGCCCGACAGGCAATCGCCGTTGCCGAGGATGGCGATGAGTTGATTTTGTCGCGGGCTGTGGCGATCGGCAAGGCGGCCGAGGACTGGCCGTTTGTGCAGGATTGCTTGCAAAAGGCGCACCGGGCGAATCCAGATGATCTGAATGTGATGCGGGCTCTGGGCTTCAACGGCCTGTGTCTGCGTTCGTTCGGAGACGCGATCGGGTGGTATCGACGTTGCCTCGATGTCGATGCCGATGACGAACTGGCGCTCTCCGGGCATGGCTGGGCACATCTGCAAACAGGACAACTCGAACGGGCGCAGGAGGATTATGCGCGTCTCGTCGAGAGACATCCCGATAGTCAGGAGTACGCCTACTTCTTGTCCTTGGCACGTCGAGAAACGCCCGAATCGCAACCGGTTTCATTGGTGATGCGCAATGTTGAGAGCTATGCCGCACGCTTCGACGACTGGGTGGGCGGTGCACTTGGCTACTACGCGCCGCGACGCGTGGCTGAGATGATCCGCGAAGCCTATCCGAAGGGCAACGGCTCGGTACTGGATTTGGGATGCGGCACAGGCATGCTGGCCGCGTACCTCGGCCCGATTACCGGTAGTATCGTAGGCGTGGATCTGTCGACAACGATGCTGGACCAGGCAGCGCAGCGCCATTACGACCGACTCCACCACTGCGATATCCGGGATGCGCTTCGCGATACCCCGGACATGCAGTACGAAGTGATCGCCGCGTGCGACGTCTTCATCTACCTCGGCAAACTCGACGAGCACGTCGGCAGCGCCGCGCGCATCTTGCGTCCAAACGGGCGGATCATCGCCACGTTTGAACAATCCGACGATGCGCCTTACGTGCTGCGGCCGACGGAACGGTACGCCCACAGCGTCGAATACGTAAGCCAGATTTTTGCCAACGCGGGATTGACGAATATCAGTGTCGAAATGCTGACACTTCGACATGAAGCCGGCGTCCCCGTGCCGGGATTCATCGCATGCGGGCAGCGGCCCATGCAGGCTGCCGACGCCTGAGCGTGGGCCTGGGCGGCAAAAATCGGATGCCGCGTACTCAGGGTTTGGCTACGCCGAGCCAGGCGGAGATGTCACATTTCAGGGCGGTCTTCGTAGCGATACTGGCGTTGCCTGCCTCATTCAGCGGGGCCATGAATTCAAAGTAACGGAACTGCGCCAATTCACGTTGGCGATTCAGCGCGAGTGGTGTGCGCGACTCGAGTGCGGCCTCGATGTCAGATCGCTGGGCGTCCAGACATCGAAAAACAACGAAGAGATGCGGGCGCGTGGCGGCGGCCGAAGCACCTGGCGGTTGCGTCGAGTGCAATGTCTGTTCGACGCGTATTTCGGCGCCGGGCGCCAACGACGCGGGCTCGTAGTAGGAGTATCGGCGCCCCGGCGACCACGACTGTGTCTCGCCGACTTGCGCGCCGTTGACTGCAATGCGCGCCGACGGCAGCGCCAGTAGCTTGACGTCTCCGAACTGTCGCTGAACGGCAATCGAGTCGGCCGGCTCGCCAGTTGTTACGAGGTAGCGCGGATCGTGCGGTTGACCGACCGGGGATCGAGCACAATCTGCGATCGTGAAACGCAACGTGAGATCTCGCAGCCAGAGCTCATCGAGTCCGACGAACCGCGAAGAAGCACACCCACCATCGTGGGCGACGAACGTCCGGTAACGGATCAACGCGCTGGCGAGCGGAATGTTGATTGCCTCGGTGTGACTGTTGTCGACGGGCAAGAACATGCCGCGTAGCCCGACGTTGTAGCGTTCGGTTCGCACCGCAGTTTCTTTGATGAGCAGCGGTAACGATATCGCGGCGACCATGGCCGGCACGGCGAGCGCGTAGCCGGCGATTCGAAATTGATTGGCCAGTCGCGACCAACCGCAAGCGGAAAGTGCTGCGAATGCCGGCCACAGCGAGTCGAGATACCAGAAGCCCCAAGCCGACAAGATGGCGGTCGCAAACAGCGCGGACGCCGCGGTCGCCAGTAGCAGCAGCCGGAGTTCGCGGTGCGCTTGCGTCGAGCCGTATATTACGGCGAGCGCCAAACCAATGACCAGTGCGCCGGCACCTGCCAGGATTGGCGCTGGCGACAGCATTGCGCGAAGGTCGCGAAGTTCGAGCATGTGCGTCCAAGGCGTGCCCCAGAGCGCCGCCCAATGCGATGCCGAAAACAACCGTGCAATAGCGGCAGCCGAGTCAAAACTGTCCGGTGCGCCGGTAACGGCTTCCGGTGCGACGATGCCGTGCAGCGACACCCAGCCCACGGTCGCTACCGCCAGCAATAGCGCCGCGGCCCAGGTTGCCCGCTGGCGCCAAGCTGTGCGCGCGAGCACACCCGCCGCGATGCACGCGGGCACAACAATCACCACTGCGGACGGGTGCATCAGTACCGCGCACCATGCCATGACCAGCATGATCGGCATGGCAACGGCTGGCCGCGTTCGCAACTGAAACCACGCGGCCAACATCAAGGTCACGAAGGAAAACGCGAGCGCCGAATTGCTGACCCCCGGAAAGACTACTGCGGAATGCGGTGGCGCCGCCAGGGCACCGTAGACGGCCGCGGCCCCCCATCCTTCGCGGCGAGCCATCGACGCGGCCAGCGTTGCGATCGCGCCGGCAGCGAACAATCCTGAAAAAAGAAATACCATCTGCTCATGGGGCCAAATTCGAAGCGGCAGCGCAAGCAGGTGGAAGTACAGCGGCGGCAATTGCCAGCGACCGGCAAACGGCTGGCTGGCTAGAGGCCAATCGGCACCGGACGCGATATCCAATGCCACGCGGTAGTCGCGGACGTTGTCGACAGTGTGTAGGGTGTACCCCGGCCAGGAAAGGTAAAGCGTCGCCCAGAAAAGAAATATCGGCAGCGCGACGAAAACTGCGGCGCCGCCCTTGGGCGCTGGTGTGGAGGCGTGGATCGGCGACAGTGACGCGTAGCTACGCAAGTGTCGCCTTGACCGTCACCGACCCGGCCCGTTCGCAACGCGCCACGCATTGCACGATGGTGCCGGGCTTGCCACGCACAATCCAGCTAACCCGAAAGCGATCCTGAGTCGCGTTGGCACCGGGGAAAAAGCTGACCAGCGTGTGAACATTGTTTCGGCCCTCAAGTTGCGGCCCTTCGACTCGCCGCTTGCCTTCGACCAGGTCGGCGCCCGCAGGCAGAACAATCTCGGCGACGACGCCGCGTACCAGCTTTTTCTCCCGAGTAAGCTTGCTTACATCAGTTGGCAGATAGCCGGTGTTGTGCACGCCAAAATCGATGCGCCACAAGTCATCGCCGAGGCGAGTAACCGTTGTGGAGTGATGCTCAAGTTTCGGCGACATCAATGCCTGGAAGATGATCCAGTCCGGAAACTTGCTGACCTCCCGCTCCATCAGATGCGAGGGGGGATTGCTGAACGTGTGGAAGCGATTCCAGCCGCCGAGCTCCACCGGGCCGAGGTCAGGATGGTCGAACGCGTACCAGTCAACGTAGCCACGGCCTTGATGCGTCTGGTCGGTCCATTTAAGCAGCTTGAGATCATCTTCCACCGGATGCTCCCGAAACCAGTCGATGTATTTGTAATCTTTGATGCCCGCCTCGCGCATCGGGCACCAGATCTCGACCACCCAGGCGTAGGAACCAAGCTCCGTATACAACCAGTCTTGAGTGCCGGTGATGACCTCCTTCGGGTGGTACCTGAATTCGTGAAACACGCTGATTGCCGGATAACCGGTGAGTTCCGCGCCCTTCTTCCCCTGGGTTTGGAACACCCACAGATCCTCCGGCGGCATCTCGTCGTCGGCCTTGGTGCCGAACGGTCGCAGCAGGACGCCACTCCACGTGTGAAAAAAGACACCGCCGCAGATGTTGCGATGGGTGTTGATGAATTCCACGCAGGCGCGCACTTCCGGTTCGCTGGTGGGGAAATCACCGGCGCCGAGTTGCTGGCCTTCGGGACGCCATTCCTCCGGGAAGTTGCGGTTCAGATCGAGGCCAGTTTTTGTTCTTGCGACGGGAAGGTTGAAGCCATCGTAGGCTTTCACTCGCCCTTCACTGACGATCCGGTAGTAGTCGCCGCCCGATTCGGCTGGATCGCGCCGCACCATCAGCCGCGGTTCCGTCGGGTGCTTTTTCCAGGGGCCATTGTCGTCGCGGAAACGCATCATCAGAATGCGGCCATCGCCATCAATGTCCTCGGCTTCGAGACCTTCGATGGCATCTTCGTTGTAGGGGTAGGGACGCACCGACGAACGAATGAACCGCGGCCGCTCGGCCATTGCCCATTCGGCGCCGTCGGGGTTGACTCGAGGTATGACGTAGATCGTGCGCGTGTCCAACAAGCGGGTTATGTCGTCACGTACGCCGTATCCCGACAACAATGTGTCAATCAGTTTCAACGCCGCGACGGATCCCGACAACTCGGTGGCGTGAATATTGGCATCAACATAAAACGCCGGTTTGTTCAATGGTTCACCGGTGTCATGATTTGTCAGCGTGACACACCAGATTGAGCGGCCTTCATAGCTGTTGCCGATCGAGGTCAGGCGCGCCATCCGCGGATGGGCATCGACTGCTTTGCGCAAAAGCGCGGTGAGTTCTTCAAATTTGACGAAGCGATCGTAGGGGAACATGGCTCAACGGCACCGTATGCAGATCAGTCTCACCTTCATGGCACGCGCTGCGTGCAGCATGTAAGTCGCGGGAAGGCGGATCAAGCAACGATGTTGTGCGGCCTGCAAAGTGGTGCGTGCTACGTCGCTGCAATCTCCAGCAAATGCATGTTAACGCAGGGAGCGGCCCCTAAGGCGTCGGCCGGCTCGCGGCTTGGTAGACGTTTTCCTTCGTGCTCCCCCAGAACTGCCGGGCGTAGCAACGGTCCACTGTGCCGGTATATTTCATGCCGCTGTGGTGCTCCGGATAGAACCAGAAGCTCGGATAGATGCGAACGTAGCTGTGTGCCCCCTGTCCGATAGTACGCGTGAATGCCAGCGGTCCGGTCAACTTCCAGACGTCGCCAGCGGGGCAGAATTCGAGGTTGGGCAAAGCAAGAATGTGATCGGTCAGTTGCGCCAGGAATGGTACGTTCGGCTCGCAGCCGATAACGCTATTGGCAAACAGGCCCGGCCGCCAGTATTCATTCTCATGAGCCGCAAAGGCACGGTTTGCTAGCAGATCGTCGGACAGAGGCATCAGGCATTCTGAGTCAGCGTCGATGTAGACACCGCCCATCTGCTCAAGAATTTCATAGCGGGCGATATCGGCTTTCCCGCACCAGTGCGGCATCGCATCGAACGCGCGCCGGGCCCGCAACGGCAGCAGGTTATCTTCGGTCCAGAGTCTGTATTCCCAGTCTGGATGCGCATCCCGCCAGGTGTGCAGCCAGCGATCCGGGCGTTTCGACTGGTCGCCAAACCAGATTTGATGGATGATTTTAGGAATCATGGCGACCTAACACTTGGGCCGAAAGAGACACGCATCCATCATTACGCGGGCGCCGAACCGGCGCGCGCTGCCAGCGCAGCGACTGCCGGCAGCGTCTTGCCCTCCAGGAACTCGAGGAAAGCACCGCCGGCGGTAGAGATATAGCTGACCTGGTCGGCGACCCCGAATTTGTTGATGGCGGCGATAGTGTCGCCGCCACCGGCGACCGAGAACGCCGGCGAGTCCGCAATGGCGGCGGCGATCGCTTTGGTGCCGCCGGCAAACTGGTCGAACTCGAACACTCCGACCGGGCCGTTCCACACAATGGTGCCGGCTTTTGCAAGCACTGCTGCCAGTGCCACCGCGCTCTGCGGACCGATGTCGAGAATCATGTCATCGTCCGCGACATCGGCGATGGCCTTGGTTGTCGCCGCCGCCGTCGTCGCGAACTCCTTCGCACAGACGACGTCGGTTGGCAGCGGAACACTGGCGCCGCGCGCCGCCATCTTGTCGATGATCTTTTTCGCCTCGGGGACGAGATCGACTTCGGCGAGCGACTTGCCGATGGTCGCGCCTTGCGCCGCGAGGAAGGTGTTGGCAATGCCACCGCCCACGATCAACTGATCGACCTTGTCGGCGAGCGAATCGAGGATGGTGAGCTTGGTCGATACCTTCGATCCGGCAACGATGGCCACCAGCGGCCGTTTCGGCTTGCCGAGCGCGCTGCCCAGCGCTTCCAGTTCGCCAGCCATCAGCGGCCCGGCGCAAGCGACCGGCGCGAAGCGGGCAATGCCCTCGGTGGTCGCCTCGGCGCGATGCGCAGTGCCGAAGGCGTCGTTGGCGTACACGTCGCAGAGCGCCGCCATCTTCTTCGCGAGCGCCTCGTCGTTCTTCTTCTCGCCCTTGTTGCAGCGGCAGTTTTCGAGCAGCACCACCTCGCCGGGCGCGACGGCGAAGCCACCATCGACCCAGTTGGCGACGAGCCGCACAGGCTGGCCGAGCAATTCGGACAACCGCTTCGCAATCGGTGCCAACGAGTCCTCGGGCTTCAGTTCGCCCTCGGTCGGCCGACCCAGATGCGAGGTGACCATCACCGCCGCGCCCGCCGTGAGCGCGTACCGGATGCCCGGCACCGAGGCGCGGATGCGCGTGTCGTCGGTGATCTTGCCTGCGTCGTCCTGCGGCACATTGAGATCGGCGCGGATAAAGACACGCTTGTTCTTGAGGTCGACGTCGGTGAGGCGGAGGAAATTCATGGCAGCAAAGAAAAAGGGCGCACCGGAGTGCGCCCGCAGATTGTCAAGCTATTTGATTCGGCCGATCCACTTCCAGGCAACCGGCAGCGTCACGACGCCGAGCAGCGTCTTCACGATGGTCGCGGCCCAGAACGGCACGACGCCCACCATGAAGGCCTTCTCGAATCCGATGAGCTGCGCCAGCCAGGCGACACCGAACACAAAGATCAATGCATGGCCCAGGCTCATCGCGACGAGCGTCTTGAACGGCGAGCGGTCGAAGCCACGCTCCGCGAGTGAGCCGCTGAGCCAGGCCGCGGCGACGAAGCCGAGCAGATAGCCGCCGGTCGGCCCCATCATGTAGGCGAGGCCGACGCCCTTCTCGGGCGTGCCTGCGAACACCGGCAGACCGAGCGCGCCCTCGAGCAGGTAGAGCGCCACCGTGGCCACGCCCAGACGCGTGCCGTAGGCCATGCCGATCACCAGCACGACGAAGGTCTGCATCGTCATCGGCACCGGCCAGAACGGGATCTGCGTCTTCGCCGACACGGTCAGCGCAAGCGTGCCGACCAGCGCCAGCAGCACGTTGCGCGCGGCGCGCGTGTTATCGGACTGTGCCGGCCACAGCGTGGACGCGAGAGTCGGGACCAGCGCCGCCAACTACTTCGCCCCCATCAACGCGACGGTAGTGTCGAGCATGCGGTTCGAGAAGCCCCATTCGTTGTCGTACCACGAGCAGACCTTCACCAGACGGCCCGAGACCTTGGTGCAGGTGGCGTCGAACACCGAGCTGTGCGGGTTGTGATTGAAGTCGCTGGAGACGAGCGGGCCATCGCTGTACGCGAGCACGTTCTTCATCGGGCCGTTGGCCGCGGCCTTCATGATGTCGTTGACTTCGGCGACCGTGGTGTCGCGTGCGGCGATGAACGACAGATCGACCAGCGAGACGTTGATGGTCGGCACGCGCACCGAGAAGCCGTCGAGTTTGCCGTTCAATTCTGGCAGCACGAGACCGACGGCGGCGGCAGCGCCGGTCTTGGTCGGGATCATGTTGTGCGCGGCGGCACGGGCGCGGCGCAGATCCTTGTGGAAGACATCGGTCAGCACCTGGTCGTTGGTGTAGCTGTGAATCGTGTTCATCAGGCCGTTGACGATGCCGATCTGCTCATGCAGCACTTTCGCCAGCGGCGCCAGGCAGTTGGTGGTGCAGCTTGCGTTCGAGATCACGGTGTCGCTCGCCTTGAGCACGTTGTCATTGACGCCGTAAACGACGGTGGCGTCGACGTCCTTCTCGCCCGGCGCCGAGATGATGACCTTCTTGGCGCCGCCGGCCAGATGCGCGCCAGCCTTCGCCTTGCTGGTGAACAGGCCGGTGCATTCGAGCAC
>JAPUER010000067.1 GCA_027492485.1 Betaproteobacteria bacterium
CCCCACACCAACCTACGCCCCACCTCATACGTGGGGCGTTTGTTTATGTGTAATGCGTAATAGACGCGCGGAGATAACAGACGCTCCGCACCGTTGCTTCCACAAACGCGCCATGCGTCATCTGCACTAAAGGATAAGACGGTCAACCGGCACGTTGGCTGCGACGGGCGAAACCCGCGCGACATGTCTCACGCCGACTACCGCACCGATTAATTCCATGCAGCGAGCCAACTTGGCGCGACTATTCACGTGAACTGTGAATCGTAACTCGGCAAGGCGCGAGGCCGGGTCACCAACGAAAGATGTCGTCGCCGCGGCCGTCACGTTTACGTTCGCGTCCGCAATGACTCGAGCGCAATCAGCAAGCAACCCTCGCCGATCTACCGCAGCAATCATCAACTGCGCCGGCAACGGCGCCCCCAATCTGCTCGCCCATACTGGTACCAAGTACTCGATCGACGAGCGGCGCGAGGCTAGGGCCGTGCAGCCGGCACGGTGCACGACAGCCCCCGAATATGACGCGAGCACCAACACGTCATCGCCGGGCAGCGGCATACACAGCTGACAGTACTGCAGCCCCTCGCTTGCCCGACCATCAAGCACCAGTTGCCGGCGCGAATCCATGCCCGCCGTGTCGTTGATTACATCGTGAGTATCAACGCCATTCGCCTTTGAAACAACGGCGAATGGCGATAGTTGACCGGTACCGACCAAACGCCACAAGTCATCGAGATTCACAGCACCAAAAGACAATAAGAGCGCGTGACCTGAAGGCGATCCCAAAAAACCATCAATATCAAAGCTGCCGCTCGCATTTGCAAGCAGCCGACGACCAAAGGTTATCGCTTCGCGTTTCTCGGCTTCGCGAAGCCAAGCGCGAAGCTTGGCGCGGCTGCGCGGCGAACGAAGTTGCGACAACCAATCTGGTCTCGCAACAACAACGTCGCCGGCAATCACTTCCACAATGTCGCCGGATACCAGGTCAGCCTTGAGATCGCGAACAGTACCGTTCACTAGAACGGACAGCGCCCGTAGTCCGAGGTCCGTATGAATCGCAAAAGCGAAATCGAGGCCGGTCGAGTGACGGGGCAACGAAAGGCGCTTACCCTTAGGCGAGAAAACTTGGATGGAGTCTTGGTTGACCAAGTCACGCAGGACACGCGTGAACTCACCCGTAGCCTCGCCACCATCGGCCACCGCCAGAAAATCCTCGCTGCTACCAATCGAGTCGCCGCCACTGCGCACCCACGAGCCGCGAGAAACACGCGGGAACCAAAACTTAAAATTTGCGACGAGCCCGCGCCGGTCGAACTGGACCTTGGTCGCCACAACACCTTCGCCGGCGTCGCTATAGAAACTACCGGGGATGTAGACGAAATGGCTGTGCAGGTCGCAGAGGCGACGATATGCATCTTCAACGGCAAAACAAAGCACGTCAGCCGACGGAACCGAGAACAGCGCACGACCGGCGCGGTCCTCCCGCAATAACGCAAATGCACGAACCATCATGTCGTCGGCAACGCGAGGATCGCACGAAACGTCAGGCTCGGCCCCAGAAATGGTTGCCAGCGTGGGCGCCGGGACGGCAACGGACAACCGCTTCAAATCAACGGCATGCTTGTAGTTGCACCAACGCGCGATAACACCCCAACGCCAGGGATACAGCGCACGCAAGGAAAGCGCTTGCAGTTCGCGCGCGATGCCGGCGAAGCCAACATAGCGCGCCAGTGGGAAAAAGATGCGATATGTTTCGAGCGCAACACGACGCTTCTTCTCCGGACTCACCGCATCAAGCGTGCGCATATTGTGCAGCCGATCGCACAACTTTACGGCAAAGACTCGCCAGTCGCGGCCTCCAGCCGCCACTAGCTTGCGCAAAGTTGCCTCCTTGGCATTGGAAGAGCCGCCGGTGCGTACGTCATCGAGCTTGGAAACACCGTCGACGATATGCGCGACCGAAGCGCCGAAGCGGCCTTCGATATCGCCTACCGCGACACTGGTGTCCTCTACGACATCGTGCAACAGTGCCGCGCACAGCGCATCGGCATCCGCTTCAAGACACTCGAAAAGTATCTGTGCGACTGCTAGCGGATGCGTGACATAAGGTTCGCCGGACTGCCGTGTCTGTCCGGAGTGCGCCGCGTCTGCCAAGATCCAAGCTTGGCGAATCCGTTCAAGCTCGTCTGGTCGAAAGGAAGGCGCTAGGAGTTCAAAAAAAGCAGAGACTTGAGGGGCGTGCCCCATGAAGGCCTCAAACCCCGATCTTCTTCAGCACAGAACGATCAATCTTTCGCCCGGCGATTTCGCGTAAGGCCACCACTATGGGCTTATCCCGTTTCCCAGAATCGACGAGCGGCTGGTGACCTCCCGCGAGCTGCCGCGCCCGAACGGCAGCAGCCAGCGACAACTCAAAGCGATTGTCGATAGTCGACAAACAGTCCTCTACAGTAATACGTGCCATATTTACCTCAGTCTCGATTTTTGCGTGGTGCCGGCATTTCCGCTAAAGCGTAGATCTCCACAATCCAATGGTACACCGACCAACACCTACGACCAGCCGCCCCGAACCGGGAAATCCTCGGAGACCGAGCCGGCGGTGCGGCTTGATGTATGCTCAATCCATGGGTACAGACAGGCCGAACCGCCCCCAGATTGGCGCAATGTTGTTGCCGCGCTTCCGGCAGTGCGGGAGCATATGCTGTCCGGACAGCGGCCAAGCCTTCAATGGGATTGTCAACGCAGTGGCTTGAAGGCCTGCGTGAGAATTGCCGACTATGTCAATCGTTGCCAATCGGGCGCTCCCGCAAGGTTACACCTTACATAACTACCGAATTGACCGCGCCATCAGCCGCGGTGGATTTTCCATTGTGTACCGTGCGGTCGACGACAACGGCACGGTTGTGGCAATCAAGGAGTATTTACCGAGCGGTCTTGTACTTCGTTCGGAAGGGTCTCGTGTGCACGCGAGTTCGATAGAAAATATCGACTCATTCCGATTTGGCATGAAGTGTTTCTTTGATGAAGGCAAGTCGCTGGCTACGATCAGTCACCCAAATGTAGTACGCGTGCTCAACTTCTTTCGCGCCAATGAAACTGTCTACATGGTCATGAAGTACGAGCGTGGGCGAACGCTCCAGCAGTACATTCAAGGCAATCAAGGAATGCTGCCGGAAGGCCTGATACGACATGTGTTCTCCCGGCTCCTGAATGGCTTGCGGGAAGTGCATTCCCGCCGTCTTCTGCACCTGGATATCAAGCCTGCCAACATCTACATACGCACCGACGGTTCACCGGTGCTGCTTGACTTCGGCGCCGCGCGGCAAGTGCTTGCATCGCGCGGCAGCCGGCTGACGCCGATGTATACCCCTGGCTTCGCAGCGCCTGAGCAGTATAAGGAGGGAGACTCCGATCGCCTTGGTCCGTGGACCGATCTGTATGGTGTCGGCGCGTCGTTGTTCGCATGCTTTGCCGCGTTTGCGCCGCAAGCCGCCGACAGCAGAGTCAAAGACGACCACTACGTTTCGGCAACAAAGTTGTGGGCGGGCAAGTATTCACCCCGGCTCCTTGAACTAGTCGATCAGTGTTTGAAACTCGATCCACTGCAACGACCGCAATCGGTCTACCAAGTACAAAAAATGCTCATCGCTGTACCGGAGCCACCGAAGCGCGCGCTACTGGCGCGCATCTCCGAAAAATTGGGCCTGTCGACAAGCGGCGGTAACCGCCGTGCGTAACCGAGTTCCTAGTCTTCCTGGCGATACCCCGATAAGCGATACTAATCGCGCGTACTGACGATGGAATTTTCCATTTTCCAGGAAACCCGGCGAGGCGGTCGCAAAGTCAATCAGGACCGCGTTGGCTACATCTACACGCGCGACGCCCTGTTCGTGGTCGTTGCGGATGGGATGGGCGGACACGTTGGCGGCGAAATTGCGGCTCACATCACTGTCAGGCTGCTGCTGGAACGCTTTGAGCAAGAGGCCAAACCGGTGTTGCCATCCCCCGTTCTCTTTTTGCAGAACGCATTGAAGGCGGCACATAGCGCGCTTGCAGACTACGCGCAACGGTTCCGCCTGGTGGACACGCCACGAACCACCTGTGTGGCCTGCGTGATACAGGACGACGGAGCTTACTGGGCACACGCCGGCGACTCTCGCCTGTATCACGTTCGCCGCGGGTCGCTTCATACGCGGACGCGAGACCACTCAAAGGTGCAGTATCTGCTGGATAACGGCATCATCACTGCGGCCGAGGCGGGCCGGCATCCCGATCGCAACAAAGTGTTTAGCTGCCTTGGCGGCGCCTTCGAACCAACTGTCGATTTCTCGCCTCGGGTCCCGCTGCAGTCCAACGATTTGCTCGTCCTGTGCACGGATGGGTTGTGGAGCGCTTACAGCGACGGCGAGTTAGTCGCCCGCATTGGTCAATCCGAACTAAGCAAGGCGATCCCCGAATTGCTTAACGACGCCGAAAGGCGCGCCGGTGCCGATTGCGACAACTTGAGTATCATCGCCGTCAGATGGGCGGGCAGCAACGGTGAATGGTCTGACACGCTAACGACGACTCATACCGAGACGCTGGCCATGGGCGAGTTCAGCACGCAGATGGACCGAACCATTACTCTTGTTGAACCGACGACGGGACGTCGCGCCTTGAGCGACTCCGAGATCGAACTTGCCATCAAGGAGATCCAGGAAACACTTAATCGGCATGGAAGCAACTGAGCGTATTGTCTTTCTTGATACTGAAACCACAGGTCTGGATGCTCGCTCCGGTCACCGCATCATCGAAGTTGCGGCTGTCGAGGCTATCGGCCGTGACCTAACCGGACGGCACCTCCATTTCTATGTCGACCCCGAACGAGAGATAGACGCAGGCGCCACTGCAGTACACGGCTACACTTGGGAAGATCTGCGCGGCAAGCCGAAGTTCGCGACCATTGTCGATGAGTTGGTTAACTTTTTGACCGGTGCCAGCGTTGTCATACACAATGCTCCGTTCGATGTGTCATTCCTGAACCACGAACTGGCACGATTGCGCCGCTCACCGTTGTCCAGTCTGGACCTGGACGTTGTCGACTCGCTCGCTCTCGCAAAAGGAAAATATCCAGGCAAGCGAAATTCACTGGATGCGCTATGCGACCGCCTTGGGGTCGACAATTCGCAGCGCAATTTGCATGGCGCCCTACTTGATGCGCGACTGCTCGCGGAGGTTTACTTCGGCTTGACGCGGGGGCAAGGCGCATTCGAAATGGAGATTCCAGTACCGACAGCGCCGCTTTCCGGGGAATCCAGACTGGCCAACGATGTACCAGCCGTCGTATACCCCGTTGCGTTGGACGATAGCGTGTTGACCGTACACCGCGACTACGTGTCGCGACTCGCCAAGCAATCGGGTGTTGAACGGGAATGGTGTTAGCTCCAGCGACGGCGAATTGCGACACCCCCATGTGACGCAACGATGCACACGTCGGCGGGGCGTCTGGCAAAGACGCCATTGCAGACAACGCCAGGTAACTGGTTCAACTCCGACTCAAGGGCAACAGGATCTGCGAACGACAGGCCCGTTACATCGACTATCGAGTTGCCATTGTCAGTGACGACGCCTGGACGCAGACGCGGCGTACCGCCCAGAGCGGTGATGCTCCGGCCGACAGATCGGACCGCCATCGGGACTACCTCGATAGGTAGTGGGAATGCGCCCAATCGCTCGACCACCTTTGATTGGTCCACGATACAAACAAAAGTCTCGGCGGCGCTGCCGATGATCTTCTCACGCGTAAGCGCAGCACCGCCGCCTTTGATCATGGCGAACTGCGGATCAATTTCATCCGCGCCATCGACATACACCTGGATGCGATCGACGGCATTCAGATCCAGCACCTCGATTCCCGCCTCTCGAAGAGCGGTCGCACTTGATTCCGACGCTGCCACGGCGCCGCGCAGGCTTGATGCCATAGGTTTGAGCAGCGAAATGAAGCGACTGACGGTGCTGCCGCTACCGACTCCCAGCACCGATCCCGAAACAACAAATTCGAGGGCCGCGCTCGCAGCCATAAGTTTCAACGCTTCTTTGTCTTCGGTATGCATAAAGGGAGTATGGGGCGGAAGGTAGTCGCTGATGCAATGCATGGCCAACAACGGCCAAGATTGCCCGACTAAAATTCGAACGAATCACCAGAGAAAGACTAACACAGGGCACGCGGGCACTTTTCCAACAGGCCTGTAACCGTGAGGAACGACCTTGGACTATTTGATACGCATTCTGAACGCGAAGGTATACGACGTGGCGGTTGAGACGTCGCTGGCGACCGCACGGTTGCTTTCCGAGCGCACTGGCAATCGGGTGCTGATCAAGCGTGAGGACGAGCAGTCGGTGTTCTCGTTCAAGCTGCGCGGCGCTTACAACAAGATGGCTCACCTTTCGCCGGCACAGCTGGCCAAGGGCGTAGTTGCCGCCAGCAGCGGAAATCACGCGCAGGGCGTTGCGCTTGCGGCGCAGCGGTTAGGTGCAGAAGCGACCATCGTCATGCCGCGGACCACGCCCGCCATCAAAGTGGATGCAGTCAAAGCGCGTGGCGCCAAGGTCGTCCTGCATGGCGAATCTTACTCGGACTCCTATGAGCATGCACAGAGCCTCGTCAAGAAAGGAAACAAGGCTTTCATCCACCCCTACGACGACCCGGACGTGATCGCCGGTCAGGGTACGATCGGCATGGAAATCCTGCGACAGCATCAGGGCGACATCGACGCAATTTTCGTCGCGGTTGGCGGTGGCGGCCTAATCTCGGGTATTGCTGCGTATGTCAAAGCCGTGCGACCCAAGACCAGGATCATCGCCGTGCAACCGGTGGATTCGGCGGCCATGGTTGAGTCGTTGCGGACCGGGCGCCGCATAACGCTGCCGACGGTGGGTTTGTTCGCCGACGCGATTGCGGTGAAGCAGGTTGGGGTGGAAACGTTTCGACTTTGTCAACAGTATGTCGACGACACCATACTGGTTACGACCGATGAAATTTGCGCGGCGATCAAAGACGTCTACACGGATTGCCGTTCGATCCTGGAACCGGGCGGCGCCGCTGCAATTGCAGGGCTGAAGAAGTACGCGAACAAGCACCGCTATCGCGACAAAACGCTGGTTGCCGTTGCTTGCGGTTCAAACATGAATTTCGATCGCCTGCGATTTGTGGCGGAGCGTGCAGTGATCGGAGAGTCGCGAGAGGCGGTACTGGCAGTCACGCTGCCAGAAAAGGCGGGCAGTTTTCGGGCATTTTGCGATGTGCTTGGCCCGCGATCGGTCACTGAATTCAACTATCGGTATGCGGGGGGCGCGCAGGCCCATGTGTTTGTTGGCATCGAGCTCGCGCACAGGCGCGAAACGGCGGGTCTGATTCGCGAATTCAAGCGGGCGGGCATCGGCGCGGTCGACCTGACCGAGAATGAATTGGCAAAGCTGCACGTTCGACATTTGGTAGGCGGTCATGCACCCGGGGCAGTCGGCGAGAGACTGTTCCGGTTTGATTTTCCCGAACGACCCGGAGCGCTGGCGCAGTTCTTGCGCGTCATGAACAGTGAGTGGAATATCACGCTCTTTCACTACCGGAACCACGGCTCGGATATCGGACGCGTCCTGGCAGGCATTCAGGTGCCAGAGCGCGATGCTGCGGAACTGGACATGTTTTTGCACCGAATCGGGCAGTTGGGCTATGCATGGATAGAGGAGACGCAAAACGTCGCCTATCGCCTCTTCCTTGGCCTCAAGGAGCGCTGACAAACCGGATGATCCCCGTGGTTCATGTCGCCGCGGTCGGGAACCGTGGTTTCTCAAAAAGTTGCAACGCTCCTACAACCTACAGAAAAGTCGTAGAAAATCGCCGCAGTTCGATGCAAATTTGGTCGAGGCATGGCAAACTGTATGACACTGTATTTACTCTGACGGCATGCACATGCAGGCGACAGGCGCTAGCGCAGACGCGTCCGACGTGGACGGGATAAAGGTGATGATCATTGACGACAGCAATACGATTCGTCGTAGCGCCGAAATTTTCCTGCTGCAAGCCGGCTGCCAAGTCATTCTTGCCGAAGACGGTTTCGATGCCCTCGCCAAGATTGCCGATCACCGGCCAGATGTCATCTTTGTCGACATCATGATGCCGCGACTGGACGGCTACCTGACCTGCGCCTTGATCAAAAAAAACGCCAAGTTCAAGTCCACACCTGTAGTGATGCTGTCGTCGAAAGACGGTCTTTTCGATCGTGCACGAGGACGTATGGTTGGTTCCGATCAATATCTGACCAAACCGTTTACCAAGGAGAGCCTCATTTCGGCGGTGGCGTCTTTCGCGGGCCGCGAACGAGCCAATTAGCTAGGAAACACCATGCCTGTGAAGAAAGTTCTCGTCGTCGACGATTCTCCTACCGAGCGCCACGCGCTCTCCGAAATCCTCCGCCGAGCCGGATATGAGGTCAACACCTGCGACAGCGGTGAAGACGCAGTGGCTCAGTCGAAGGTGTTGTTGCCTGATCTGATTCTGATGGACGTAGTTATGCCCGGTCTCAATGGTTTCCAGGCGACCCGGGTGATTGCGCGCGATGACGTCACAAAAAACATTCCGGTGATCATCTGCACGACGAAAAGCCAGGAGACCGACAAGATTTGGGGCTTGCGGCAGGGCGCACGCGACTACATTGTCAAGCCAATCGATGCCAATGATCTGTTGGGCAAGATCGCGCGTCTTGACAGCTAGTTGCATTACTCCACCCGGCGGGGCGGAACGGGACAATGTCGAAGGGGGAGCGCTAAGTGGCGCGAGATCGTAACCGGCTACGGGATTTTCAGGAAGCGCTGGCAATGCGCCTGCGTCAGGCTACGGAGTTGCCACCGCGGCAGTCGCGCCTCGCCGTCCGGGTCGGCGACCGAGGTTTCCTGATCAACCTTGATGACGTTTCCGAGGTTTCACCTGTTAGTGCGATAACGCCCGTACCGTTGACGCAGCCATGGTTCTTGGGCGTCACCAATGTGCGGGGTACGCTCTATGCAGTGACCGATTTTGCAACCTGGCTGGGACTGCACCTAACTTCGGACATCGGCGCAAGGCGGTTGATCTTGCTGGGCCAAAGGCTCGGCAAGGTCAGAGCAGGACTGGTTGTCACGCGCGTCGTTGGGCTGCGCCTTCTAGATGAGATGGGAGCAGGTGACGCGCCGCTAATGCGCTCTTGGGAGATCGCCTGCTGGGTAGACAGGGACGGCGCGAATTGGACCGAAGTTGACCTGGAACGACTTGCCGCAGAGGCTGATTTTTTGCAGGTTGTCCGCTGAATAATTTATGGGATAGGGGCTATGAAGCTAAAGTTAGGTAAGGTCTTCAAGGGCAAAGGCTCGGCGCCGGTAGCCGACATACCTACTGTTGTCGCTGCGCCACTGGCCGGTGACACAGGCATGGCAAGCGCCTACGATCCGACCCGTGCAGTGTCGGTGGTGGAGCAACTGCGGGCTGCCGCCCGCGGCGGCAAGGCGGTTCGACAACTGCCGCTGATTGGCCATTTGTCAACCGCGAAGCAGTTCCAATACCTTGCGGTCGCGCTGACAATCAGCTTCGTGCTCATGCTCATCCTTTTCGGTCTGTATGCAATCGAAGCGCGCAAAAATGGCGCGCAAAAAGAAGCGGCAACCGAGATGCAAATGCTCGCCCAACGTCTGGCGCGTGGCGGCGCGCAGTCCGAAATGGGCGGCGCGGCCGGCTTTGAAGTATTGCAGTCCAGCCGTGAACAGTTTCGCAACAACCTGAAAGCGCTTTCCTCCGGCGGTGAGTTTCGCGGCGTAACCGTGAGCGAACCGCAATCGGATGCGGTGCGCGCGGCGATGACGGAGCTTGAAAAGCGCTGGGCACTGGTTGACGGCAAGGTCGACGAACTGGTCGAGGCCCGAGGCATTCTTACGTCGCTGTCGCAGGCAGTCAGCAACGTGAACCAGGGTAACCAGGGTTTGCTTGAGCTGGCGGAGCAACTGGCAACACAACTCACATCCGGGAGTGGTCGTGAAAACGCGCTCGCCAACAACCTTGTCATGCTGACGCAGCGAATTGCCAAGAACGCCAATGCGCTTGTGGGCGATGAAGTTGATTCCGACGTGGCTTTCTTGCTCGGCAAGGATACGGCGACGTTCCGCGATATCGTGAATGGCCTCCTGCAGGGTAGTGATGCATTGCGAGTCAGTGCCATACGCGATGGCGAGGCCCGGCAAACGCTCACTGAACTGGGTGCGCGCTTCCAGGAGACGGAAAAACGCCTGGTCGAAGTGTTGCGGGCCATGCCGCGACTGCTCGCCGGCAAACAGGCGGCCAAGGTAATTACCGTGGAGGCCGAACCACTGATGGCCGGCGCCAAGAATCTCTCGAACGCTTACGAAGGGGCGGGCAATACGGCCAACTTCGCGTTGTACTTCGCGGCCGTGCTAGGCGTGCTCTCCTTGTTGCTGGGTGCAGCGCTCGGGTACTTGTTCCTTAACGAAGCGCGCGTTCGCGCCGCCGAGAACGAACGTGAAAACCAGCGTAACCAGGAAGCCATTCTGCGATTGCTCAACGAAATGGGTACGCTCGCCGACGGGGACTTGACCGTCAAGGCGAGCGTTACGGAAGACGTGACCGGCGCGATTGCGGACTCAATCAACTTCACTGTCGATGAGTTGCGCAAGGTAGTGTCTGACATTAACGCGACGACAGGCGAAGTTGCCGGCGCCACTCAGGCAGCGCAAGCCATCTCGCAACGACTTTATCAAGCATCGCAACGGCAATCCGGCGAAATTCAGCGATCCAGTGCGCTTGTCTTGCAGATGGCGCAGTCGATTAACGAAGTGTCGGCGTCCGCGACGCAGGGCGCGAAAGTGGCGGAGCAATCGCTTAGCGTGGCGGAGAAGGGGTCGCTCGCGGTGCACAACCAGATCGCCGGCATGAACGAAATACGCGCGCAAATCCAGGAAAGCTCCAAGCGCATCAAGCGCCTCGGCGAAAGCTCGCAGGAGATCGGCGAAATCGTGGAGCTGATCTCCGACATTACCGAACAGACGAACGTGCTGGCGCTTAACGCCGCCATTCAGGCGGCATCGGCCGGCGAAGCGGGCCGGGGCTTTACGGTGGTTGCGGAAGAAGTGCAGCGCCTCGCGGAGCGGTCTGCCGAGGCGACCAAACAGATTGAAGCGCTGGTGCGCGCCATTCAGTCCGATACGCAGGACGCCGTTAACGCTATGGAAAAGACGACTCAGGGCGTGGTCGAAGGAACACGCTTGTCCGACGCCGCCGGTCAAGCGTTGTCGGAAATCAGCCGTGTGTCGCGCGACCTGGCGGGGCTTGTGGGCAACATTTCGGCACAGACGCAAACTCAATCCGCATCGGTGTCGGAAGTAACCCGCGGCATGCAAGACATTTTGGCCGTGACCGAGGAAACCTCGCGCGGCACCCAGCAAACCAACGTATCTATTGAAGAACTGGGCCGGCTGGCGCAAACCCTGCGTAGTTCCGTGGCCGGCTTCAAGGTGTAATCGGACGGGATCGGAGAACCGTGGCAATTGACATTCCGCTCGAGCTCGACAGCGGCCCCATCACGTGGGTAAAGGCGGAGATCGATAGCGCGTTGTACCGTGCGCTGGAGAACATCGACAAGTTGCGCAGCGCCCCAACGCCCGAGTTGCGTGGGGCCGTGCGCTCGGATTTGCATCAGGTTGCCGGCGCCTTCGAATTGGTCGGAATCGAAGGCCTCGCGGTGCTCGTGCAGGAGTTCGAGCGGCACTTCGGCAACGACGTCGAATCGACGCCGAAAGAGGCGCTGGATCTGGTTGACCGCGGGTGTCGACGACTTCTGTCTCATCTGAAGGAAATGGCCAGTGGTTCGCCACCGGTGCCACTTCGTTTTTTCCCCGAGTACCTGGCGCTAGGCAGGTTGCACAACGCCAAGTACGGTCCCGCCGACCTCTTTTTTCCGGATTTGTCGCGTCGCCCTGCGCGCGCTCAGAGCGGAGAGCCGCCGGAACCGTCACGGATGCCGGCTTTCCTGCTGCGCCAGCGTCGCGATTTCCAGCAGGGTTTGCTGCAATGGCTGCGCGGTAGCGAGGCGGGGCTTGATCAAATGCGTCGGGTCATCGCGGACATTGAGGCCGCTTATCCGCTACCCGCGCAACGTTCGTTCTGGTGGACGGCACATGCCCTGCTGGTCGCCACCCAGTCGGGATTGGTAGAGCCATCGACTGCGCTTAAGCAACTGCTTGCGCGCATCGACTTGCAAGTACGCCGCTTTGTGGAGGGTTCCACGCGCGTCGCCGATCGCCTGCGTCGGGAAGTGCTCTATCACGTTGCACGCGCTCGCAATGGCAATTCGCACGTCGATGAAGTCAAGAACCTGTATGAACTCGACGTCTTGGTGCCGAAACGGGTACGGCGCGAAATCGATGTGGTCGCCTTGCAACCGGCGATCAACGCGCTTACCGCCATCGTTGGCCGCTGCAAGGACGCATGGACCAGCCTGAATGCCGGTCGCGGCAACGCGCTTGCCAAGCTGCGCGAAGCGACTGGTGAATTGCCGGCCGCGTGCGACGCGTTGCACATGCCCGAGTTCTCCAATCTCGGCCGGGGCATCGCCAACGCTGCAACGTCGGTCAGTGAAGGCAAGACGATCGGAGACGACCTTTCCATCGAATTCGCGACCAGTCTGATTCTGATCGAAACTGCGCTCGATCATATTGCGGCGTTGCCCTCGTCGTTCCGGACGCAAGTCGATCGCGCGCTGCAGCGGCTGCACTACGCGACGACCAAGGCGCCGATCCCGATCGAATTGAGAGCCGAAAACGAGGACAATTCGCTTACCCGTCTTGCCCAGGAACGGCAAACGATCTCGCAGGTTGCGAAGGAAATTCGCGCCAACATGCGTCTCGTCGAACAGGCGCTGGACGCAGTATTTCGCGACCGCAATGCAAGCGAAGAACTCAAGCCCCTGCCGGCGCTTCTTGGGCAGGTTTCCGGCGCGATGCGGATGCTTGGATGGAACGATGCCAACGAGCTGCTGACCAAGACGTCGAATCGCCTGATTGACGCCGTGCGTAACCAGTCCGAGCTGAGTGCGCTGGACATCGATTCGCTAGCCGATGTATTGGCGGGACTCAGCTTCTACATTGACGTGCGTGAGCGTCGTGACCGCGATGCCGACGAGATTCTCGCGGGACTGAAACGCCGCTTGCTGGGTGATGGCGCGGGCAATGCCGACGCCGGAGAAGATGACAGCGTCGAGGCATCCCTGGCGGAACGGCAGCGCATGTTGCGTCCGCTCGCTCGCGCCATCGGCGACCAGCCAGTGCAGTCGGATCTGCGCGAAACCTTGCGTTCGACATTGCAAGGTGTTCGACAGGATGCCGAGTTGCTTTCCGATCCCGATCTGTCGCATGCCTCCAGCGAAGCGTTGCGTCTGCTCGAAAGCCACGACACTCAGTCCTCGGCGCTAAGCGCCGCCGTCGCCGCGGTCGTTGGCGGCAGCGCGGAAGTGCCGCCGACGTCGGCGGAAACCTTCCGGCTGGTGGAATCGCAGCCGGAGGAACGCGACAGTGCACTGCTCGATATTTTCGTCGAAGAAGCGACCGACGTTGTGCAAGCGGTCAGAATCAAACACATCGACTTGCAGGCGCAACATGGACGCCGCGATGTGCTAGTAGACATTCGTCGCGCCTTTCACACGCTCAAGGGTAGCGGTCGCATGGTCGGACAGGCGGATCTGGCCGAGGTGGCGTGGCGCGTGGAGCGCGTTCTCAATGCCACACTGGAAGAAGAACGACCCGCGACCGAGGCCGAATTGCGACTGATCGGTGCGGCATCGCAAGCGTTCACGGACTGGATCGACACGTTGCGCGACCAACGGGCAGTCAGCGTTGACGTGTCGGCACTTGACGACCTCATCGCGCAGTGTACTCACAAGCCGCTTTCCGCGGCAGCGACGACACTTGCGTCGGAGATGCGGTTGGCGGCGACGTCGCCGTCCGATGCAACCACCGGCGTTGCCGCGACACCTTCGGCCGGCTCGGACACCGTGCTCGGCTCGACGCGGACGGAGCCTCTGCACGACATAGTGTTGCCACTTGTCGAGGCGACCTCGGAGCCGGTTGTCAATCTTCTACCGACGCTGCATCTTGCAAAGCCGATGGTCGCTCCCGACCGTGCCGATGCGCCGGCGCACGATTTTCCCGAAGACGACCTGAATGTCCTTGGCGTAACGGTGTCGCGCGCGCTGTTCTCCATTTTGACGGACGAGACGCGCGTACATTTGCAGACACTCGAGTACGAGTTGACGCTGATGCAGTTCGATACCGCGTTGCTGCCAAGCGACGCAATGGTGCGGGCCAGTCACACCCTGTGCGGGATTCACCGGACGGCCGGATTCCTCGATGTCGGCGATTTTGCCGGCTTGCTTGAAGGCGCGTTGATGGCGGTTCGCCGCGCCGGACGTTCGCCGCAATCGGTAACCACATTCGCGTCGGCGATCCAGTGTTTGCGCACGGCCACATTGCGGCTGCAGGCCCAATCCCGCGTGTCGCCCGAGGAAGAGGCCGATCAGGCGCAGACGCGATCACAGCTGCAAGCATTGATTGCCGAGACGGGCAGTCGTGACCTCGGTGTCGAGGTCGAGTTGATCGAACAGACGCACGCGGAAGAGCAGGCGCTCGCCAGTACGGTGCATGCTGTCGCGGTAGCGGTGCCGAGTCAGGCGCCGGCAAGTCCGCTACCGGCTCTGACTACGGAGCCGGTAGCGACGGGTGACGCCGATGTGGTCGTGCGCATTGAGTCGTCGCATGCGTTTGTGGCGCCGGAAGCCATCGCGCCGGATGTACCGGCGCCCACAGAGGCGGCACTGTCGCAATTCATGCCCGACGCGGCGACGTTGCTCACCGGCGTTGCCGCCGCAGCGGCGACAGCGGCTGCCGTTGCGGCCGTGTCACCGATCGCCCCGACAGCGCCGCCCGGGCCCGATTCGTCGGACGTCTTGCCGACAACGGACACCGCAGCACCGGTGGTCGCATCGGCAGGCGCATTCGTTTCGACTCCGGCGGCGACCGGCGTCAGTCTGCGGGTTGCGACACCATCGCTGTCGGTTTCGAATACGGCGCACGAGCAACGACCAATCACCACGCCCGCGCGCGGTGCTCCCAAAGTGGCGACAGATCCGCTGCTGGACATTCGCGACGATATCGACGAGCAGGTCTTGCCGATCTTCCTGGAGGAAGCCCAGGAGCTCTATCCGCGCGCAAGCGAGCAGCTGATCGGCTGGCGTGATAGCCCGCAGGATGGCAGTTTTTCCGACGGCCTCAAGCGAACCCTGCATACCCTCAAGGGTAGTGCGCGCATGGCCGGTGCGATGCGGCTGGGCGAGCTTGCGCACAATTTCGAAACGCGACTGGTCGACGTTGCCGGTGTGCCGGCGGCATCGGTGTTCGACGACTTCGACGAGTATCTTGACGATATCGCCTATTTGCTGGAACGCCTGACGCGGGGCGAAAAAGATGTCGTTTTGCCGCGCTACCTGCCGCAAGCGGGCGACATGGCCTCGGGCCCCGCGGAGGTCATTTCAGTTGAGCCGTCTGGCGTCGCTGAAGCAGCGGTGTTCCCGGTCGCCGCCACCACGGCAGAGGCGGCACCTGCGATTGCCGCAGCGCCGTCGGTCGCCGAAATTGCACGGCGTCTTGCCGTCCAGCCTGCGGTCGCGGCGCCGGTAGCTGCTGCGGCGCCTGACACCGCCGCCGCTTTCCTCCGGGTCCGCAGCGATGCCGTGGAGCAGCTTGCCGATGAGTCGGGCGAAATTTCGATCGCGCGATCGCGAATCGAGGCGGAGATGCGCAGCCTCAAAGGCGGGCTGCTGGATCTCACCGCGTCGGTAGTCCGTTTGCGCGGTCAGCTGCGCGAGATCGAAATTCAGGGCGAGTCGCAGATCCAGTCGCGACTGGATCAGGAGTCGCAATTCGATCCGCTGGAGTTCGATCGTTACACGCGATTCCAGGAGCTAACCCGCGGTCTCGCCGAAGGCGTAAACGACGTTGCGACGGTGCAGCAGAGTTTGCTCAAAAATCTGGCCGATGCCGAAAACGCCCTGTCGACGCAGACGCGCCTGTCGCGCTCAGTGCAGTTGCGTTTGCAGACGCTGCGCACGGTGCCGTTCACCAATGTGTCTGACCGGCTCTATCGCACGCTCCGGCAGACCGCGAAGGATCTCAAGAAGCGCGCCAACCTCGATATTCGCGGCGGACGCATCGAAGTCGACCGCAGCGTGCTGGAACGCCTGACGCCGGTGCTTGAGCATCTGGTGCGCAATGCGCTGGCACACGGCATCGAGAGCGAACAGATTCGGCGAGATCGCGGCAAACCGGACATCGGCGAGATCGCACTGACGGTGCGCCAGCAGGGCAACGAGGTCGCGATCTCGCTCGCCGATGACGGTGGCGGCATCCCACTGGACAAGGTGCGCGAGCGTGCCGTCGCCCAGGACTTGATCGGTGCCGGCGACGCGGTCAGCGATTCGCAGCTGCTTGAGTTCATCTTCCAGCCGGGCTTTACCACGGCCGATGTGGTGACCGCCGTGGCCGGACGTGGCATCGGCATGGACGTTGTCCGCAACGAGGTCACGGCGCTCGGCGGTCGCGTGGAAGCGCACACCACCACTGGTGTCGGTTCGACGTTCACGGTGTCGGTCCCGTTGACGCTTGCGGTGACGCAGGTGTTGCTGGTTGGGGTCGGCAAATCGGTGTTCGGAATCCCATCGTCGATCATCGATCAGGTGCGGCAGATTCCGACTCGCGAGCGCGTTGCTGCTGCGGCGACAGGCGTGTTGCAGCACGGGGGGCAACCGATTGTCTATCGCTCGCTCGGCACGCTGACGCGCGTGTCGCACGACACCACCGATCAGCGCACGGCGCCGGTCATGGTGTTGCGTTCCGGCGATCTGCTGGCGGCGGTCGGGGTCGATCGCATCATCGGCAACCAGGAGGTCGTTGCCAAACCCTATGGACCGCAGATGGCGCGGGTACCCGGTTTGGCCGGGTTGACGGTGCTGGCCGACGGGACCATCACGCTGCTGTTGAATCCGATCAACCTGCTGCTCACCCAGGAGGCCGACGCCGCGCGCCGTTCACAACCGGTCGTAGCGCCGACACCCGCTACGCTGTTGCCGTCGACCGCCGTCATGGTTGTCGCGCCGTCAGTTGCGGGCACCCTTGCCGTTGCCACCGCCCCCACGCCTGCAAGCGAACCGGCGGCGCCGGCGGACGATCATGTTGCGCTGTCGCCTCCCGCGGCGGCCGAGGATCATGCATCCGCGATGGAGCAACCCGTGGCGATCGCACCCAGCACACCGCCGCCAGTTGTACCGCCGGCGGCGGCGTCAGAACCGCGCGTTCCGCTGGTGCTGGTGGTTGACGATTCGCTCACCGTGCGCAAGATCACCACCCGCCTGCTGGAGCGCGAAGGCTATCGCGCGCTGACGGCGAAGGACGGTCTCGACGCGCTGCAGGTGCTCGCCGACGCCAATCCGGACGTCATCCTGCTCGACATCGAAATGCCGCGCATGGATGGCTTCGAGTTCACCAAGACGATCAAGGCCGACGACCGGCAGAGCAATATCCCGATCATCATGATCACCTCGCGCACGGCGGAAAAACACCGCAGTCACGCGATGGAACTGGGCGTCAATGAGTATCTTGGCAAACCGTACCAGGACGATCAACTGCTGGGCCTGATCGTCAAGTACGCGGGCAAGCCGGCATAACAACCGGCAGGCGGGCGCAAAGCGAAGATGGAAGCCGGCCTGTAGGCCGGGTTCTGTCGGCCGCCGGTTACCCGAACCGCCGCAGCAGTCATTCCTCTAGGCCCACCGTTGCCGATGGGCTCAAGCTACCTACCCGCACGCTCCGACGAGCCGCCTTGGGTGAGCGATTGCTCGCTCACGGCGCATGCCTATTTGGTATTGCTCCGGGTAGAGGTTGCCGCGTTTCACCGTAACTGAATACGCTCGTCTCTGTGGCCCTGGTCCTCGCCTTATGCCTTGCGGTTTTCGGCGGACGGCCGTTAGCCGTTACCCTGCTCTATGGAGCCCGGACCTTCCTCCCGTTGATTGCTCAACCAGCGACTGCCCAGCCGGCTTCCACCTGAATTATCCCGCATCGCCGCGCTGCGACGGTCCTGGCGGGAACGCCGGCGTAGATGAATCAACTTTTATGCAAGAGGCCCATCTGCATTGGGCTAACGTCGCGAAATAATCAAAAGTCGACTTACGCAAAAATATCGATTCTGCCCATACTAAATAGGCCTTTCAGCAAAAAGCTGTTAGCCGCTCAGTCGGCCTTGGCGCCGGCCTTGACCCAGGCCGCGAGCTTTTGCCGCTCGTCTTCGGTCATCTGCGTCGAATTGGCCATCGGCATCACGCGCGCCACCACCGCCTGCTGATACATCGCCTGCGCGTTTTTCAGGATCAGCTCGGGTGTGTGCAACTGGATGTTCTTCGAGGTCACCTGCGCGTTGTGGCAGAGCTGGCAGCGCTGCTCGACGATCGCCCGAATTTCGGCGAACTTCGGCGCCGCCGCGGCGGCGGGCGCAGCCGGCTGCGGCGCCGGCGCGATCCAGACGGCGACGGCCGCCAGCAGTGCGGCGCCGATCGCGAAAAATTTGTAGTCGCGCTTGCCTTTGTGCTTGAGCACGAAGAACTGGCGGATCAGCGCGCCGGCCAGCATGATGAGCACCAGCACCAGCCAGTTGTTCGGCGCGCCGTAGGTCATGCTGTAGTGATTCGACAGCATCGCAAACAGCACCGGCAGCGTGAAATACGTGTTGTGCACGCTGCGCTGCTTGGCGCGCAGCGGGTGGATCGGGTCGGGCTTCTGCCCGGCCTTCATCGCCGCCACCGTCTTGCGCTGCCCTGGAATGATCACCATCAGCACGTTGGCGCTCATCGCCGTTGCCAGCATCGCGCCGGTGAGCAGAAAGGCCGCGCGACCGGCGAACAAATGGCAGGCGATGAAGGTGGCCGCCACCACATAGACGAACACCAGCACGCCGACGATCAGGTCGCCGTTCTTGCGCTGGCCGAACAGCCGGCAGATGCCGTCGTAGACGACCCAGCCCATCACCAGATAGACCAGCGAGGCGACGATCGCCGCGGCCGACGACTGCCACGCAAAGACATTGTTGTCGATCAGGAAGGTCTGCGCGTTGAACAGGTAGAGCACGACGAACAGCGCGAAACCGCTCATCCACGTCCAGTAACTTTCCCAGTAGAACCAGTGCAGATGTTCGGGCAGGGCTTTCGGCGCCACCATGTACTTCTGCGGGTTATAGAAACCGCCGCCATGCACCGCCCACAGCTCGCCGTCGACGCCCTTGTCCTTTAGATCCTGCGCGGTCGGCTTGACCAGACTGTTGTCGAGCCAGACGAAGTAGAACGACGAGCCGATCCACGCGATGCCGGTGATCACGTGCAACCAGCGCAACAGCAGATTCAGCCAGTCGCCGATGTAACTTTCCACGATTCAGCTGCCCCGATACGTCGAATACGTCCACGGCGAGCACACCAGCGGCACGTGATAGCTGCCGCCGTCCTCCGCGATGCCGAAATCGATCGGCACCACGTCCACGAACGGCGGATCGGGCAGCGGCACGCCCTTGCTGCGGAAGTGCTCGCCGATGTGAAACAGCAGCCGATAGCGGCCGCGCTTCACCTCCGCATCCTTCAGCAGCGGCGCATCGGTGCGGCCGTCGGCGTTGGTGCGCGTCGACACCAGCAATTTCGGCGTCGGGTCCATCGAGTAAAGCTCAACGGCGACATTCGCGGCCGGTCCGCCGTGCACGGTGTCGAGGATATGAGTCGAGAGCTTGCCCACCGCCGCTTACTCCGTGATGATGTCGAGCAGGCGCAGGCGGGCGATCTCGCCCACCTGCATCAGGTTGTTGTTGAACTCCATGTCGCGGCTGTTGAGCAGGCGCGACTTGATGGCGCCGAAGATGGCGCCCTGCGTGTTGTTGCGCGCCGCGATGATGAACGGAAAGCCGAACTTCCCGCGATAGCGCGCGTTGAGCTCGCGCAGTTGCGCCACATCGTCCGCCGTCAGCGCCGACAGGCCCGCCGCTGCCTGCTCCTTCGTCGATTCCGCCGTCAGCGTCCCCGCCGCCGCCTCCCGGCCCGCCAGTTCCGGATGTGCATTGAGCAACGCCAGTTGCTCGTCGGTCGCCGCCGATTGCACCGTCGCCACCAGCGCCGCGTGCACCGCCGGGCGCGACGCGAATCCGCCCGGGGGTTTCAGCGCGAAGGCGCGCGCGGCAATCCACGGCGAGTGCTCGTAGACGGCGCCGAAGGCGCGCGAGAACTCTGCCGGCGTGTAGGCATTGATTTGCTGCAGGGTTGGCATGAAAGCTCGGATGCTCCGGTTGGCGGCGGTTGAAGTTCTAGTGCGAGTCTGCCTGCTTCGCAGCGGCAATGGCTGCGCCGGCATCTTCGCGTGCGCCATTGAAGAAGAGATTCAGCAGCACCGCGGCCAGCGACGACAGCAGGATGCCCGACTCGATCAGCGGATGAATGTCGTGCGGCATCCACTGCTTGAAGTTCGGCGCGACCAGCGGAATCATGCCGATGCCGATCGACACCGCTACGATGAACGCGTTGTAGCGGTTGCTCTTGAAATCGACGTTGGCCAGGATGCGGATGCCGGTGGCGGCCACCATGCCGAACATCACCAGACCGGCGCCGCCCAGCACGACCGTCGGCAGCGATTCGACCAGTGCCGCCAGTTTCGGCAGCAGACCGAGCAGGATCAGGATGATGCCGCCGGCGACGCAGACAAAGCGCGAGCGCACGCCGGTTACAGCCACCAGCCCGACGTTCTGCGAGAAGCTGGTGTACGGGAACGTATTGAAGATGCCGCCGAGCAGGGTGCCCAGGCCATCGGTGCGCAAGCCGGCGGTCAGCGCCTTGCGGTCGACGGCGCGCCCGGTCATTTCGCCGAGCGCGAGGAACATCCCGGTGGATTCGATCATCACCACGATCATCACCAACGTCATGGTCAGGATCAAGATGGGGTCGAAGGTCGGAGTCGCGATTTCAAACGGCAGCACCATGTCGAACCAGTCGGCTTTGGCCACCTTGTCGAAATTCATCTTGCCAGCAAGCGTTGCCACCACGCCGCCAATGACGATGCCGATGAGCACCGCCACGTTGGCAAGAAAGCCCTTGGCGAAACGTGCGATGAGCAGAATCGACACCAGCACCAACGTGGCAATGCCGACACCGGCCAGTTCGGCGTATTTCGGGTTGGGTACGCTCGGAGCGAGGCTGACGCCTTTCGGCATCGCGGGCAAGGCAGAACCGGGCGCCGATGCCGCCGCGGTGACGTCCGCCAGCCACTTGGCGTGGTCCGGATTGACGATCGACGGCGCCGTCGGCCCGATCGGTGTGCCGAATATCCAGTTGATACCGATGCGCATCAGGCTGATGCCGATCACCGCGATGATGGTGCCGGTGACCACCGGCGGGAAGAATCGCAGCATGCGACTGACCAGCGGCGCGATCAGGATGCTGACGACGCCGGCACCGATGATGGCACCAAAGATGGCGCCCGCACCGGCAACGCCCGGATTGCTGCCTGCCATTGCCACCATCGGGGCGACCGAGGCAAACGTCACCCCCATCATCACCGGCAGACGGATGCCAAACCATTGCGAGGCGCCCAGGGACTGGATCAGTGTGACCAGGCCGCAGCAGAACAAGTCGGCCTGGATCAGCATCGTGATCTGCTCGGGCGTCAGCTTGAGCGCCCGTCCGACAATCAATGGCACCGCAACGGCGCCGGCATACATCACCAGCACATGTTGCAGGCCCAATGCGCCAAGCCGGGGCAGCGGCAACTTCTCGTCTACCGGATGAACAGCAGCATCGGACATCGTTTCCCTCCTTGCGATGACATTCAAAGATGACCTGGTGCAGGCGACGCAATAACCGCGCCAATCGTTCCCGGGTCATCCACCGCGACCGACGCTCCTCCGCCGGTTGCGCGCATGCTGGTTGAACCGCCCCTGTCTCGTCGTGCGCAAGCAGTGGGTAACGGGTTCAGCCAGGACGTCGCAGTCTAAAGTCGGCCCTCGGTCTTTGCCATAAGCGGCCATCTATGAGGCTCATGGCGGCCTCCGGTCGATGCTTTGCTATCGATAGCGCGACATCCAGCCGAGACCAGCCTCCGTCGTGCTCCGCGGCCGGTACTCGCAGCCGATCCAGCCGTCGTAGCCCAGCGCGTCGATACGCCCGAGCACCCACTCATAGTTGATTTCGCCGGTGCCCGGTTCGTGGCGACCGGGGTTGTCGGCGATCTGGATGTGGCCGATACGCCCGATCTGGGCGCTGAGCGTGGCGCCGAGTTCGCCCTCCATGCGCTGGGCATGGTAGACGTCGTACTGCAGGAACAGGTTGTCCGAGCCCACCTCGTCCATGATGGAGAGCGCGTCGGCGGTGCGGTTGACGAAGTAACCGGGGATGTCGAAGCAGTTGATCGGCTCCGTTACCAGCCGGATTCCTTCGCGCTGGCACTCGGTCGCCGCGTAGCGCAGATTAGCCACCATCGTGGCGCGGGCAGCGACCGGATCGATATTCTCGGGGCGCCGTCCGGCGAGGCAATTGAGACGTTCGCAGCCCAGCGCGACGGCGTAACCAATCGCCTTCGCCACGCCATCGCGAAACTCCGCCTCCCGTCCCGGCAGGCAGGCCAAGCCCCGCTCGCCGTTGTCCCAGTCACCCGCCGGCAGGTTAAACAGCGCCTGCGTCAGGCCGTTGTTGCGCAGCGCTGCCGCCAGTTCGCGGACGTCGTAGGGATAGGGCGCCATGTACTCGACCGCACGAAATCCCGCGCGGGCCGACGCTTCCAGACGTTCCATGAAGGGCAGCTCCGGAAACAGGAAGGACACATTGGCGGAGAATCTGGGCATGGCTCGATAGGGGGCACCCGAACGCGGCAAGTATGCCAAGAATCGGGCGCGTGCCGGTGCACAATAGGCCCTATAACCGCGAGACGCTATGGGCGGGCCGCCGCGCTCGCTAGACTGCGCGGCTCGCCCGTTTGCATCATCATGACCTGGACTTCCGACTATCCCCGCGATCTCACCGGCTATGGCCGCACGCCGCCGCACGCGCAATGGCCCATGCGGGCGAAGATCGCCGTCAACTTCGTGCTGAACTACGAGGAGGGCGCCGAGAACTGCATCCTGCATGGCGATCCTGCGTCGGAGACGTTTCTCTCGGAGATTGCGTTTGCGCAGGCCTTTGAGGCGCGCCACCTGTCGATGGAATCGATGTACGAGTACGGCTCGCGGGTGGGCGTCTGGCGATTGCTGCGTGAATTTGCCAAACGCAACCTGCCGCTCACCGTCTTCGGTGTCGCCACGGCACTGGATCGCAATCGCGAGGCGACGGCCGCATTCTGCGAACTGGGCCATGAAATCGCGTCGCACGGCCTGCGCTGGATTCACCATCAACATATGGGTGAAGATCGGGAACGGCAGCACATCGCGCGGGCAACTACGCTGATCCGCGAGTTGACCGATGGCCAGTGGCCGTTCGGCTGGTACACCGGCCGCGATGGCCCCAACACCAAGCGCCTGGTGCTGGAACACGGTGGTTTCGAGTACGACAGCGACTACTACGGCGACGATCTGCCGTTCTATCTGCCGGTGACAATGAGCGACGGTTCGATCCGGCGGCAGCTGATCGTGCCTTACACGCTGGACGCCAACGACATGAAGTTTTCGTCGGCGGCGGGTTTCGTCAACGGCGAGGATTTTGCACGCTACCTGATCGACACTTTCGACGTTCTCTACGCCGAAGGGGAGGAAGCGCCGAAGATGATGAGTATCGGCATGCATTGCCGCTTGCTTGGCAAGCCCGGTCGCCTGCGTGGCCTGCAGAAATTTCTCGACCACGTTGAAAAACATGACCGCGTATGGGTGACGCGGCGCATCGACATCGCCCGCCATTGGCGCGCGGTGCATCCCGATGCGGTGTAGGAGCGGCTTGCCGCGACTGCCAGCGCGCCATACCTACTGCGTAACGAGGTCGCGGCGAGCCGCTCCTACAAGCATTCAAGGGCACCAGAAGTCATGAAATTCGGACCCGACATCCTGCAACAGGCCGACGTGCTGGCAACGTTCAGCGAGGACGCGCCGCAAGTCACGCGCACTTACCTCTCGGAAGAGCACAAACGGGCTGGCGAGTACCTTATCGGATTGATGCGCGATGCTGGCATGACGGCCGGTTTCGATGCACTGGGCAACATCGTCGGCCGCTACGAGGCCGGCGTGCCGTTCGCGCCGGTGGTGATGACCGGCTCGCACCAGGACAGCGTCCGCAATGCGGGCAAATATGATGGCCTGTTCGGCATTCTTTCGCCCATCGCCTGCGTGCGCGAACTCAACCGTCACGGCAAACGACTGCCGTACACGCTGGAGGTCGTCGCTTTCGGCGATGAGGAAGGCGTTCGCTTTCCGGCGACGCTGGTCGGCAGCCGCGCAATGGCGGGGCAGTTCGACTCGGCGTGGCTCGATCGCACCGACGCCGGCGGCACTACCATGCGGCAGGCGATCGCCGACTTCGGCGGCGACCCCGATGCCTGGCAAACACTGGACCGGCGCACTGGCGAACATGACGAGGTCGTCGCTTTTGTCGAGTCGCACATCGAACAGGGGCCGGTGCTGCTCAACGAGGGGCTTGCCGTGGGCGTTGTGACCGCCATCGCCGGCGCCACGCGGATGCGGCTAACCGTCACCGGACTGGCCGGGCATGCCGGCACCGTACCAATGGGCGCCCGCCAGGACGCACTGGCGGCTGCCGCTGAGATGATTTTGTACGTCGAACGCTATTGCACCGACAACGCCGGCCTCGTCGGCACGGTGGGCAAGCTGGCGGTCAAGCCCGGTGCCATCAATGTCATTCCGCAGGATGTGGAATTCACTATCGATGTGCGTTCCGGCAACGATGCGATCCGGCGTGCTGCGGTTGATGCGTTCAGGGCCGGGTTGGCGGGCATTGCCGCGCGCCGCAATGTCGGGCTGCACGTCGAAACGCTCTACGACGAGCCGGCCGCGCAGTGCGACGCCGCGTTGCAGAAGCAGTTTGAGTCTGCCATTGCAGCGCAGGGCATCGCTCCGCGCTACCTCGCCAGTGGCGCCGGACATGATGCGATGGTGTTTCCTGCGGTGGCGCCGATGGCGATGCTGTTCGTGCGCTGCGGCAACAACGGCATCAGCCACCATCCCGACGAGACGATGACTGAGGAAGACGCGGAAGTGGCGACGCAAGTCCTGCTGCACTTCTTCGAGCACTATCAACCGCCGGAATTCAAGACGGATCGGGCGCAGCGCGTCGAACGTCCCATTTGATTCATGCCAACCGACCCGGAGACGAACCGCCGGACGACCTTTATGACCATCGAAGCAAACATCGCCCAATACATTGATTCGCATCACCCGGAGCAGATCGAGTTTCTGCGCCAGATCGTTCGCGTTCCCTCGGACACGCCACCGGGCAACAACAATCCGCCTGCTGAAAAGGCGGCCGAGTTGCTCACTGCAAAGGGCTACACGGTGGAGCGCGTTGCGGTGCCGGAGCAGCGCGTGCGCGACTACGGGATGCAGTCGATCACCAACCTCATCGTGCGCCAGAAGTTCGGCGCCGGTACCGGTCCTACGATTGCGCTCAACGCGCATGGCGACGTGGTGCCGCCGGGTGAGGGCTGGTCGTTCGATCCTTACGGGGGCGAGATCAGGGACGGCCGCATGTATGCGCGCGGCGTCGCCGTGAGCAAGAGCGACATTGCGAGCTTCACCTTCGCGTTGGACGCGCTGCGGGCGGCCGAGAAAGCCGGCGCCCGACTCAACGGCACAGTCGAATTGCACCTGACTTACGACGAGGAATTCGGCGGCCTGCTCGGCCCCGGCTATCTGCTGGAGCAGAAGGCCACGCGACCAGACTATGTCATCGGCGCCAGCTTCAGCTATGCGATCGTTACCGCACACAACGGCTGCCTGCAATTCGAGGTCACCGTGCATGGTACGGCGACGCACGGCTCGATGCCCGAGACGGGGCATGACGCGCTGCAGGCCGCCAATGCGATTCTCAATGCGATCTACGGCAAGTTGCCCGACCTTGCCAAGATCAAATCGAAAGTGCCAGGCATCAACACGCCAACCATGCTGGTCGGCCAGATCGCCGGTGGCACCAACACCAATGTGGTGCCCGGCAAAGTTGTCATGAAGATGGACCGGCGCCTGATCCCGGAAGAGAACCCCGTTGAAGTCGAAGCGCAGGTGCGCGCGATGATCGAAGGGGCCGTGGCCGGCCGCACGGGCATTCGCGTAGAGATCAGGCGCATCCTGCTGGCCAACGCGCTGAAACCGCTGCCCGAACACGAAAAACTGGTCGCCGCACTGCAAAAGCATGGCGAACGCATTATGGGCGAACCGATCCCGGCGATTGGCGTACCGCTGTACACCGATGCCCGTCTCTATGGCGAAGCGGGGATTCCGGTGGTGCTTTACGGCGCTGGCCCGCGCACCGTGCCGGAGTCAAATGCGAAGCGCGCCGACGAAAACCTGCTGCTGGAAGACTTGCGCAAGGCGACTCAGGTGGTTGCCTGCGCGCTCGCAGACTTGCTGTCCTGACCGCTGCTTCAAACTTGCGGCCATCAGGCCGCAGCCTCGTAGGCCACATGGCCGCCCGCGATGGTGGCCCGCACCACACCCGGCAGTTCGTAACCGACGAAGGGCGAATTTTTCCCGGCGCTGCGCAAGCCCGCACGGGTCACCAGCCGATACGCACCGGGATCGAACACGCAAATGTCCGCCGGACGATCTGCCGCGATGCGCCCCGCCGGCAGACGCGCGACACCTGCGGGGCGGCACGTGATCCAGCCCAAGGCTTCCAGCAGGGGACGCTGTGCGCTCTCGGCGAAACGCAACACCAGGGACAGCAGCACTTCCAGACCGGAAGCGCCGGGTGCGGCCTCACCAAAAGGCAACTGCTTGGCGTCGTCGGGACAGGGTGTGTGATCGGACACCACGGCATCGATGGTGCCGTCGATGACACCGCCGCGCAGCGCGTCGCGATCGCGTCCAGCACGCAGCGGAGGCGACAGACGGAAGTCAGGATCGAAGTGCCCGATATCGACGTCGGTCAGATGCAGGTGATTGATCGACACGTCGGCGGTGACGGCAATACCTCGCGCCTTGGCATCGCGGAGCATCGCCACCGACTCCGCCGCCGATACCTGGCAGACATGCAGACGCGCGCCGGTTGCACGGGCAAGCTCGATATGCGTGGCCAGGGCCACGATTTCAGCGCTCGACGGTATACCGGCCAAGCCAAGGCGGGAGGCGACCTCGCCGTCGTGGGCGACCCCTTGTTTGGCCAGATGCATATCCTCCGGCTGCAACCACACCGCATAGTCAAAGGTCGCCGCGTATTGCATTGCACGCAGCAGCACCTGGGTGTCGGCAATCGCACAATCGGCCTGCGAGAACGCAATGCAGCCCGCCTGCGCGAGCTTCGACAACTCCGCCAGTTGTGTGCCCGCCAGTGCACGGGTCAGCGCGCCGAGAGGATAGAGGTGAGTGGCGTGGAAGGATTGCGCCCGCAGTCGCAGCATGTCGACCAGACCAGGCTCATCGAGCACCGGGTCGGTGTCGGGTGAGCAGACCATGCTGGTGATGCCGCCGGCTGCTGCCGCTGCGATTTCGGTCGCCAGCGTCCCGCGTTTGACGTGCACCGCAAGATCGACCAGCCCGGGCATGACGACGCAGCCCTCGGCGTTGATCTCCCGGTTGCTGTGCCAGTCGGTTGGCGCGGCCCCGATGCCGACAATTTTTCCGGCGGCGACGAAGACGTCCGCCTGCTGGTCGAAGGCGGTGGCGGGATCGACCACGCGTCCTTTGCGGATTGCAATCTTCATCGGGTCGCTCCGGCGAGAATGGCCATGACCGCCATGCGCACGGCGATACCGAACGTGACTTGCGGCAGTATGACCGACTGGCTGCCATCGGCCACCGCCGAGTCAATCTCCACGCCCCGGTTCATCGGGCCGGGATGCAATACGATGGCATCCGGTTTGGCGTGCGCGAGTTTCTGTGGCGTCAGGCCATAGCGCGAGAAGTATTCGCTGGCGGATGGCAGCAGCGCGCCGCTCATGCGCTCGTTCTGCAAGCGCAACATGGTGACGACGTCCACGTCCTTGAGGCCATCTTCCAGCGATGTGAACACGCGAACGCCCAAACGCTCGATGTCTGCCGGCAGCAGGGTGCGCGGCCCGATGATGCGCACTTCGGGAACGCCGAGCGTGGTCAACGCGTGAATCTGCGATCGTGCCACCCGCGAATGCAGGACGTCGCCTACGATCGCCACGGTCAGACGGCTGAAATCCCGTTTGTAGCGCCGGATGGTAAACACATCCAGCAGCCCCTGCGTCGGGTGCTCATGACGACCGTCGCCGGCGTTGACCACATGCACATGCGGTGCCGCATGCTGCGCGATCAAATATGGCGCACCGCTCTCGCTGTGGCGAACGACGAACATGTCGGCGTGCATGGCAGTCAGGTTGGCAATGGTGTCGAGAATGGTCTCGCCCTTGCTGGTGCTAGAGCGCGCAACATCGAGACTCACCACGTCGGCAGACAGGCGCTTCGCCGCGATTTCAAATGTCGTCCGCGTCCGTGTCGAATTCTCGAAGAAGATATTGAAGATCGATTTGCCGCGCAGCAATGGGACGACCTTGACTTCGCGCTCGTTGATGCCAACGAAGCTCTCGGCGGTGTCGAGAATGCGCTCGATGATTCGCCTGGGCAAGCCTTCGATTGCCAGCAGGTGATGCAAATCGCCGTTGTCGTTGAGCTGCAGGTTTTTCTTCGGGAGCATCAACGTGCTTTCCATTGTTCGGTTGTCAATGCGAACTTGCCGCTTTCATCCCTGCCCAGCGCAAGCATCAGCTCGCGAGCCACAATCAGCGGCGCTCCCACATAGTCGGCAGCAATCGGGATTTCGCGTCCGCCACGATCGACCAGTACCGCGAGCTGCACCGACGCCGGGCGGCCATAGTCGAACAGCGTGTTGATTGCGGCACGTATGGAACGGCCGGTAAACAGCACATCGTCCACCAGAACAATGTGCGCGTCCTGTACCGAAAACGGGATCTGCGTACTGCGCACATTGGTCTTGAGACCGCTGGTCGACAGGTCATCGCGATAGAACGAGACGTCGATATAGCCCACCGCATGATCGCCATCGAGCTCGGCCGCCAGACGATCCGCCAGCCAGGCGCCGCCGGAATAGACACCGACCAGTTTTGCGTCAAGCGCAATGGCGGGCACCATTTGCGCTTTCAAATCGGCAAACAGCTGCTCGGCGTCGGGACGTATGTTCTCGCTCATGTTTGCTCCGATCTCGCTCCGATCGTCAATGCGCCGCGGTCTGCGCGAGGCCGCCATTGCCGAGCGCACCCTCCGCAAAAAAACGGCGCAGAATCTGCGCCGCGGCTTCGGCATCGATCGCCTGTTTTCTGCGTTGGCCGGTCAGCTTGCTGCCCGATAGCACTTGCGCGGCCTCGACACTGGTGTAGCGCTCGTCCACCAGATGCGCCGGGCGCGCAAAACGGCCGCTCAACTGGCGTGCAAATCGTTCGCAGCGGCCGGTCATCGCGTGAGCCGCGCCGTCGGGATGCGACGGGCGACCGACAACGAAAGCGGCCGGCTGCCACTCGGTCACCAGCGCCGTCAGCGCCGCGAAGCGCGCCTCGTCGTTGCCGGCGTCGATCGTAGCCAGGGGACGTGCCGTTGCCGTCAGATCGTTGCCGATTGCGACTCCGATGCGGCGCTCGCCGAAGTCGAAGGCGAGGTAGGTCCTGGGGTTCACGCGTGTCCCGCAATGTCCGAAAGCGACAGCCGCGAAATACCAAGCCGCGCAACCGCCGCGTCCAGCAATTCCTCCGGCGCGGTCTCGAAGAGCAACCCGGCATCGGCCGGTACCGTAAGCCAGGCATTGGCCGCGATTTCTTCTTCGAGCTGGCCGGCGCCCCAGCCGGCATAGCCCAGCGTCAGCAGCCATTCGCGTGGTCCGCCGCCCTGTGCGACCGCTTCCAGGATGTCTTTCGAGGTGGTCAGGGACAGCTCGTCGCTGACCACGATCGAGGAGTTCCACGATCCGTGCGAGCGGTGCAGGACAAAGCCATGCTCGACGCTGACCGGTCCGCCGAAATGAACCTTGCGCTGCGAGAGCGCGAGGTCGGAAACCTGGATTTCGATCTGCTCCAGCAGTGACTCCATGGTCAGATCGGTTGGCCGATTGACCACCACACCGAGCGCGCCGCGCTCGTTGTGCTCGCACAAATAGGTCACGGTCCCCTTGAAATTGGGGTCAGCCATGGCGGGCATGGCAATCAGAAAGTGGCCGGCCAGGCAACTGGATTCCATAGGCTCTATTCTACGTGCCGTTTCCCGCCGTTTTTTCTGCCATTGGCGACGCCACCCATGCAATACCGGTCCGCCTTGATGTGGTTTCGCCGCGACTTGCGCGCGTTCGACAACGCCGCCTTGCATGCGGCGCTGTCGAACGCCGCACAGGTTCATTGTGTCTTTGTCTTCGATCGCGAAATACTGGATGTCCTGCCGGATCGCCGCGATCGGCGGGTGGAGTTCATCCATGCGTCGGTCGTCGAGCTCAAGGCAGCGCTGGAGGCGTCAGGCGGCGCGCTGCACGTACTGCACTCGGCGACCAGCGCTGCGATTCCGCGGCTGGCACTGGCGCTGGACGTGGACGCCGTGTTCGCCAACCACGACTATGAACCCGACGCCAATGCCCGCGATGCCCGCGTGGCGGCGCAACTGGCGGGACACGGCATTGCTTTTACGACATGCAAGGATCAGGTCATTTTCGAGAAGGACGAGGTACTGACCGGTGCCGGACGCCCTTTCTCGGTTTTCACGCCCTACAAGAATGCATGGTTGCGACGACTGGAAGCGTTTTACGTCAAACCCTACCCGATAGAAAAGTACCAGACGAAACTGGCAGGCGCGCCGGCACAGGACGTGCCGGCGCTGGCGGAGCTGGGGTTTGTGCCGACCAACCTGCGCCAGCTTCCGTTGCCCACCGGCATGTCCGGCGGCGCCGGCCTGTTCGCCGCGTTCCTGCAGCGAATCGACCGCTATGCCGACAGTCGCGATTTTCCCGGCAGCAAAGGACCCTCCTATCTGTCGACACATCTGCGCTTTGGCACGGTGTCGATCCGCACGCTGGTGGCGGCCGCATGGCAGCGCTGGCAGGAGGGGTCGAGAGGGGCCGAGGTGTGGCTGTCGGAGCTGATCTGGCGCGACTTCTATTTCCATGTGCTGCATCACAATCCACAGGTGCCGACGCAGTCGTTCAGGCCGGAATACGATGCCATTCGCTGGCAAAACGACGAACTGCAATTTGCGGCGTGGTGCGAAGGAAGAACGGGGTATCCGATCGTGGACGCTGCCATGCGCCAGCTCAACGAGACAGGCTACATGCACAACCGGCTGCGCATGATCGCGGCCAGTTTCCTGACCAAGGATCTGCTGGTCGACTGGCGCTGGGGAGAGCGCTACTTCGCGCAGAAGCTCAATGACTACGACCTCGCCGCCAACAATGGCGGCTGGCAATGGGCGGCCTCTACCGGCTGCGACGCGCAGCCCTACTTCCGTATCTTCAACCCGGTCAGCCAGAGCGAAAGGTTCGATGCCGGCGGTGCGTTTATCCGGCGCTATGTGCCCGAAATCGCCATGCTCTCCGACCACGACATCCATGCGCCGTGGCTGACGTCGCCAGTGGAGCAGCGGTCGCGCAACTTCGAGCCCGGCCGCGACTATCCGCTGCCGCTGGTTGACCACGCCGCCGCCCGTACCCGGACGCTCGCCGAGTACAAGCGGGCGCTGGGCAGCAAGGCGATCGCCGCCGTCAGGATCGAGGAATGAAACTCCGATATGATGCGTCGCAGCATTTTGACTAAAAGCCCAATCATGAGAAATCTCGAAAACCGTGTTGCTCTGGTTACCGGTTCCACCAGCGGAATCGGCCTTGCCATGGCGCGTCGCCTGGCGCACGCCGGCGCCGAAGTGGTGATGAACGGCTTTGGCGACCCGGCGGAAATCGACCGTCTGCGCGAGGAGATCGCCGAAGCGGCAAAGACGCGAGTGCACTTTGTCCCGGCCGATCTGTCGAAAGGCAGTGAAGCGCAGATGCTGGTCAAGCAGACCATCGCGCTATGCGGTCGCATCGACATCCTGGTCAACAACGCCGGCATCCAGCACGTGTCGTCGATTCCGGACTTCCCGGACGAGAAATGGGACGCCGTCATCGCCATCAACCTGTCCAGCGCCTTCCACACCAGCAAGATTGCCCTCGCCGACATGCAAACGCGCGGCTGGGGGCGAATCATCAACGTGGCATCGGCCCACGGCTTGGTGGCGTCGGTCAACAAGAGCGCCTATGTCGCCTCCAAACACGGCATCGTTGGCCTGACCAAGGTGACGGCGCTGGAAAACGCGAAAACGCAAATCACCTGCAACGCCATTTGCCCCGGCTGGGTCGACACCCCGCTGGTGCGCAAACAGATCGAGGCGCGCGCTGCCGCACAGGGCATCTCGATCGACGAAGCGACGCGGCAACTGGTGGGCGAGAAGCAGCCGAGCGAGCGCTTCGTTGCCCCTGAGCACCTGGCCGAGCTCGCACTGTTCCTGACCACCGAAGCCGGCGGCTCCATTACGGGCAGTGCCTACACAATGGATGGCGGCTGGACCGCGCAGTAGCAGCGCGCGGAAGCGGCTGACTGCCGGTCTCCCGTGAACCGTCTGGTTATCGACACCAACGTATTGATCTCTGCGCTCGTATTCCGGGACTCGCGCCATCAGCCGTTGCGTGAGGCCTGGCAAGCGCGGACGCTGGTTCCGTTGCTGTCGACCGCGACCCACGACGAACTGAAGCGGGTTCTCGCCTATCCGATGTTCAAGCTCGACGAGGGGCGTATGGCCGCCGCGCTGGCGTCGCTTGATCCCTTCGTCGAATGGGTTGCGATCGATGCGGCGAGAAGCGCGACCTTGCGGCGCTGCGGCGATCGCGACGACCAGAAATTTCTCGAAACTGCGCTCTGCGGCAACGCCGATGCGCTGCTTACCTACGATCGCGCGTTGCTGAAAATGCGCCGCCGAGTGCCGTTTGCGGTCCTGTCGCCGGAACAATGGCGCGCGGCGGCGACGGCGGACGCCTAGGCACGCACGTCTATTGCGCAGCAAACTGGCGGGCAATGCGCTCGCCCGTGCCTAAATTTCGGGCATGACAGTCGCTATAATTTCTTTCCCGCGTCGTTTTCCCCACCACGATTTTCTGCACAGACATGCTGCGCATCGGCCCTTATTCCCTCAAAAATCGGCTCGTGATCGCGCCGATGGCCGGGGTCACCGATCGCCCGTTCCGCAAACTTTGTCGCGAACTGGGCGCCGGCTACGCGGTGAGCGAAATGGTGGCATCGAGGGCCGAGCTGTGGCAGACGCCGAAGTCGATGCGGCGCATGAACCATGATGGCGAGCAGGCGCCGATTTCCGTGCAGATCGCCGGCAACGATCCGGCAATGATGGCGGAGGCGGCGCGGTTCAACGTTTCCCGCGGCGCACAGATCATCGACATCAACATGGGTTGCCCGAAGAAAAAAGTCTGCAAGGCCGATGCCGGCTCGGCGCTGTTGCGCGACGAAGCGCTGGTCGCGCGCATCCTTGCCGCCGTGGTCGGCGCCGTCGACGTGCCGGTGACGTTGAAGACGCGCACCGGCTGGAGCCCGGAGAACCGCAACGCCATTCGCATCGCAAAGATTGCCGAAGACGCGGGCGTTCAGGCGCTGACGCTGCATGGCCGCACGCGCGCATGCGATTTCGATGCCGGCACGGTCGAATACGACAGCATCCGTGCCGTCAAGGCCAGCGTTGCGATCCCGGTGATCGCCAATGGCGACATCGACTCGCCGCAAAAGGCCAAGGCCGTACTTGACTACACCGGCGCCGATGCCGTGATGATCGGCCGTGCCGCCCAGGGGCGCCCCTGGATCTTTCGCGATACCGAGTACTTCCTCGCCACCGGCGAAGTACCCGGCGCACCGGGGACCGGCGAAGTCGCCACTCTGATGACGGCGCATCTGCAGGACCACTACACACTGTACGGCAACGACAGCGGCGTGCGCAGTGCCCGCAAGCACATCGGCTGGTATACCGACAGTCTGCCGGGGGGCGAAGGCTTTCGCGATGAACTCAACCGGCTGACCGATGCCGACGCCCAGCTCGCTGCCGTTCGCCGCTATTTCGCGCACCTGGCCGCTCGCCATGAGGTGCTGCCGCTGGCGCCGTACGCATCGACGGCCGGCAAACCCTTGCACTGAATAATCAATCGAGAAACGAACGAGAGAACAACAACAATGAAACGGCCCAAACTGAATGGTCACGGAGCAATCGCCGAGGCGGTCGGCAATTCGCTCAACGAGTATCTGGAAAAACTGGACGGCGAACCCGCCGACAATCTCTATGAGCTGGTCATCGGCAGCGTCGAGAAATCGCTGATCGCGGACGTGCTCACGCGAACCAAAGGCAACCAGTCGGAAGCAGCCGGCATGCTGGGCATCAACCGCAACACGCTGCGCGCCAAGCTCGACAAATACAAGATCAAACCCTACCAGGCATAAGCCGCAGAGCGCGAATATCATGAACCGAAAAATCACCCGCGCACTGCTCTCCGTCTCCGACAAAACCGGCCTCCTCGACTTCGCCCGTGCGCTGTCTGCGCAGGGCGTCGAGTTGCTGTCGACCGGCGGAACGGCCAAACTCATTCGCGATGCCGGCCTCAAGGTCATCGATGTCGGCGACTACACGGGCTTTCCAGAGATGCTCGACGGTCGCGTCAAAACCCTGCACCCGAAAGTGCATGGCGGCATTCTTGCGAACCGTCTGCTGCCCGAACACATGAAGGCTGTAGCGGGCGCCAACATTCCCCTGATCGACCTCGTAGTCGTTAACCTCTACCCGTTTCGCGAGACGGTCGCGAAGCCGGGTTGCTCGCTGGACGATGCCATCGAAAACATCGACATCGGCGGCCCGACGATGGTGCGCGCCGCGGCCAAGAACTGGGAAGGCGTCGCCATCGTCGTCGACGGCGCGGACTATGCGGCGCTCGTCGACGAGATGAAAGCGAACGCCGGTGCGCTGTCGCGCAAGACCCGTTTCGCGCTGGCGAAGAAGGCATTCACCCATACGGCCGCCTACGACGCCGCGATTGGCAACTATCTGACCTGCCGCGAACTCGACGGCGAACCGCGCGTATATCCCGACGTGCTGACGCTGCAATGGCGCAAGGCGCAGGACATGCGCTACGGCGAGAACCCGCACCAGAGCGCGGCGTTCTATCGCGACGAGACGCCCGCTGCTGGCACACTGTCGAAATATACACAGTTGCAGGGCAAGGAGCTCTCGTACAACAACGTGGCTGACGCCGACGCGGCTTGGGAATGCGTGCGTGCCTTTGCCGATACCTGCTGCGTGATCGTCAAGCACGCCAACCCCTGCGGCGTGGCGCTAGGCGACTCCCCACTTGCCGCCTATCAGCGCGCGTTCGCCACCGATCCCACCTCCGCGTTCGGCGGCATCATCGCCTTCAACCGCACGGTCGACGCGGCCTGTGCCGAGGCTGTCAGCAAGCAATTCCTCGAGGTGTTGATCGCACCGGAATACACCGCCGACGCACTTGAACTGCTGGCCAAAAAGACCAATGTCCGCGTGCTGACGGTGCCGGTGAAAAGCCTTTACGACAGCGCCAACGCGATCGAGATGAAGCGCGTTGGCGGCGGTCTGCTGGTGCAGAGCGCCGACACCCATCGCCTCGATCCGGCGGCGCTCAAAGTTGTTACCGCCAGGGCGCCCAGCGAACAGCAGTTGAAAGACATGCAGTTCGTGTGGACCGTCGCGCAGTTCGTCAAGTCGAACGCCATCGTCTTCGCCAAAGATGGGCAGACGCTCGGCATCGGTGCCGGCCAGATGAGCCGCCTCGACTCGGCGCGTATCGCCAGAATCAAGGCCGAACATGCCGGGTTGACGCTCGCAGGTTCGGTGGCGGCGAGCGACGCGTTCTTCCCGTTCCGCGACGGCCTCGACGTGCTGGCCGACGCCGGCGCCGTCGCCGTCATCCAGCCGGGCGGCAGCATGCGCGACGAGGAGGTCATCAATGCCGCCAACGAGCGCGGCGTCGCGATGGTGACGACCGGCGTGCGTCATTTCCGGCACTGATGGGCTGGCGCCCAAGGACGAGACACGAATGACGAATGACGAAATGGGGTTGAGTGTGGTGAATCGGGAGCGCTCCAGTGCGTATGCCGGCAACGTGATCGGCGCGCGGCCGCGCAATGGTGTTTTGGAGCGGGGATCTCATCGTCATTCGTCTCTCGTCTCTCGTCCTGCGCGGCGCTAGCGGAGCAAACAATGAAAGTTCTGGTGATCGGCGCCGGCGGGCGCGAGCATGCGCTGGCGTGGAAGCTGGCGCAAAGCCCGCGTTTGCGCAAGGTGATCGTGGCACCCGGCAATGCCGGCACCGCGACCGAAGAAGGCTGCGACAACGCGCTGGCCAGCAATGTCGAGCAGTGGCTGGCGCTGGCCAAGAACGAGAAGGTGGCGCTGACCGTGGTCGGCCCCGAGGCGCCGCTGGCGGCGGGTGTGGTGGACGCGTTCCGTGCCGAGGGGCTGAAAATCTTCGGACCGACCCAGGCCGCCGCGCAACTCGAATCGTCGAAGGATTTTGCCAAGGCATTCATGAAGCGGCACGGCATCCCGACCGCTGCCTATGAAACCTTCAGCGATGCTGCCGCCGCGCATGCCTACGTGGAAGCCCACGGCGCACCGATCGTCATCAAGGCCGATGGCCTGGCCGCAGGCAAGGGCGTGGTGGTGGCGATGTCGCTCGCCGAAGCGCACGCAGCGATCGACATGATGCTCGCCGACAACACATTCGGCGCGGCTGGCGCACGCGTGGTGATCGAGGAGTTTCTGGCCGGCGAAGAAGCGAGCTTCATCGTCATGGTCGATGGCAAAAATGTGCTCGCGATGGCATCCAGCCAGGACCACAAGCGCCTGCTCGACGGCGATGGCGGGCCCAACACCGGCGGCATGGGGGCCTACTCGCCGGCGCCGATCGTGACGCCGCAGATGCATGCGCGCATCATGCGCGAGATCGTCCTGCCCACGGTGGCCGGCATGGCGAAGGACGGCATCGCCTACACCGGGTTTCTCTACGCCGGCGTGATGATCGACGACGCCGGCAACCCGAAGACGCTCGAATTCAACTGCCGTTTTGGCGACCCGGAGACGCAGCCGATCATGATGCGCCTGAAGAGCGATCTGGTCGATTTGCTCGAGCACGGCATCAACGGCACGCTTGATCGGGTCGATGCCGAATGGGACCGCCGCGTCGCCCTTGGCGTGGTGATCGCCGCGCACGGCTACCCCGACCATCCGCGCAAGGGTGACGCGATTCGCGGCCTTGGCGCCACGCCGGACGATGCACACGTGTTTCACGCCGGCACCGTCGCGCAGGGCATCGAGGTGGTCACTGCGGGCGGCCGTGTGCTCTGCGTGACGGCACTGGGCGACACCGTGAAGATCGCGCAGAAGCGGGCCTATGAGGTCGCCGACGGTATTGCCTTCGACGGCATGCAGATGCGCCGCGACATCGGCTGGCGGGCGATCAGGCGATGAGCGCACCGCAGTCGGCTGCCGTTGCCCGCGACGACGTCGCCCGCGTTCGCGATTTTCTGGTCGCGTTGCAGAGCGACATCGTCGCCGCGCTCGAAGGCGCCGATGGCGGCAGCTTCCGGCGCGACGAATGGCAACGACCGGAAGGCGGTGGCGGCATCTCGCGCCTGATCGAAGGCGGCCGCGTCATTGAGCGCGGCGGCGTGAATTTCTCGCACGTGCTGGGCAGCAGGATGCCGCCCTCGGCCACCGCGCAGCGGCCCGAACTCAAGGGCGCGCCGTGGGAGGCGATGGGCGTCTCGCTGGTGATCCATCCGCGCAACCCCTACGCGCCCACCACGCATATGAACGTGCGCTTCTTCATCGCGACGCCGGACAACGCCGCGCCCGTGTGGTGGTTCGGCGGCGGCATGGACCTCACGCCGTACTATGGTTTCGCCGAAGATGCGATTCACTGGCACACCCAGGCGCAGGCATCGGTGCATCGCTTCGGCGCGCAGTTCTACCCGCGCTTCAAGCGGCAGTGCGACGAGTATTTCTTTCTCAAACACCGCAACGAGCCGCGCGGCATCGGCGGCACCTTTTTCGACGATTTCAGCGAGCTGGGCTTTGCCGAAAGCTTCGCGCTGATGCGCTCGGTCGGCGAGCATTTCGTGCCCGGCTACCTGCCGATCCTGACGCTGCGCTGCGATACGCCCTACGGCGAGCGCGAGCGCGACTGGCAGCTCTACCGCCGTGGCCGTTACGTCGAATTCAATCTGGTCTGGGATCGCGGCACCCATTTCGGCCTGCAATCGAACGGCCGCACCGAGGCGATCCTGATGAGCATGCCGCCCGAGGTGCGCTGGCGTTACGCCTACGCGCCCGAACCGGGGACGGCGGAGGCTGCGCTGTACACCGATTTCCTGATCGCCAGGGACTGGCTGTGAGCGGCCATCCCGCGCCCGGCGCCGCGCCGGAGCCGGACGACGCGCATCTCGCCGAGACCTTCGTCAGCGGCGAAGACGTCTTTCGCGGGCGCCTGCTGCACGTCGTGCGCGACAGCATTCGCCTGCCCAATGGCCGCAGCGGCACCCGCGAGTACATCAAGCATCCCGGCGCCGCCTGCATCGTGGCCGAGTTCGAAGACGGCCGTCTACTGCTCGAACGCCAGTATCGTTATCCGATCGGGCAGGTGGCGATCGAATTCCCCGCCGGCAAGCTCGACGCCGGCGAGAACCCGCTGGTCGCGGCACAGCGCGAACTGAAAGAAGAAACCGGCTACTGGGCGCGCTCCTGGCACACGCTCGGGCACATGCACCCGCAGATCGCCTACGCCACCGAGGTGATCCACCTGTTTCACGCCAACGGACTGGTGCAGGGCGACGCCGTGCTCGATCAGGACGAATTTCTCGACGTGTTTTCGGCGTCGGCCGACGAAGTCGCCGCCATGATCGCCGACAACCGCATCACCGACGGCAAGACCATCACCGCCTTCTGCCGCTGGCAATTGCTGCGCCGGCCGGGCATCGTTTAGCTTTTGACGCAGATTGCGCTGATTTCGCAGATTGACGCAGACGATCTTTTATTTGCCGCGATGAAGTGCCAGCAGGCAATCTGCGTTCATCAGCGTCATCTGCGTAATCCGCGTCAAAATTTTCACTGACCGAATTACAGACCAAGTGTCACTGAAGAACGAACTTCATGAAGCCGCAATTCGTCCTCGCTCTCTCCTGCCCCGACCGGCCCGGCATCGTGCATCGGGTGTCCGGTTTTCTGGTCGAACAGGGCGCCAACATTCTCGAAGCCGCGCAGTTTGACGACGTCGGCACCGGCCGCTTCTTCATGCGCGTGCAGTTCGAGCTCGGCGATGCCGCGCTGACGGCCGCCGTGCTGCACGAGCGCTTCGCCACGATCGCCGGCGAGCTGGCCATGCAGGCCACCTTTCATCCGCTGGCGAAGCGGCCGCGCACGCTGATCCTGGTGTCCCGGCAGGGCCACTGCCTGAACGATCTGCTGTTCCGCCATCGCAGTGGACAGTTGCCGGTCGACATCCCGGCCATCGTCAGCAACCACATGGACTACTACCAGCTGGCGGCGAGCTACAACATCCCGTTCTTCCATCTGCCGGTCAGCGCCGAGACCAAGCCGGTGCAGGAGGCGAAGCTGCGCGAGATCATCGCCGACAAGCAGATCGACCTCGTCGTGCTCGCCCGCTACATGCAGGTGCTGTCGCCGGCGCTGTGCGAGCATCTCGCCGGCCGCGCGATCAATATCCATCACTCGTTCCTGCCCAGCTTCAAGGGCGCGCGGCCGTACTTTCAGGCGCACGAGCGCGGCGTCAAACTGATCGGCGCCACGGCGCACTACGTGACGACCGACCTCGACGAAGGCCCGATCATCGAGCAGGACGTCGCCCGCGTGAACCACTCGATGAGCGCTGAGGCGCTGACCGCGGTCGGCAGCGATCTCGAATGCCGCGCCCTGGCCCGGGCAGTGAAGTGGCACGCCGAGCATCGGGTGCTGCTCAACGGCAACAAGACGGTGGTGTTCAACTGACAGCTTTTCGGTAGAACGCCCATTGGCAATGGGCGGGGCGGCCAATTCGGCCAATTGTCGACTTTCGCCAAAACAGGGCGCTTAGCCCAATGTGGACGCCGCTTTCACCGAAAAGATGCTAACCCTGCGGCCGTCGCGACAAAGCCCCGGCGCGCCCGACTGCCCAGCGCCTCAGACCGCCTGCGGCCCTGCCAGCAGCGTCTTGCGGTATTTGTTCAGGTCGCCCAGCGATTCCAGGCTCTTGCCGAACAGGTTCGACAGGTTGTGCAGGATCATCTTCACGACCTTGCCTTCCCATTCCTTGTCGAACTTGATCTGCACGTCGAGCCAGCGTTCCAGCCATTCCGGGTCGGGCAGCTTGCTTTGCACGGTGTCGTTCGGGAACAGCGCCTGATTGACGTGCAGGTTGGTCGGGTGCATCGGCTTGCCCGAGCGGCCGCTGGCCGCCATCAGGAAGCCGATCTTGGCAAACCCGGCCTTCACTTCGTTGACCTTGTCGGCGGCGGCACGGCCGATCGCCTGCTTCAGGTATTTCAGGTAGGCGCCGGCGTGACGGGCTTCGTCCTTCGCGATCAGGCCGTAGATGTGCTTGATCAGCGGCTCGGTGTGCCACTCGGCAGCGCGGCGGTACCAGTGATTGAGCCGCACTTCGCCGCAGAAATGCATCATCAGCGTTTCCAGCGCCGGCGCTGGGTCGAACTCGAAGCGCACGTTGTCGAGCTCGGCCTCGGTCGGCACCAGCTCGGGGCGGAAGCGGCGCAGGTATTCCATCAGCACCAGCGAATGCTTCTGCTCCTCGTAGAACCACACCGACATGAACGCCGAAAAATCGCTGTCGCCGCGGTTGTCGCGCAGGAACATCTCGGTCGCCGGCAGCGCCGACCATTCGGTGATGGCGTTCAGCTTGATCGTCTGCGCCTGCTCGTCGGAGAGTTTGCCGGCATCGAAGCTGTCCCAGGGCACGTCGGTCGCCATGTTCCAGCGCACGCGCTCGAGATCCTTGAACAGTTCGGTGTAAAGCATGACGGGGAGACTTTCGATGAGTTGGACGGGGCGCGGTTAGCCCTGTTCCGGCAGCAGACCGGTGCCGATACGGTCCGATTAAAACGCTGTGCTGGGTCGCGATTGTAGCGACGCGAGGCAGGCATCTTCGGCGCCGGTTCTTACAGTCTTCTTACGCTTGCGTGTCGTTAGGGTTACCGATAGTCCGGCGGCGACAGGCCCATGCTGCGCTGCGTCAGGGTCATCCCGGCGCTGCGGGCGTTGATCGCCACGCCTTTTGCGCACTGGCGGATATCGTCGACCGCCGGCAGTAGCGTGACGCCCGGTATCTCGCGGCGCAGTCGCGGAATCAGCGCGCCGATCGCCCACACCGCAGTCTCCGCCGGCAGCGCGTCGCGCAGCGCCTGCAGGCTGGCCAGCGCAATCTTCGGGCTCAGCGTCGCCGCGAACGACGGCACCACCGCCGCCACCGGCAGCCGCCGCGCGGCGGCCGCGATGTCCGCCACCGGCACCTGCATGCCCAGCGACAGGCAGCGCATGCCTTCGCCGAGCAGCAGCGCTTCCGCCGCCAGCAGGTGCAGATCGTCGCCGTCCTGCGGCAGCGTCGCCAGCACGGCCAGCGCCCGCCGCTCGCCGCTGTCCGCCGCCGCCAGCATGCCGCGGGCGGCCTGCAAGGTGCGGCGAAGCTGCTCGCGGCACAACTGCCCGGCGAGCGGCGCCATGTCGCCGCGCAGCCGGGCGTCATCGCTGCGCTCAAGCAGCGGCAGCATGACATCGTGCACGAAGGCGGGCAGGCCGCGCCGCAGCAGCGACGCCGTCAGCGCCTCGCCGAGGCGGCCGCCGTCGCAGGCGCAGGCCGCACCGAGCAGGGC
>JAPUER010000068.1 GCA_027492485.1 Betaproteobacteria bacterium
TGGGTGCGGCTAGGTTTTGGCGGTGTTTACGCTTCTTTTTTTTCCTCATCAATGGTGGGGGGTGCCTGGCGGGGGTGCCCGCCACGGCCCGCGCACCGCCGCTCCTGCAAACGGGGGGCGATTTACTACACGTCTTCGCGCGCCAGTTGCATGGCTTCGCGCAGGATATCGAGGTCACCGATGTGATTGGCAAGCAGTAGCACCAGCTTGGCATTCAGCAGGGCGCTCTGTTCGTCGCTCAGTTCGCGGTGGCTGTCTATCAGCAGTTGATAAAAATCGTCGCCCGGCGAGAAATCGCGATGGTAACGATGATCCGGTTGCTGAAAATTCGGGTTCAGTTGCAGAGGCATGTCGAACTCCTCGCTCAGGCGTTGCAGGTCGCGCGTTGCACGGCGGCGCCGATACCGGCGCTGTCGAACGACCGCCAGCGGCCGGCAACGTGCTGGTCGGGACGGACGAGATACACCGTGCCATCGTGCGCATCGTAGCGCTGGGCGAAGCGGCCGTTGCTGTCGTGCAGGGTCTTGATGCCGGGGATCGCCGTCGCGGCCGGGGTCACGATAATCGGCTCGACGGCGATGGCGGCGGAACGCAGTTGTATCAGTGCGTTGCTGTCGACGGCAGAGGGATCGTTGGCGTAGACGATGGCCTGGAAGCGATTGCCGACGTGATCGAGCAGCCAGCCATCGACTGCGTCGTGGCCGTTCAGCCGCACCGGGGCGTCGTCCATCGGTGCGCCCGGCTCCATCATCCCGGCGAAGGTGTCGCGATCCGGTGTATTGAGCGCCGAGGCGGTGTAGAACGCCGGCACCGACAACCGGCCCGAGTTCACCAGCTTGCGGGCGAAGGCGTGCTTTTGTGCCAGTTGCAGCACCGCCGTCCGCATCTGCTTGCTGGCGTTGCTCTTGGGCGTGATGAAGTCGGTCGAACGGGTCGAATTCATGATGTTCTCGTCCGCCGCCCAGCAACGCTCGTCGGAATAGGTGTCGAGCAGTCGCGTCGGCGCCTTGCCGTCGATCACCAGTTTCAGCTTCCAGATCAGGTTGTCGGTGTCCTGCACGCCGCTGTTGGCGCCGCGGGCACCGAACGGCGACACCTGATGCGCCGCGTCGCCGGCAAACAGGATGCGGCCGTGATTGAAGCGGTTCATGCGCCGGCACTGGAAGGTGTAGACGCTGACCCATTCCAGTTCGAATTCGCGATCCTTGCCGAGCATCGCCTGAATGCGCGGAATCACGCGCTCGGGCTCGCGCTCGGCCTGCGGGTCGGCGTCCCAGCCGAGCTGGAAATCGATGCGCCAGACGTTGTCGGCTTCGCGATGCAGCAGCACCGACTGGTTGGGATGAAACGGCGGATCGAACCAGAACCAGCGTTCGGCCGGAAAATCCGCCTTCATCACCACGTCGGCGATGAGAAAGCGATCCATGAAGATCTTGCCCTCGATGTCCAGGCCCATCATGGTGCGGATCGGGCTGCGCGCGCCGTCGCAGACAATCAGCCAGTCGCATTCGATGCCGTAGACGCCGTCGGCCGTTTCCACCTGCAGACTGGCGCGATCGTTCGTCTGCGCGACGGAGACCACCTTGTTCTTCCAGCGGATTTCGATGCCGAGCTCGGTGCAGCGGTCGACCAGAAATTCTTCGAGGTAATACTGCTGCAGATTGATCATGCCGGGCCGCCGGTGATCGGGCTCGGGCAGCAGATTGAAGCTGTAGACCTCCTTGTCGCGGAAGAAGGTGCGCCCGACGTTCCACTCGACGCCCTTGTCGACGACGGCCTGTCCGACCCCCACACGATCGAGCACCTCCAGCGCGCGCTTGGCGTAGCAGAGGCCGCGGGAACCGACCGACACGGTGTCGTCATCGTCGAGCACGATCACCGGGATGCCGTGCAGATGGCAATCCAGCGCGGCGGTGAGTCCGACCGGGCCAGCGCCGACGATCACCACCGGGCGCCGCGCGCCCGCCGCGTCCAGTTCCGGCGGGCGGTGGTACGCGTATTTCGGATAGGTGTAGGTTTTCAGCACGTACTCATTTCCTCCTGTCTGACGGCCTCTCCCGTTCGCGGGAGAGGGGAACGCTAGCCCTCCAGCGCTTTCCACATCTCGATGTCGCGCTCGGCGGTCCAGATGCGCGGATCCTTATGCCCGGTGGCGAGGTCGTAGGCGCGGGTGACGTCGAACGGCATGCAGTGGTCGAAGATCACCCAGCGACCGTACTTCGGCTTCAGGCGGTCGAAGGTCTCGCGGTACACGGCCTTGAGGTCTTTGCCGGCCTGGGCGCCGGCCTTGACCGAGGCGTACAGCTCGGAGACGAATTCGCGCGTACCCTTGAGCCCGGCCGCGACCTGTTCCGGCGTCTGCAGCGAGGCGCCGCGGCCCGGCACCAGTTTCTCGGGCTTGAGCGCCGCGATGGCGTCGAGCGTCGCCGGCCAGTCCTCGTAGTAGGCGTCGCCGGCGTAGGGCGTGGCGTCGAACTCCACGAGGTCGCCGGAGAACAGCACTTTCTGCTGCGGCAGCCAGGCAATGGTGTCGCCTTTGGTGTGACCACGGCCGACCTGCATCAGTTTGACTTCGAGCTTGCCGAGCCAGAGCGTCATTTCGCCCTTGAACGTCATGGTCGGCCAGGTCATGCCCGGCGGCACCGATTCCACCGCCTGGAAGAGGCGCGGAAAGCGCCCGATCTCGCTCGCCTTGTCCTGCTCGCCGCGCTCGACGATCAGGTCATAAGTGTCCTGGCTGGCGATGACGTGCTCCGCGCCCTCGGCCTTGTAGCCGCTGGCGCCGAGCACGCGCACCGCGTGATAGTGCGACAGCACGACGTATTTGATCGGCTTGTCGGTGACGGTGCGGATGTGGCGGATCACGTCCTGCGCCATGATCGGCGTGGCCTGGGTATCGATCACCATTACCGCGTCGTCGCCGACGATGACGCCGGTGTTGGGGTCGCCCTCGGCGGTGTAGGCATAGGCGTTGTCGGACAGCTTGTCGAAGCTGACTTTTTTGACTTCGAGGTCGGCGTGTGAGGCAAATTTCTTTTCGGATGACATCGGTGCGGCACTCGTGCGTGAAGATGGTTGCCGGAAGGTTTTCCGGAGCACGATTGCATGCTAGTGCAAAATTCGCTAAAAGTAAATTAGTTCGTTATTAACAAATTTAACGGCAGACCGTTCATGGCAAAAGAACAGCGTGGAATCCAGTCCATCGACGTCGGCGGCAGGCTGTTGCAGGCGCTCACGCGCAGCGATGGCGCAATGATGCTGAAGGACCTGGCCGAGGCCGCCGAGATGCCGCCGGCGAAAGCGCATGCCTATCTGGTCAGCTTCTGCAAGCTCGGGCTGATCGAGCAGGATGCGGTGAGCGGCCGCTACGATCTCGGTCCGCTGGCGCTGGAACTCGGGCTGGTCAGCCTCAACCGGCTCGACGCGGTGAAGATCGCCAGCGCCGAAATGTCGGCCCTGTCCAGCCGCACCGGGCAGTCGACCGCCGTTGCGGTGTGGGGCAACTACGGCCCCACCATCGTGCGTTTCGAGCAATCGGTGCGGCCGATTCACGTCAATATGCGTACCGGCACCGTCATGCAATTGCATCAGACGGCAACCGGCAAAGTGCTTGCCGCCTATGCCAACGCCGGGCAGATCGATGCCGCGATCGCGGCCACCTCGCCGGACGCGCGGCAGCAGGCGGACGCGCGCCGGGCGCTGGCCGACATCGCGAGCGAACTTGCCGATGTGCGCGAACGCGGCCTGGCCCGCGCGCAAGGCCATCCGGTGCCCGGCGTCAACGCATTCAGCGCGCCGGTGTTCGACTACACGGGAGAAGTGGCGCTGGCGATTACCGCGCTCGGGCCGGCCGCCGAGTTCGACAGCACCTGGGCGAGCCCGATTGCCGCCGACGTGCACGCCACGGCGCGGGCCATCTCGGAGCGGCTGGGCTATCGCACGTTTCCCGGCTAGGCGTCTGGGCGGTACGCACGGCTCCGGCAGCGGGCATCGGATCGATTGGGCGCTGTCATGCGCAGAATCGTCTAACCTGCCGGTACAACAATATTTCGCCAACAAAGGAGCCGACGTGGCCGTACTTCTCGACGCGCTTTACGCTCAGGCCGACGAATTCGTCGGCATTCGTCGCGACATTCACAGCGAGCCGGAGCTCGCGTACGAAGAATTCCGCACCGCCGATCTGGTCGCCGAACGGCTGGCGAGCTTTGGCTACACCGTGCACCGCGGTCTCGGCGGCACCGGCGTCGTCGGCCAACTGGTGCGCGGCGATGGTAAGGGACGCGTCGGCGTTCGTGCCGACATGGACGCGCTGCCGATCGTCGAGGCCAACACTTTCGGCTACGCCAGCAAGCGGCGCGGCGTGATGCACGCCTGCGGGCACGACGGGCACACGGCGATGCTGCTGGCGGCGGCCAAATATCTGGCCGCCAGCGGGCGCTTTTCCGGCACCCTGAACCTGATCTTCCAGCCGGCGGAGGAGGGCAAGGGCGGTGCCAAACGCATGATGGACGACGGCCTGTTCGAGCGCTTTCCGTGCGACGCGGTGTTTGCCATGCACAACATGCCCGGTCTGCCGCAGGGGCAGTTCAGCGTGCGCACCGGCTCCACGATGGCCTCGGCCGACAATGTGACCATCACGCTGCATGGCTACGGCGGTCACGGCGCCATGCCGCACCGGGCGCAGGACCCGCTGGTGGCGGCCGCCAGCCTGGTGATGGCGCTGCAAACCGTGGTCTCGCGCAACGTCGATCCGCTGCAGATGGCGGTGGTCACGGTGGGCGCGCTGCATGCCGGCGTCGCCAACAACGTCATTCCGCAGACGGCGACGCTGGAGCTGAGCGTGCGGGCGCTGGACGCGGCCGTGCGCGACCTGCTGGAGACGCGCATCCGCGCCATCGCCGCCGCCCAGGCGGAAAGCTTCGGCGTGCGCGCCGAGGTGAATTACCAGCGCGGCTATCCGGTGCTGGTGAATACGCTGCCCGAGGCCGAATTTGCCTGCGCCGTGGCGCGCGATCTGGTCGGCAACGACCGCGTCGTCTGGAACGCGGCGCCGATCACCGGCAGCGAGGATTTCGCCTTCATGCTGGAAAAGCTGCCGGGTTGCTATTTCTTCATCGGCAACGGCGACGGCGACAGCGCCGGCGCCTGCATGGTGCACAACCCCGGCTACAACTTCAACGACGACAACATCGGTGTCGGCTCGGCGATGTGGGTAGCGCTGGTGCAGCGGTACCTGGCGGCGTAGTGCCATGCAGCTTTTGCCTGAAACGTCCATTGAATATGGGCTCAGCGGAAAATTCGCGTAAAGTCGACTTCAGAGGGGAATTGGCTTGTAGCCCATATTAATTGGGCGTTGCATGGAAAAGCTGTTGCCGTCACGGCGCCTGTGCAGCCGCACGGCGCGGTCGGGCACTTTGCCCGTAGCGGATTTGGGGACATCGGCCAAGGCTCTACACTCGGCGAACGCAAGGGCACATCGTCCGGCGCCCGTTGACGCACTTTCTCCATGTTCGACCGCATCCGCGAAGACATCGACGCCATTCGCAGCAAAGACCCGGCCGCCCGTTCGGGGCTGGACATCTGGCTGTCCTATCCCGGTTTTCACGCCGTGCGCCTGCACCGCATCGCCAACGCGCTGTGGCGCGCCGGCTTTAAACGCAGCGGGCGCTGGGTGTCGCATCTGTCGCGCTTTTTGACCGGCATCGAAATCCATCCGGGCGCCTTCATCGGCCGCCGCGTGTTCATCGATCACGGCATGGGCATCGTCATCGGCGAAACCGCCGAAGTGCATGACGATTGCACCATCTACCAGGGCGTCACGCTCGGCGGCACCTCGCTGGAACGCGGCGCCAAGCGGCATCCGACGCTGGAGAAAGGCGTCATCGTCAGCGCCGGCGCCAAGGTGCTGGGCAGCTTCACGGTGGGCGAGGGCGCCCGCATCGGCTCCAATTCGGTGGTGCTGAAGGCAGTGCCGGCCGGTGCCACGGCGGTCGGCATTCCGGCGCGCATCGTCACCGCCGAGACGAAGGAAAAGCGCGAGGCGACGGCGCAGAAGATCGGCTTCTCGGCCTACGGCATTTCGGCCGACCTCGACGACCCGCTGGTGCAGGCCATCCATAAGCTGCTCGATCACAGTGCCGAGCTCGATGCCCGGCTCAACAACATCTGCGTCGCGCTCGAAAAGCAGGGCGTGGATTGCTCGAAGCTGCGCGGCCGCGACGTCGATGCCGCCGCCATCGACAAGCTGCTCGACGCCGACTGAGCGCCGGCGGCCACCCGCGCAGCGCGGCCCGCCGCCCGTCTAACCACATCGGGAGTTCCCCCGGCTCTGCCGGGGAGGCAGTAGGAGTTTGACA